>SHUX01000046.1 GCA_009694475.1 Thermoleophilia bacterium
CATCAGCGCCGCATCGACAACATGCAGAGCCAGCATTGGATTGCCTCGAGCCACCTTGCTGCGAGCCCCGACCTGTGGGAAGAGATCGCAGCCTTGCGCGGCGACCCCGATGCCCGCAAGCCTGGCCCGTGGATCGAACGCTCGATCACACGCCACATCGCGAACTCTCGAAAACTCTTGACCCGCCAAATCAGTAACATGCAATGTACGCTCGAACGAACAGGACCACGAACAGGACCACGAACAGGACCACGAACAGGACCACGAACAGGACCACGAACATGACCACGAACACGACCAAGTCGCGCTCGCTCTTCGCTCTCCTCGCCCTCGCTGTCACCGCCTGCGTCCTCGCGGCCTGTGGCAGTTCGACCGCGCCACAAGGCAGCGAACCAGCAACTACGGCAGCCTCGGCAGATACAGCGGCGACAGCCGCGGCCGACGCGAATGCCGACGTCACGCTCGACAGTCCCCATCGTGGGGGCACGATGGAGATCGTGTGGAATGGCTTTGGATCATCGATCGATCCGGGCGTCGACTACGACGGCAACTGGACCTTGCTGCGTCTGACGAACGATGGTCTGTTGACGTGGAAGCGCGTAGCGGGACCGGACGGCAACACGCTCGTCCCGAACCTCGCTGAAGAGATCCCAACCCCGACCGCGGACGGCCTGATCTACACGTTCAAGGTACGTCCGGGCGTCAAGTTCTCGACCGGACAAGAGGTCAAGCCAAGCGACTTCAAGGCCACGATTGAGCGGCAGTTCAAGCTGCCCGGCCCCGTGTCGAGCTTCTACGCCGTACTGCTCGGCGGCGACAAGTGCGCCTCCACGCCGAAGGCCGGCAAGAAGTGCGACCTCAGCCTCGGCATCGTTGCCGACGATGCGGCGATGACGCTGACGTTCAACCTGCTCAAGCAGGATCCCGACTTCTTGCAGAAGCTCGCACTCCCCTTCGCCTACGTGTTGCCCGCCAACACGCCGCCGAAGGAGACAGGCGTCACGCCGCTGCCAGCCACCGGCCCGTACATGATCGAGAGCTTCAAGCCCGGTGAGAGCATGGTGATGGTGCGTAACCCCGAATTCGTCCAGTGGTCGAAGGACGCCCAGCCCAACGGCTATCCCGATCGCATCGAATACAATATAGCGATCTTGCCGAACGCAGGCACGACGCAGGTTGCCAATGGTCAAGCCGACTGGATCGCCGACCAGATCCCAGCCGACCGGCTCGGCGAGATCAGCGAGAAGTATCCGGAGCAGATTGCGATCAACGCCAATCCGCAGGTCTACCACATGGTGCTCAACGCAACGACGCCGCCCTTCGACGACGTCCGTGTGCGGCAGGCAATCAACTATGCAACGGACCGTGCCGCGATCGTGCAGCTGTGGGGCGGACCGAAGCTAGGGCAGATAACGTGCCAGATCTTGCCACCGAACTTCCCGTCCTACGAGGCGTACTGCCCGTTCACTCTCAACCCAGGCCCGACCTGGAGCGCACCCGACATGCCGAAGGCACAGCAGCTCGTTGATGCCTCGGGTACGAAGGGGCAGAAGGTTGTGATCATCTCGACCCCCGACGAGGTGACGACTGCAGTCAGCCTGTACTTCGTCTCGCTGCTCAAGCAGCTCGGCTATGAAGCCAGCATCAAGACACTCCAGTCTGGTGTCCAGTACACGTACGTGCAGGACTCTGCCAACAAGGCGCAGATGTCGATGAGTTACTGGTACCCGGACTACCCGGCTCCCGCTGACTTCCTCGACATCGTGGTTGGTTGTGGTGGCTACCACGAGAACAGCACGGCCAATCCGAACCTGTCGATGTTCTGCGACCCGGCGATCGACGCCAAGACGAAGGCTGCGGAACAGATGCAGTTGACCGACCCGGCTGCTGCCGTCGCAATGTGGACAGAGATCGACAAGCTCGTCACGGATGCCGCCCCATGGGTGCCACTGTTCGTGGCGAGCAATCTCGATTTCGTGTCGTCGCGCGTCGGCAACTACCAGAGCAACCCGTCGGTCGTTGGTGGCTTTATGTTCGAGCAGGCTTGGGTGCAGTAGTGCGCAGCGATCGTAAGCGTTCCAACCTCCCCCAGGGTGTCTGACGACACTCAGCTAGACCGTGTAGAGACCGCCGATTCGAGCCGCGGGACGTGGGGTGCTGGGCTGATGCGCGTGCGTCGGGACAGGGCGGCGATGCTGTCGCTCGTCGTCCTGCTCGTGATTATCATCGCGACGCTGCTGGCACCCGTCTATGCCTCGAGAATCGCTAAGACCGATCCCTTCGCCTCGAACCTTTCGGGCACGATCGTCATCAATGGTCAGACGGTGCCCGTCATCCAACCCAACCCGACTGGTCTCGGCTCGACCCCGATTGGACCGACCTGGCAGGCGCAGTACTTCTTGGGCGCTGACACGCAGGGGCGCGACGTCGCAGCGCGCCTGCTCTACGGTGGTCGCGCATCGCTAATC
The DNA here is from genome assembly GCA_009694475.1 of Thermoleophilia bacterium. Taxonomy (GTDB): domain Bacteria; phylum Actinomycetota; class Thermoleophilia; order Gaiellales; family F1-60-MAGs149; genus F1-60-MAGs149. The sequence goes on from SHUX01000046.1 coordinate 2,469, forward strand.
GTGGGCGTCGCCGCGGCAGTTGTCGCGTGCCTGATCGCCACGATCATCGGTCTCTTGGCCGGCTTCTCTGGTGGCATGATCGATGCGACGATCTCGCGCCTGCTCGATATCGTCTGGGCCTTCCCGATCTATCTCCTGGCGATCGCCCTCTCGACCGTCCTGCTCGTACAGGGGCTCTCAATCGGACCAATTGCGGTCGACCCTGGCAGTCTCTGGCTGCCCGTGATCATCATCGGGTTTGTTTTCGTTCCCTATGTCGCGCGCCCAGTGCGCGGCGAAGTGCTGTCGGTGCGTCGACGCGACTACGTCGAAGCCGCGATCGCGCAGGGTGCACGCCGCCGGCGACTGCTCTTCAAGGAGATCCTGCCGAACGTCCTGCCCAGCGTGATCGTGATCTTCCCGCTGATGATCGCCGCCTGCATCCTGACCGAATCGGCATTGTCGTTCCTATCGATTGGCGTACAGCCACCCCAGGCTAGCTGGGGCACGATCATCAACGGCGGCCAGGCCCAGCTCTACACCCGACCGATGGTGTCGATCTCCGCGGGTCTGATGATCGCGATCACGATCCTCGTGCTCAACATCCTTGGCGATGGCGTGCGCGACGCACTCGACCCGCGCGCGAAGCTGCGTCTGCGCCGTCGTGGGCGGGCACAGGCATGATCGCGTTCGCACTCCGCAGGATCGCCTCGATGATCGTGGTGCTGTTTGCGCTCAGCGTGATCGTGTTTCTGATCTTCTTCGCAACGCCGGGCATCGACCCGGCCCGCCAGATGGCGGGGCGCAACGCGACGCCGGAAACGCTCGCCGCGATTCGCTCGAACTTCGGGCTCGATCGACCACTCCCCGTCCAGTACCTGACGATGATGGATCGGATCGTCGTCAAGCGCGACATCGAGTCGTACTCGAACCGTGGCGTGCAGGTGATCCCACAGATCATCGCCGCCGCGCCCGTCACGTTTTCGCTCGTCTTCGGGGCGGCCGTGATTTGGATCTTCGCCAGCATCGGCATCGGCCTGTTAGCGGCGTCGCTGCGCGGCACGATCTGGGACCCGCTCCTGATGGGGGTGTCACTGATCGGTGTGGCGCTCCCTGTCTTCTGGCTCGGTGAGGTCGCCAACCTAGTCACCCAGCAGCGCTTCCACGACACCTTCCTGTTCTCGTGGGTGCCACCGCTTGGCTACGTGCCGCTGACCGAGGACCCGATCGGGTGGTTTACGCACCTCGTGATCCCATGGCTGGTGCTATCTGTCCTCTTTGTCGGGTTCTACGCGCGGGTGCTGCGCTCCGACATCGTTAGTTCCGAGAATGAGGACTACGTGCGTACGGCGCGATCGAAGGGTATTACCGAGCGACGCGTGCTACTCCGTCACCAGTTGCGGACGTCGATGATTACCTTTGTCAGCCTGTTCGGACTCGACTTTGCAGCCCTCGTCGCGGGCGGTGCGTTGCTCGTCGAAGTCGTGTTTGGCTTGCCCGGCGTTGGCCGCCTGACCTACCTCTCGCTGGCTGGTCTCGACCTGCCGGTGATCATGACGACGGTCTTGTACGGCGCGTTCTTCATCGTCGTCGCGAGCGCGCTCGTCGACATCCTCTACGCCTTCCTCGATCCACGGACGCGGACCGCATGAGCAGCACACCACTGCTCGAGGTCGTCGACCTTCGTGTCGAGTTCGAAACGGAGTCTGGACCGGTGACGGCGGTCGACGGCGTGTCGTTTGTCGTCGACGACGGCTCCGTACTCGGCATCGTTGGCGAGTCGGGTTCGGGCAAAAGTGTGACGATGATGAGCGTGATGGGGCTGATCACAGACCCCAACGCACGCATCACTGGCTCGATCCAGTACCGCGGTCAGGACCTGCTCGCCTTGGACCGCGACGAGTGGCGTAGCATCCGCGGGACGGAGATCGCGATGATCTTCCAAGACCCGATGACGTCGATGAATCCGGTCTACCGCGTTGGTTGGCAGATCGCCGAGCAGATCAATGCCCACACCTCACTGTCGCGCAAAGACGTGCACCTGCGCGTCCTCGAGTTGATGCACCAGGTCGGCATTCCCGATGCGGAGCAGCGAATCGACGATTTTCCACACCAGTTCTCGGGTGGCCAGCGTCAGCGCCTGATGATCGCGATGGCACTCTCGTGTCGTCCGCGGCTCTTGATTGCCGACGAGCCAACGACGGCACTTGACGTCACGATCCAGGCTCAGATCCTCGAATTGATCCAGACTCTGACCGCGGAGACCGAGTCGAGTGTCGTGCTGATTACCCACGACCTCGGCGTCGTCGCCGAGATGGCCGACAGCGTGCAGGTGATGTACGACGGGCGCATTGTCGAGGCGGGGACGACGGCGACGATCTTCAATGATCCCCGCCACCCCTATACGTGGGGCCTGCTTGGCTCGATGCCGCGCGTGGATCGCCCGCGTCCCGAGCGTCTGACGACGATTCCTGGCGCTCCTCCCTCTCCTCACGATCGCCAGCCTGGCTGCGTATTCGCACCGCGCTGCGTGCACCATCAGCCCGCCTGCGATGTCTCGCCGCCGCTCACCGAGCGCACAGGCGATGGCCACCTCGATGCCTGCATCTTGCCGCTCGATGAGCGTGCGAGTCTGCGTGCAGCCGTCCTAGCGCCGACTGGAGTTGCAGATGAGCGCTGAGCAGAACGACAACATCATCCTGCGAGCCGACGGCGTGACCAAGCGCTTCCCGCTGCGCAGCAAGGGTCTGTTGCGGCGCACGACGGGTTGGATCCACGCCGTCAACGACGTCTCGCTTGCGGTACGCGAGCGCGAGACGTTGGGACTTGTTGGCGAGTCTGGCTGCGGCAAGTCGACGCTCGGGCGCGTGCTGCTGCGACTGCTCGACGCCGATGCCGGCACGATCGAATTCGCGGGTCGTGACATCACCAACTTGCGTGGTGAAGATCTTCGGCGCATGCGTCGAGACATGCAGATTGTGTTTCAAGATCCATCCTCGTCGCTGAATCCGCGCCACCAGGTTGGTGCGATTATCGCCGCGCCGCTCGAGATTCATCGCTACGGATCAAAGGCGGAGATCGCTGATCGCGTTGCCGAATTGCTTGAACTCGTTGGCCTCAGGCCGGAGCATGCGCGTCGCTATCCACACGAGTTCTCGGGCGGGCAGCGCCAACGGATTGGTGTCGCGCGGGCGCTCGCTCTCAACCCGCGCCTCGTCGTGGCGGACGAGCCCGTCTCGGCGCTCGACGTCTCGATCCAGGCGCAGATCGTCAACTTGCTGGCCGACCTGCAGCAGCAACTCGACCTCACCTACGTCTTTATCGCGCACGACCTTGCTGTTGTCCGCCAGATCTCGGACCGTGTGGCCGTTATGTACCTCGGTCGCATTGTCGAAATTGGACCCTCGTTGACGGTCTGCGATCGACCCGCGCACCACTACACCAACGCGCTCTTGTCGGCGGTCCCGATCCCCGAGGTCGGGTCTGTCTCTCAGCGCGAGCGCATTGTCTTGCGCGGCGACGTGCCAAGCCTCGCCAACCCTCCCAGCGGTTGCCCCTTCCACCCACGCTGCCCAGCGGCGACGTCGATCTGCGCGACGGACCGCCCACCGCTCGTTGCTCGCACGGCGGATTCTGACGAGCACCTTGTGGCCTGTCACCACCCGCTCTAGGATCGCACTATGAGCAGCGAGCGTTACGACGTGATCATCGTTGGGGCTGGCATTGCCGGGCTGTCGGCGGCTTGGGAACTTCGCGACCGCAACGTCGTCATTCTCGAGGCAACTGAGCGCCCTGGAGGTCGTATTCGGTCCTTCGAAAGAGGCGACCACTGGCTCAACCTCGGCGCTCACGTCTTCGGCGGCGAAGACACCGCTCTGGGTCGACTGCTCACCGCCACGGGTGTCGAGGCCGTTGATGTGCCGGGAATTCTGACCGCGGTGTCGTACGAGGGGCGCCTGATCTCGGACGGCCCGATCGAGCTGTATCCGCTGCGACTGCCGTTCTCGGCGCGCGCCCGGATCGAGTTCGTGCGTGTCGGCCTCAAGTTGCGGCGCCTCGTCAAACAGTACGGCGACATTGCACGACCGATTCCGGGCGAAGATCCTGCCGTCCTGCAGCAACGCATGCTCGACTTTATGGACAACGAATCATTCAGCGACTGCATTGGCCCCCTAACCCCCGAGGTCGATGCCTTCTTCCGCTGCACGTTGACACGCGGTACGGGCGAGCCAGAGGAGATCGCGGCAGGCTATGGCGTCGGCTACTTTCACCTCGTCTGGAACAAGGATGAGGGGTTGGGGCGCGCGATCGTTGGTGGTCCTCAGCGACTGATGGATGCCTTGGCAGCACCACATGGGGATCGACTCCAATTTGGCACCCGCGCCACCCGCGTTGTGCGCACCGGCGATGGCGTGGTCGTCGAGTGCACAGGTCCAGACGGGCCGCGTGCCCTGACGGCTACCTCCGTGATTCTCGCGATCGATGCACACCAGATAGCAGCACTGGCAGACGATTTGCCGGGAGATCTTCGCGAGGCACTGCGGTCGATTGTCTACGGACCGTCGATCGCCGCGGCCTTCCTGACCGACGAGACCGGTCCGCAGCGATGGGATGGTATCTACGCGATCGCGACGCCAAAACGATCGACCTCAATGCTGTTCAACATGGCAAACGTGCTGGCCGAGCACCGCTCGTCGCGTCCACCCGGCTCGAGCTTCATGGTCTATGCGCCCGCCAACCTTGGTCGCAAAGTCGAGCACCTCGGCGACGAGGAGACCCTCGACCTCTTTCAAGCCGACCTCGAGCAGGTCCTCCCCGAACTCCGCGGCCACGTCGTCGAGCGGCAGATCCACCGCGTCAGCCCCGGCATCCCCTTCCCCTTCGTCGGTCGTGGCAGGCTCCAACCGACATTGATGCAGCGAACCGATCACATCCATATCGCCGGCGACTATCTCGGCTCGTGGTACGGCGAGACGAGTGCCTGGACGGGTCATGCCGCGGCCAAGCGTGTCCTCACCGAACTCGCCTGACAAACGCTCCTAACGGACGCGATTGAGCCGAAACACCACGAAGGCCGCGAGCACGAGGGACAGCGCGCAGATCGCGAGTCCGAGCACCTGGCTCGTCGTGTTGCTGATCGCAATGCCCGTCATGAAAACCACCAGTAGAACAAGCATGATCAGGACGCGTTGGCGGTAGGAGAGCCTCATCTCATAACCATCATGCCCGAGGCCACGCGGGTATGTGAGCCTGGCCTGCGTCGCCCGTCACGGGCACAACTCCGGGCTATGCTGCCGACGTGACCGCAGCATCCCCCCCGACCACGCATGGCGCCGAATTGATGCCGATTCCTGGCGGCACGTACCTGCTCGGCAACGAGGATGAGCAGGCCCGGCCAGGCGACGGCGAGGGGCCGGTTCGTGCCGTCGACAGCGCACCCTTCTGGATGGATGCTCACGCCGTCTCGAACGCGCGCTTTGCTGCCTTCATCGAGGAGACCGAGTGGGTGACGGTGGCCGAGCAGTACGGCTGGTCGTTCGTCTTCGTCGGCTTCCTGCCCCCCGACTTCGAATTGACTCAGGCCGCAGCCGCCGCGCCGTGGTGGCGCAAGGTCGACGGCGCCGATTGGCGTCACCCAGAAGGGCCTCACAGCACGCTTGAGGGACGCGACGACCATCCCGTCGTCCACGTCGCAATCCTCGACGCGATCGCGTATTGCACGTGGGCCGACCTGCGCCTGCCCAGCGAAGCCGAGTGGGAGATCGCCGCACGCGGCGGCCTCGAGCAGCAGTGCTTGCCGTGGGGCGCCGAACTCGAGCCGAATGGTCAACACATGTGCAACATCTGGCAGGGCACATTTCCAGAGGACAACACGGCCGCAGATGGCTACCTCGGCACCTGCCCCGTCGACGCCTTCGCGCCGAACGGCTACGGCCTCTACAACACGAGCGGCAACGTCTGGGAGTGGACAACCGACCGCTTCGACCCAACCGTCGGCAACGACAACATGGCGATTCGCGGCGGCTCGTACCTCTGCCACGAGTCGTACTGCAACCGCTACCGCGTCTCGGCCCGTACCGGCAATACGCCGGAGAGCTCGACGGGACACCAAGGCTTTCGCTGCGCTTGGAGCGCGGAGCCACCAGTACCCATCACGCTCGTTGCGGACACCGAGACGGAAGCGGCGCCCGGCTGCTGTGCGCCGCAGCGTTCCACGTAGACGTCCCGGTACCGTATGGTCATGGCCGACGACCCGGACATCCTCCGCTCAGAGCCCAGCCCGCGCTGGGTCCGCGTGTTTCTCAACGGCGAGACCATCGCCAATAGTCGCAACACGCAGTTGGTCTGGCAGGGGCCGTATCCGACGTCGTACTGGTTTCCGCGCCACGACGTGCAGTTTGCGTTGTTGACACCGACCGCCCCGGCCAACGGTCGTTTGCGTTGGAACATCCGCGTTGGCGATCGCATCGCCGCCGGTGCCGCCTGGATGCCGATCGATCTGCCCGAGGAGCACGCCGTCCTCAGCGACCACATCGCATTTGAATGGGCGTCGATGGACGAGTGGCGCGAGGAAGAGGAGACGATCATTGGCCATCCGCGCGATCCGTATAGCCGCGTCGATTGTGTGCAGAGTTCGCGGCACATCGTGATCGAGATTGACGGCCAGGTTGTTGCCGATAGCAAGCGTCCGATGATCGTGTTCGAGACCGGTATGCGCAACCGCTACTACCTGCCACATGTCGACGTGGAGAGCGATGTCCTCGTCAAGAGCGAGCGCACCTCCGTCTGCCCCTACAAGGGCACGGCGGCGTACTGGTCGGTCAAGGTCGCAGGCAAACTCCACAACGATGTCGCCTGGAGTTATCCCGATCCGCTGCCCGAATCCGAGCGCCTACGTGGACACATGTGCTTCTACGACGAGCACGTTGACGTATCGGTCGACGGCGAACGACAGCCGCGTTCGACGCCACGCCTGTCGATCGTGCCCAACGTGGTCACATGACACCCGCGTTGGTCTAGTCGCCGCTCTTGATGATGCGGACGTCATGCCAGACGGCATCGGCACCCGAGTAGCCGGTCTTGATTACCCAATAGGTCGCGAGGACGCCTGTCAAGACGACCAGCACGATGCTGATGATGTTCCACATCTGTGAACGACCAAGCGTGGCCAGCGCCCCGCGCCCACCGCGAGCAATCGACCAGGCCGGTGCCACCAGCAGAAAGATCGCGACGAGCAAGGCCAGCGCAATCGGGCGCAACGCATTGCCCATCTCGGCATGGTCTTTGATCAGTCGCGTCGAGTCGACATTGGCCTGCAGTTCCTCACCGGTCTGGACGGCCAGAAACGTCAGCGCGAACATCAGGACGCCCAACAGCACGACCCACGGGCCGAGCGTGATGCGCCAGACGGGTCGGACAATCATCGCGATCCCCAGCAGCGCCACGAGCGGAATCAGGACAATGGGTCCGTGAACGAGCAGGGGGGGGTGCCTGTTCTGGCTGCAGGCGAACGAATCTCTGATCCCAAGCGGGCTGAGTTCTGATCTGTCCCGTCCGATTATGTGTGCTAGTTTTAGAGTCATGACTGTACGCGAAACACGAACACCGGCCGAGCACCTACTCGGCAGCCGGACGCGTGTCGCTGCGCTCGCTGCCTTGCTGGTCGGCCCCTGCACGCTGGCCGAGTTGACCCGCCAATCGCGTTGCGCCAAGTCGGCCGCGGCCATTGCTCTGCGGCAGCTCGAAAATGCGGGTGTCGTCACGCGCCACGGGGATCGCTTCGCAATCAGCGCCTCGCACCGTGACCTAATCGAGCAGATCGTGCGCCTCGGCCCTGCCGCCACCCAAGAGGACGTCTTTGCCGACTATCTCGGCAAGTGGGTTGCACTCTCGCGCGAAGGCAAGATCGTCGGCTCCGACGACAACCCCGAGGTGCTCGCGAAACGCAACCGCGCAAGTGGCATCCATGGCTACCGCTACATCCGCGTGCCGCACCCCGACGACCCGCCGCCGATCGACACGATTTGGGGCTTCCATTGACCCGACTCCCTCTACGCCGCCTGCCGGGCGACCCGGTACCCGCCAAGCGACCAACCATGACGGTCGAAATCTGTGCTGACCTCTCAGTTTCCGTGCCGTGCCTCGTCGATACAGGAGCGCTGCGCACGCGCCTTCCTGGCTGGATCGCCGCCGACTTAGAAATCGAACTTGACCCGACGCGTGGCGAACAGGTCGGGCTGGGTTCCGGCGTCGTTCTCTCCTGCCCCGCTCCCGTGGTACTCAAGAGCGCCGCCGGCACACTCGTCACCACGGTCTGGTTCTGCCTGGGCTGGAACTCTCCCTTCGGCCTGCTCGGCCAAGAGGGCTTCCTCGATCAGTACCGCTTCACGCTCGACGTCGCCGAGGGCTGGTTTGCCCTCGAGTCGGCTGCCTAGATCTGCGCCGCCGCGACGATCGCGTACACCGCGGCGATGTCCGCACTGTCAAAGCCACCCATCGCGTAGTGCCCCCACGTCGAGCCGACGACGTGCACATTGGCATTTGGCAGCAGGCGAGCCTGCTCGCTGACTTCCTCCGGTGGAAAGAGCCGGTCGCCGGCGAGGGCAATCACTGCCGCTGGGCAGGTCACGCGCGCGAGTGCTGCGGCGAGGTCGCCGCCATCCGAGACATCGGCGCCGTGCCACCGCTCGATTTGGCAGAGCAGGTTGTTGGCGTCTTGCGAGCCGTAGTCGGCCTCGAAGATCTCGCGGATGAAGGCCTCGTGGTCTTCGACGCCGGCTTGGGCGATGCCGTGCGGCAAGAAGGCCTCGTGGGTGGCGCCAAGCAGGCTCATCAGACGTGCGTGGCGATGGCGCCCCTCAAGTGCGTCGTCGGCAACGCGCCAGCCGGGCTCACCCGTGATCGCCTCGGCGAGCGACTGGGCAACGATGCGTCCGTAGGCCGTGTTGCGGGCCGTGGCGGCGATCAGCACGAGTCGCTCGACCATGTCTGGGTAGGTGACCGCGAAGCGCAACGCCTGCTGGCCTCCCATCGAAAACCCGAGCAGGAGGCGCAGCTTAGTGACACCGAGGTGGTCGAGCAGTGCCTTCTGAGCAGCCACATCGTCGGCCGTGCTGAGAACAGGAAAGTTGGCGCCCTGCTGCTCGGCGTGGGCATTGGTCGGCGAGGTCGAGGCGCCTGCGCCGAGCATGGCGGGCGTAATCACCGCGCACTGCGTGGCGTCGATCGGACCAGCTGGGGCCAAGAATCCCTCCATCGAGTCCATGCTGCCCGAGTACATGTGCGGCAGCATGATCGCCTCACCGTTCTCGATCGTGCCGTGGACGCGATAGGTGATCTGCGCGTCGCGAAGCACGCCACCGCGTGCCAGTGGCAGGTCGCCGAGACGCAGGCTGGATTCGATCAGGCTCATACCCGGGACGATAGGCGAGCGGGATGAGCCAAAGGGTTCAGGCCCCTTTGGCTCATCCTCCCGCTACCTGCGCATCAGCCGATGCGGATCATCTTGCGGTTGACAAACTCTTCGGCGCCGAAGCGGCCGAGTTCGCGGCCGAAGCCAGAGCGCTTGACGCCACCGAATGGCAGCTCGGGCGCATCTGCACCGACAAGGTTGACGAAGACCATGCCGGCCTCGATCTGGTCGGCGACGCGCATGGCCTGGTCGGCGTCGGTCGTAAAGAGGTACGAGCCGAGCCCGTACGGCGTGTCGTTGGCAAGACTGATTGCCTCGTTCTCGTCAGCGACGCTGAAGACGGTTGCGATCGGGCCAAACAACTCCTCGTGAAAGGCTGGGTTGTCGCTCGTCACGCCGGTCAGTACGCCCGCCGTAAAGTAGTTGCCCGTGCGCTCGCCACCGACCAGCGTGGCGCCGGCCGCGACCGCGCGCTTGAGTTGAGCCTCGAGGCGATCAGCGGCGAGGGTCGACGAGAGCGGGCCCATCGCGCAGTCGTCTGACGCCGGATCACCCGTTTCGACATCTGCTAGCGCCTCGACGAATTTGCCGAGGAAGTCGTCGTGGAGATCCTGGGCAACAACGAAGCGCTTGGCTGCGTTGCAGGCCTGGCCCGCATTGTCGACACGCGCTGCGACGGCCGACTCGACGACTGCGTCGAGGTCGTCGGTCGAGAGCAGGATGAACGGGTCGGACCCACCGAGCTCGAGCACGACCTTCTTGAGGTTGCGGCCAGCGATCTCGGCGACGGCTGCACCAGCACGCTCCGAGCCCGTCACGGACACACCCTGGACGCGCGGATCGGCGATCAGCGTCTCGATCTGGCTGTTGGTGGCGTAGATGTTGACGTACGCGCCAGCGGGGAAGCCGGCGTCGAGGTACATCTGCTCCATTGCGGCAGCGGACTCGGGGCACTGTGGTGCGTGCTTGAGCAGCACGGTGTTGCCGATGATCAGGTTCGGGCCGCCGAAGCGGGCGACTTGGTAGTACGGAAAGTTCCACGGCATGATGCCGAGGATGACGCCAATCGAGCGGCGCTTAACGAGCGCGGAGCCTTCGCCCCACGACAGTTCGACGGATTCGTCGGCCATAAACTTCTCGGCGTTGTCGGCGTAGTACTCGTAGATGGCTTGGCAAAAGTCGATCTCGCCGAGTGCCTGCTCGCGCGGCTTGCCCATCTCGCGAACGATGATGTCGGCGAGCTCTTCGCGGCGCTCTGTGTGCAGGTCGCCAACTTTGCGGACCATTTCGGCGCGCTCTTTGACGGTTGTGGTGCGCGACCACTCGTCATGCGTCTTCTGTGCGAGCGCGGTCGCGGCGACCAGCTCGGCGTCGGTAATCGTCGGATAGTCCTTGACGTGCTCCCCGGTGGCCGGGTTGATCACTGCGTAGTCGCTCATCTTCGCTCCCCTTGAAAGATCGCCCGTCGAGCGGGCCGGTATCGCGAAAGCCTACCCGAGTCGCGCTATCCAAGCGAGTCCTGACGTAATGGACCAATCAGGATTCAGCAGCCCTTGGAACCCGATCCCAATTCGGTCTCTCTCACAACCACGAAACTCACCGACACGACGGAGAAGGAGGGATTCGAAAGCCGCCGCCCCACCATCCGGGTTCCGCAACCAAACCTCGGCGGCGCCGACGACGTTGCTGCTCGAGACGGGCAAAGCCCGTCTCGACAAACCTGATCGCCAAACCAAAGCTGATTACGTGCAGCACACGTCGTCAACCCTCGCTCACCGACACGACGGAGAAGGAGGGATTCGAAAGCCGCCGCCCCACCATCCGGGTTCCGCAACCAAATCTCGGCGGCGCCGACGACGTTGCTGCTCGAGACGGGCAAAGCCCGTCTCGACAAACCTGATCGCCAAGCCGGAGCCGATTACGTGCAGCACACGTCGTCAACCCTCGCTCACCGACACGACGGAGAAGGAGGGATTCGAACCCTCGCTAGAGGTTTACCCCCTAGACCCACTTAGCAGGCGGGCGCCTTCAGCCACTCGGCCACTTCTCCAGAGCCGTCGAGGATACCAGTCAC
>SHUX01000047.1 GCA_009694475.1 Thermoleophilia bacterium
TACCAACTGAGCTAATCGCCCGAACGCGACGGCAATCTATCAGAGACCGCTAGCGCAATGACGAGGAGGCTGTGCTCGCTGACATGCCCTACCGCCTAGAACTACGGCGTCACGAGCTCGATCGGCGCGTAGGCGACGTGAAGACGGCACTCGCCGGCCTCAGGGAAGCGGACGAGGATCTCCTCGGCTGAGGGCACTCCGATCACAATGCCCTCGCCCCAGCGGAGGTGAAGAACCGTGTCGCCCGTCGAGATCAACGGGAGATCCCCGATAGGCTCCCGAACAATCGCCCGCGACGGAGTAATCGGTGCCGGGCGATCCGACCAGCGCCCCCGGCGAAGACGGCAGGCTCGTCCCACCCCGCGACGAAACACGTTCGTGGTCGACGTACTCGGCCGGTATCTCCCTCAGGAACGTCGAGGGCGGGTTGTAGTCCTGTCGGCCGTAGAGGCTGCGTGTACGGGCGTACGTCATCGTCAGTTGTTCCCGAGCGCGTGTCATACCGACGTAACACAGGCGGCGTTCCTCTTCGAGATTTGCCTCCTCGAGAGCCCGCGCGTGCGGAAAGATGTTGTCCTCCATGCCGACCATGTAGACGCGTGGAAACTCGAGTCCTTTGGCAGTGTGGAGCGTCATCATCGTGACCGCGGAGTCGTCATCCGTGTCGGGCAACTGATCGGCGTCAGAGACGAGGCTCAGCTCTTGTAAAAACATCGCAAGATCGGCCTCAGGCTGCCCCGTGAGCGTCGCCGACCGTGCTACGCCCAAGAGCTCGTCGAGGTTCTCAATGCGCCCATTCGCTTCCAGTGTCCGCTCGGCCCGCAGCGACTCGATCATTGCCGTCTCGTCGTAGATGCGCTCGAGCAGTTCGGCGGGTTCCATCGACACTGCAGCCGCGGCTAGCCGATCCATCAAAGCAGCAAACCCCGTTACAGCCTTTCGCGCGGCCGAACCGGGCAAGATCGAGTCGGCATCGAGCAGCGCGAGCCGCAGCGAGACGCCCATCATTGCAGCGTGTTCTGTGAGCCGCGAGACCGTCGTATCGCCGATCGCACGGCGGGGCACATTGATGATCCTGCGAAGTGAGACGTCGTCGCTCGGGTTCGCAATGGCGCGCAGGTAGGCCAGCGCATCCTTGATCTCTTGGCGGTCATAGAAGCCGGTGCCGCCGATGATTCGATACGGAACGTCGGCCTGTCGGAGCGCCTCTTCTAGGGCTCGCGACTGCGCGTTGGTGCGATAGAAGATTGCGACGTCGCGCAGCGATCCACCCTCGCCAATCACACGCGCGATTTGCCCGACCACAAAGCGTGCCTCGCTACGTTCGTCTTGGCACTCCACCACTCTCACCGGCTCACCCTGGCCGAGTTCGGACCAGAGCCGCTTCGCTTGGCGCCCCTGGTTGTGTTCGATGACAGCATTGGCCGCATCGAGTATGTGCTGCGTCGAACGGTAATTCTGCTCGAGCCGTATCGTCCGAGCGTTGGGGAAGTCCTTCTCGAAGTCGAGGATGTTGCGAATGTCCGCCCCTCGCCAAGAGTAAATTGATTGGTCTGAGTCGCCGACCACGAAGATGCTGCGATGCCCTTCTGCCAGTGATCGAATCAGGCGGTACTGGGCATGGTTGGTGTCCTGATACTCGTCGACCAGCACATGCTTAAACGCGGTCTGCCACTTCTCGCGCGCCGCAGGAATCTGCTCGAGCAAGTGGGCGGTGTGAACAAGCAGGTCGTCGAAGTCCATCGCCCCAGCCTCAAGAAGGCGCGATTGATAACGCAGGTAGACCTCGCCAACCGTGGTGTCAAAGTACCCATCACTGTCGTCGGCGAACTGCTCGGCGGAGATCAATCGATTCTTGGCGTCGCTAATACGTGCATGGACACCCCGCGCCGGGTAGCGCTTGCTGTCCTTACCGAGGTCGTCTTCGATGATCGAGCGGACGAGCCGCACCTGGTCTGACGCGTCGTAGATCGAGAACGATTGGCGAAAGCCAATGCGTGTTGCCTCGGCACGGAGGATGCGGGCGCAGGCGGCATGGAAGGTCATTACCCACATGCCCGTGGCAGACCGCCCTAGGGCGCGATTAACGCGCTCGGCCATCTCACCTGCCGCCTTGTTTGTGAAGGTGATCGCGAGGATCGAGGCAGGGGCGGCACCGTGCTCGTCAACGAGATGCGCGATCCTGTGTGTCAACACCCGAGTCTTGCCGGAGCCCGCGCCCGCGACCACCAGAATCGGTCCGGGTTCGGCAACGACAGCCTCGAGTTGAGCCGGATTAAGCCCCGTCAGTGCGTTCGTGCTCATACCCAGCCAACGTAGCAGCCAGGGCGCGTCGCAGTCCCTAGCGGGCGGTCAAGCGGAGCGGCTGCGAAACCAGCCTTCCAACCCGCGCACGGACGAGATAGTGACCCTTGCTCGGCAGACGTACTGTCGTAGCGAACCGACTTCCCAGACAGCGGATTGACGTCACGAATTGCCAGGCTCGACCGACACGAGCCTCAATCTGAACACGATCCGCGGTCGAACCGTGAATGCCGCCCCGTAGTTGCACCTGGCCGCCGGTGCGAACCGTTCGCAGCCCGGCTGTCAATAACAGCGCGGTGCCGATCAGCACGCGCACAGAACGTGAGGTCATACCAACGCTAACGCGTAGGGTGCCGTGGGCAGTGGCACCCAGTACGACCACTGCGGTACCTGACTCGTCCGTGACGACGTCGGACATGCCGACACCACTCGCCCACCGCAACTGCACTCGTTGTCCCACCGCCGGCAGCCCGCCACGCGCCGTGGCCACCATCAGCGTCGTCCTCCGCCCGTGCGTCGTGATCGTGGTGGGCAGAAGTAGGTCGAGCGCTGCATCGTTGGCTCCGGCTGTGGGTTCCTCTATGTCGACAGGCGGTGGCATGATCGTTGCAGCATCGGCCGGCGGTGCGGTTCCCGTCGTAGGTTGGGCTGCGGGCAGAGGGGTGAGTGGCACCTGGAATGCCCAGGATCGGACGCTGCGGTTGCCAGAGCGATCGCTTGCCGTCAGACGTACTACGTGGTCTCCCTCCGCCCATGAACGACCAGGCTCGTAGCGAATCAGGCCGTCAGCGACGTCGCTCAAGGCCGAGACCTCGACGCCATCGACGGCCAGGCGGATCGCGTCTATGGCGACCCCGGAGCCGCCATCCGTCACGCTCGCTGAGATGGCCGCTTGGGCCGTGGAGATACCAAGCGGGGCAACCATGTCGATCGCCGGCGGGGTCGCGTCGGCCACCCCGATCGTGGCACCATCGCTGGTGCTGTTGCCGGCGTTGTCGACGACAGTCCAAGTAACACGGTGCAGTCCATCGGTGAGAGGCAGCGTGGGTGTCGCCACGACCGTCCCAGCCGTCACCTTCGCGAGCAATGGCACGCCGTCGACGCTCAGCTCGGTCGTGGCGACTCCGCTCGCGCGATCTTCGACCTGCACTAGAAGTGGCGGCATCCGGGCCTCGCTGTCGGTTGGGGGCGCAAAGGTCACGACAGGTGCCGTGTTGTCGACCCGCACGACACCCCCAACCAGGCGACTCTGGTTTCCGTCGGGATTGGTGTCGATCGCCCCCAGCGCAGTGCCGTAGACGCCGTCTTCGAGTGCGGCGCTATCAAAGCAGATACTGCCCGAGTAGAGCAGTGGTCGCGGCTGTAGACGCGGCCCCAGCGGTGCAACCGAGGAGGCAACGACGCCACCGACGGCGTAGTCGACGCGATCGATGCCAAGGCCAACGTCTTGCGCAGCAAATGAGCCACAGAGCAAACCACGCTGCCAGAGCCCGGTGCTCGGATCGCCGCCGGTCCAGGCCACCGATGGTGCTGTGCTGTCTCGGACGACCAGCGAGACGCTCGTAACCGTCACCGCGTTGTCCGTCGCCTTCTTGACAGCCTTGGCGGCTACAGCCACATCGCTGGTGAGCGTCACCGCCACAGCCGTGCCGCCGCCACCAACACGGTACGTGCCGGAGTTGGCAGCGGCTGAATGAAGACGCCGACTGTCCAGCCAGCGACCTGAGATGCGAGTCTGGAGATGCACCGAGAGACCGTCGTTCAGCGTTCGATAGCGGAGGCTGATAGCTGCGCTGACGATGGTTGTTCCGAACGGCGCCACGAAGGCGACCAGCCCCTGCCTTCGCGCGGGAAGCGCGGTCTTAGCGTCTGCGTAGAGCGACGCACAGCCGACCGTGCAACCACCGATGCCGGGCGCCAATTGTGCCGACATACCACTGCTATCGCCTGACGGATAGGTGTAGGTCACCGTGCTGTCGGCCGCCTGGGCGACGTTGGCGAGGAACCCCATCGCGATCACAACTGCGATGAGCATGGGGATGGAAAACGAGAGGCAACGAAGCGGCGTGGTGTTCATGCCGTCAGCCTGCGACAGAGTTTGGCGTCGTGTGTGATGCGGAACGCGCACTCACGCCCACCCGAGTGACGAACTGCGCACGCTTCGTGCAGGAAACGCTGCGACCAGTCGCGGATACGCTGCGGGGCGTGCGCATTCTTGCCCTGCTCCCACCCGTGCTGCTGGCCACCATCATCTGGCAGTTAAGTGACACGCCAAACCTGGCGATCACGCATGGCGCGCTCGACACGCTGCTGCGTAAGCTTGGGCATATCTTCGTCTTTGGTCTGCTGGCCTCGTCTTGTGTGGTTGCAGTTCGGGCTCAGCGGGCCCGCCTCAGCCCTGCGATCGTGATCGCGGCCGCGATCGCTCTGGTCTATGCGATCGTGGACGAGTACCACCAGTCCTTCGTACCGACCCGCCATGGTGACGTCAGCGATGTTGCGATTGACGCCCTTGGTATCGGCATCGCGTCTATCGTGTTGCTCAAGCTATATACCCGTAGAGGAGTCGCATGAGCGCCCTGATTGTTCTCGACACCGCGCTCGCGGATATTGATGCCCTCGTTGCAGAGAGTGCCGAATACTTGGCGCGACGCCTTGGCGGCATACCCCCACTCGATCCCGCCGACCTACCGCGCGACGCCGCCGGCGCACTCTCTGCGATCGATGCGTGGGCCGGCATCGACGTCGCCAACTGGCGTCAGGAGTTGAACCGCTGGTTCGATGCCCATGCACCCGTCCGGCTCGTACCCGACCCGGAGCTCAACTCGTTGCTGCGACGCGCGGCCAAGCAGGGCACCCAGCTGGCCTGCGCGAGCGCCCTACCTTCCGAACCACTCGAGCTGACGCTGCAGCACCTCGGTTGCACACGCGCATTCACTGCCGTCGCTGCCGGTGATGGATCGCTGGACGATGCGCTGAGTGCTGCCCAGGCGGCACTTGGTGGTCGGGTCACACCGATCGTGCGAACGCGTGACGAGCTGGTTGCTGCGCTCGGGGCCTAGCGCCTTACGCGAGTCCGAGCCCGATCACCGCGATCACAATCAGCACGAGCCCGATGATCTGTGTCAGCTGCAGCCGTTCCTTGAGCACAAAGATGCCGATCAGTGCAGCCACTGTTCCGTACTGTCCGGTCAATACCGCCGCCTGCGCCATGCCGTACTCGGAATCGAAGAGATAGAGCGTAAAGCCGCAGACCTCGCCAACGCCTGCCACCAGGAGGTACGGCACAGCCTTGCGCTCGAGGCGCAGTCCACCACGAAAGAGCAACGGAACTCCGATCGCGAGCACGCCAATCATGCGAGCCGAGGCGACCAACCAACTGGCACCAAGATCGTCCTGGATCTGGCCGCCTGCCCACAGCTGCACTCCCCAAACGACAGCCGCCCCTGCTCCCAGGAGGGCCGCGACGCGCTGATTCGAATAGGCGGCGCCTGGCAGCTCAGTCTTGCCACGAGCCGTCAGCACCGCGCCCACCACGGCCAAGCTGAGAGCACCGATTGCGAGGCCCGTCACGGGATCGCCAGCCAGGATCGCGATCAGCGCAGCCACGCCGCCGTAGGTCGCCGAGATCGGCGCCACCACGGAGATGCTGCCGTACCGCATCCCAACGTAGACGCAGGCGAGTCCACCCAGCATGCAGGCGCTAATCAGCAGAATCCAGAGGCCGGTGCGAACATCGACACGCCCGGGTGCGCCGCTCGCAAGAGCGAGTGGCACCGCAACGACCATCCCCAAGACCATCGCCCAGGCGATCGCTCTGGTCGGGCCGACAAGACGCGCCGCGAGGCCGCCAGCCACGCCCGCGATGCCCCAGACGGTCGCAGCCAAGATCCCCAGCAAGATACCCATTAGACGGCGCTCGCGACGGACAGCAAGACGACACCGCAGATCACCGTTACGAGTCCTCCGATCTGCAGGCGCGAGAGTCGCTCACGCAGGATGAACCACGAAATCAGCGTGGCGATGGTAGCGTACTGGGTCGCTACGACCGCGGCCACGCCGATGCCTTGCCCGGCTCCCCAAAGAAAGCCGATAAAGCCGCTGGACTCGAGTACCCCAGCCATGCACGCGAAGTACAGTGCCGGTCGCGCTACCTGTAGCTGGCGACGGATCAGCAGTGGCACCGCCATCGTCAGGACGCCGAGAAAGCGCGAGCCGAATACCACCCACGGTGGACCAACGCGCTGTGCAACATCGCCAGAGACGTACATGCAGGATCCGAAGACCAGCGCCGCTGCGCCAGCCGTTAATGCAGCGCTCCGATTGTCACGCACCATCTCGTGGCTGTCATCGACGTGGCGCCCTAAGCCAATCGCTGCTACGCCCACGGTAGCCATTAAGACACCAGCAGCCGTCAGCAGCCCGAACGCCTCGCCAAATGCGAACGCCACCAAAGTGGCGATTGCACCCTCCGTGCTGGTGATTGCGACGACCACGCCCACCTTGCCCTTCGCGAGCGCCGCGTAGGTCAGTCGCAGACCCAGCACCGAGCCACACGATCCGATCACGACCAGCAGGATGTCCTCCCAGGTGATCGCGCTCGGAATGCCGTACCAGACGACAACTGGGGTGATCACCACCGCACCAGCAATCCCAACCCAGGCCAGCGTCGAGGCTGGACCGATCTGGCGCGACGAGCGTCCGGCGAGGACGGTCGAGACGCCCCAGCAGCAGGCAGCGATGCCACCTCCGATGACTGCAATCACGTGGGGTCACCCAGCACGATACGTTCGAGCGCAGCGCGCTCAGCCGGAATCGTGATGGGTGGCGCACTCTCGGCGATCGCATTGTCGGGGTCTTTCAGCCCATTGCCAGTCAATACGCAGACAACTTCAGCACCTTCCGCGACCAGCCCGTTGGCGCGGGCGTTTGCGAGCCCTGCCAACGAGGCGGCGCTCGACGGCTCGCAGAAGATACCCTCGTCCCGCGCGACGTGGCTAAACCAGTCGAGAATCTGGCGATCGCTGGCGGCGGCGAACCCTCCGTCCGAGTCGCGGGCAGCCGCACCGGCTTCCTCGCGCCGCACGGGTACACCAATCCGGATCGCGGTGGCGATTGTCTCGGGCTGCAATACGTCCTCGCCGCGCACCATCGCTGCGGACCCTTCGGCCTGCGCACCGAGCATGCGTGGTAGCTGCATGATCTGGCCTCGTGCCAGCGCCTCGTTGTAGCCACGCCAGTAGGCCGTAATGTTGCCACCGTTACCGACCGGCAAACACATCCACTCGGGCGCGCGCCCGAGGTCGTCGATAATTTCCCAGGCAGCGGTCTTCTGCCCCTCTAGCCGGTACGGGTTGAGGTTGTTGACGAGTGTTATCGGGTGCTCGTCGCTCATCAATCGGACGAGACGCAGGGCATCGTCAAACGAGCCGTCGATCTGGACCACTTGGGCGCCAGCGATCTGCGCCTGAGCCAACTTGCCGAGCGCAACTTTGCCACTCGGAATCACAACGACGCAACGAATCCCGGCCCGCGCCGAGTAGGCGGCCGCAGACGCTGAGGTGTTGCCCGTCGACGCACAAATAACCGCCTTGGCTCCGGCCTGGGCCGCACGCGAGAGCGCCATCGTCATGCCCCGGTCCTTGAAGGAACCGGTTGGGTTGGCACCCTCGACCTTGAGATAGAGGTCGACACCGAGGCGTGCACCGAGTCTCGGCGCACGCAGCAGAGGAGTGGTACCTTCGCCGAGGGAGATGATCGGCGTCTCGTCATCGACAGGTAGCCACTCTCGGTAGCGTTCGATCAGACCAAGGCTGCGCTGCGACGTCGACATGACGCTTGAACCGTACCCGACCGCTAGGCTGCGGAACTCAATGAACGCCTCCCCTATCGGCATCGGACTTCTCGGCTACGGAACGGTTGGCTCTTCCGTTGATCGCCTGCTGCAGGCGCGACAGGAGGATGTTGCGAGGGTGGTTGGCACTCCAGTAGAGGTACGACGGGCGCTGGTTCGGGATCTCAATGCTGCTCGCGCCAGCATTCCTCGCGCCGGTCTCTTGACAACCGACTTTGCCGACATCCGCGACGATCCCTCGATCACCGTCGTGGCTGAAGTGATGGGCGGAGTCGAGCCAACGCGCGGCTGGATGCTCGAGTTATTCGCCGCTGGCAAGTCGGTTGTGACCGCCAACAAGCAGTTGCTCGCGCGCCACGGAGCCGAGCTGTTTGCTGCTGCGGAGGAGCATGGCGTCCAACTACGCTTCGAGGCCAGCGTCTGCGCCGCCATTCCCGTCGTCAAGGTACTGCGTGAGTCGATGATTGCCAGCGAGGTCAACGCCGTGCTCGGTATCGTCAACGGCACCACCAACTTTATGCTCACCGCAATGGCCAAGGGTGCGGACTACGCGACGGTCTTGGCTGAGGCACAGGCGCTTGGCTATGCCGAGGCCGATCCAACCGAGGACGTGACTGGTGGCGATGCCGCCGCAAAGGTCGCGATCCTGGCCTCGATTGCGTTCCACACCCGCGTTACGATCGATGATGTGCCCCACGAGGGTATCGATAAACTCGACTCCCTCGACGTCGCCTTCGCAGCTGACCTTGGTTATAGCGTCAAACTGATCGGACAGGCCCGTCGGGTGGAACAGGGCGTCGTGGTCGGTGTTGCGCCGACCTTGGTCCCGCACTCGCACCCACTCAGCGCCGTCGATGGCTCCTTCAACGCCGTCATGCTGCGCGGCGATGCGATTCGAGAGGTGACGCTGGTCGGCCCGGGCGCCGGTGGTGACGAGACAGCCTCGGCAGTAATTGGCGACCTGATGGGCGTACTCGGCACCTCCAACAGTGGCTTTTTGCGAGCCGACGGGTTCTTCCGCTCACTGCCCATCGTGCCAGCCGACGATGTCGAGTCAGCGCTCTACCTGCGCCTCGACGTGCGCGACCAGCCTGGCGTCTTGGCGGCGATCGCGTCGATCCTCGCCGACGATGCCGTTTCGATTGACTCCGTCGTTCAGCGCGCCGCCGAAGGTCGCGCGCAGCTCGTGATCGTTACCCACCCCGCCCGCGAGGGTGCCGCGCGCCAGGCGATCGGGCGCATCTCTGATCTTGACGTCTGCGAAGGCACGCCGGTCGTGCTGCGTGTTCTGTCGACAGGCTAGAGTCCAGCCATGGCCCGTCTCGCAGGCAAGCGCGCGCTGATTACGGGTGGCGCTTCCGGCATTGGTGCGGGCATCGTTGAGCGTTTCTGCGAAGAGGGAGCGAACTGCTTCATCGCCGACATCAAGGGTGGCGACGTTGTCTGCGATATCCGCGATGGCTCAGCCATCGTGGCTGCCGTCGACCAGGCCGTCGCACGCCTGGGCGGTCTGGACCTGCTGGTCCTCAACGCTGCCCGCCCCGTCGTTGGCGCCCTCTGGGAGCTCGACGACGCGACCTGGGATGACGCCGTCGCCACCAACCTGACGAGTGTGCATCGTTTCGTCCGCGCCGCCTGGCCCCATCTCAAAGCACAACACGGAACCGTGCTCCTGACGGGCTCAGTGGTTGGGCTCGACGGCTCCGCCAATCAGGCCGCCTACTGTGCGACGAAGGCTGGCGTTGTGATGCTGACGAAGACAATCGCCCTCGACGGTGCGCCCCACGGTGTTCGCGCGAACTGCGTCTGCCCGGGCTTTACCGAAACGCCCATGCTTGAGACGTTTCTTGCCGCGCAGGACGACCCCGACGCAGTGCGCGCTTACGCCACGGGACTCCATCCTGCCGGTCGACTCGGCACCCCGCGCGACATTGCCGACGCCTTTGTCTACCTCGGTTCGGACGAGGCTGCCTGGGTGACAGGCGTAGCCCTGCCGGTCGACGGTGGCCTGCTCGCCGGCATCTAGGCCGCGCAAGACGCACGTGGTTCCGTCGACCACCGTCGACGGAACCACGTGTTCGAGCCCTAAACCAGAGCCACGAGGGCGGGAATGATCAGGATGGCGACGATGTTGGCAATCTTGATCATCGGGTTGATTGCCGGACCAGCGGTGTCCTTGTAGGGATCACCGACGGTGTCACCCGTAACCGCGGCCTGGTGGGCCACGGAACCCTTGCCCCCATGCGCACCGTCTTCGATCAGCTTCTTGGCGTTGTCCCAGGCGCCACCGCCCGACGTCATCGAGATGGCCAGAAACAGGCCCGTCACGATCGTACCGACGAGCAGACCACCCAGCATCTGGAGTGCACTGGGCGTCCAAATCACGAAGAGCCCGATCAGGATCGGAATCACGACCGGGATTGCAGCCGGCACCAGCATCTCACGCAGTGCGGTCTTGGTGACGATGTCAACGCACTGGCCATACTCGGGGCGCTCGCTGTAGTCCATGATGCCCGGCTTCTCGCGGAACTGACGACGGACCTCTTCGACGACGGCCTTGCCGGCCTTACCGACTGCGCTCATGCAGAACGAGGCGAAGACGAACGGCATTGCACCGCCAACAAGCAGACCGACGATCACCCATGGATTCGAAAGGTCGAACGTCAGACCCGACGCGATCACATCCTTGCCGGCAGCGTTCAGTTGCACAATCAACTCGTCACGGTACGAGGCAAACAGGATCACGGCAGCGAGAGCGGCCGAGCCGATTGCGTAGCCCTTGGTGACGGCCTTCGTCGTGTTGCCAACCGCGTCGAGCGGATCCGTGACCTTGTTACGAACGTCTTCCGGTAGGCCAGCCATCTCGGCAATGCCTCCGGCATTGTCGGTGACGGGACCAAAGGCGTCGAGGGCAATGATCACGCCCGCCATCGAGAGCATCGCCACGACGGCGATTGCGATACCAGCGAGCCCAGCCAACGTGTTGGCAAGAAGAATTCCACCACCGATCACGACCACCGGGGCCGCGGTCGCCTGCATCGAATAGCCGAGTCCACTGATGATGTTTGTGGCGTGTCCGGTCGTCGAGGCCTCTGCCACGTCCTGAACGGGCTTCCACTTGGTTCCGGTGTAGTACTCGGTGATACCCATCAAGAGCGCCGTAATGACCAGACCGATAATCGCGCAGCCAAAGATCTGGCCTGTCGAAGCGTCGTCAAAGTTGGTCGTGTTGGCCACGATCTGGCTGTCGAGCGCGAAGATGGCCGGGATAAACAGCGCAGCTGACAGCACAGCCGAGACGATCACGCCGCGGTAGAGCGCGCCCATCACCGAGCCGCCCTCCTTGACGCGGACAAGCAGCGTACCGACGATCGAGGCCAGTCCGGAGAGACCACCGAGCACGAGCGGCAGGCCGACGAGGGCGGCATTGCCGTCAGACAACTGGCTCAGGAGCAGCATCGCGGCGACGAGGGAGACGGCGTACGTCTCGAACAGATCAGCAGCCATACCGGCGTCGTCGCCCACGTTGTCGCCAACGTTGTCGGCAATCACAGCCGGGTTGCGCGGATCGTCCTCGGGAATGCCGGCTTCGATCTTGCCGACGAGGTCCGCGCCGACGTCGGCACCCTTTGTAAAGATGCCGCCTCCGACGCGCGCGAAGACGCTGATCAGTGAGCCGCCGAAACCGAGACCAATGAGGCCATGCAACGCGTCGCTCTGGTCATATCCCATCGCAAGCAGTAGACCGTAGTAGCCCGCAACGCCAATCAGTCCAAGCCCAACCACGAGTACGCCCGTCACGGTACCGCCCTTGAAGGCAACGTCCATCGCGGGACTCAGCCCCGTCTTGGCGGCCTCAGCGGTGCGCACGTTGGCACGCACGGCGACGTTCATGCCGATAAAGCCGGCGGCAGCCGACAGAATCGCTCCGATCAGGAAGCCAACCGCGACCTTCCAGCCGCCGAGATCGGGTACGAACATCAGAACGAGGAAAAGAACGACGGCGACGATCGCCACCGTCCGGTACTGGCGGCTCAGGTACGCGGAGGCGCCCTCCTGAATGGCAGATGCAATCTCGCGCATCTTGTCGTCGCCCGCGGGCTTCGAGAGAACCCAGCGAGTGAGGATCACTCCATAAAGAACAGTGATGGCTCCGCACACCAATGCGATCAGCACGGCGTGTTCGGTGAAGAGCGTGGACATCAGGTCGGAGTAGCTCCTTGAAGTCGGGAAACTGCCGTAAGTGACAGCCGTCGGAGGGTATCAACTCATCCTGACAACATCCTCCGCATCCCTCAATCGGAGTGCTCTACTGGGCGCGCGGCGTGAGGTACGCGGCGATGCCGAACATCTCGTCCAGCGATTGTGGTTCGAGCCCGCCCCGGCGCAACGCACGAATCAACGCCGGCACGGCCGCAGCCGTGGTGGCGCTGACGTGCAGGATGACGATCGAACCTGGCCGCGCATGGCTCATGACTCGCTCGACGAGAACTGATCGCGGCGGATTGAGATAGTCGGACGGGTCGACGTCCCACAGGGCGGTATAGGCAAAGCCCTCCGCGCCAATAACAGCGTCTGTGGTGGCGCTGTGTAAACCGTAGGGAGGGCGGAAAAACGGCAGTGGAGAGGCCTTGGCCAACTGCCACCAGACGTCCTTGTCAGCTTGAATCTGGTTGGCCTGTGCTGTCGCCGACAGAGTCGGCAGCTCCGGATGGGCCCAGGTGTGCGAACCGATTGAGTGGCCACCGGCGAGCGTAGCCCGCGCCGCGGTCGGATTCGAACGCACATTCACGCCGTTACAGAAAAACGTCGTATGTGCCCTGGCCGCCCGAAACGCCTTGATGATCGCCAGCCACGCCTGCTCGCTGACACAATCATCGAAACTGAGACCAATCACTGGTCCGGCGCCGGGCAGCGAGTAGATAACGTCGCTCTTGACGGCACGATCGACGCGGAGCACACGAGTCGTGCTCTGACCGACGTTACCGGCCTCGTCTCTACCGGTCACGCGCAGGCGATAGACGCCTGGCAGCAGCAGCCGTTGGCGCAGGCGCAGGTCCCAGTCCAGCGTAGCTCCAGCTGCATCCGCAGTGACGGGTACCCCGACCGTGCCGAGCGTGTCACCGAGCTGGTTCTCAACCACGAGGCTGGCGCGCACGAGCCCCGTAAGATCGTACGCAGTCACGGAAATCGCAACGGGACCAGTGGCGGTCAGCGCTGGCTGCGGCGTCTTCAGCACCAACGTAGGGGCCGTCGAATCGACCACAACTGGCGTCAGCGATTTGCTCGTGACGCCTGCGCCATCCTCAAGCGTTGCCCGGATGCCGTAGACACCGTCCGTCGCGCCAGCCGCATCCCAACTGATTGCCGTGGTCGAGCCGGCGTCAACCGCTGTGGCCGATAACAGGCTGCCGAACACCGGTCCCGCCTCCGTTACGACGTCGAC
>SHUX01000048.1 GCA_009694475.1 Thermoleophilia bacterium
AGCACGTGCGCGGACAGCTCCACGGGCGTCGCCGCCACCGACTCGTTCGTGGCCGTGTGCGCGATCGGATCGTCGTGGTCCATCGACCGCTTGAACGCCTGAAATACGCGCTCCGGAAAGAGACTCTCTTGGTCCTTTGCGTCTTGTCCCACCGACACCGCACCACCGTTGCCCGTCTCGAAGTAGATCACCGACGGCGTGATGTTCGAGCCGGCGGCGTTCTCGACAATCGTCGGACGTCCCGCGTCGTCGAGGATCGCGAGCGCGGAGTTCGTCGTGCCAAGGTCGATACCGACGATGGCGCCCATGTCAGTCAGCAACCTTTGATTCGTCGATGGTCGGGTCATCCGTTTGGTCGATCTCGAAGCCTTGTTCCTCACCATACGCTGCCCAAGCGGCGTTAAAACGTTCGATGGCAGTAGACACCGCGTCGGCGCGCTGGTTGATGCCTTTGATCGTGCCAGTTTTTGTGTCTAAGTAGGACTCGTAATAGGTGTAGAGTATTGAATTTGCATCCTGCAACGCGGTAATGGCGACCAATAGTTCAGTGTCAGCAGTGGAGTCGCTTACGTTCACGCAGTAATAGATTTTCTGCTGTTGTGCAGACTCGCGAGCAAAGCGAATCTTGAGGCGTGTGCTTCCAGCTGCAGGCGTCAAGACATCGGGGATTGCGAGATATGCACTGTAAGTGCTGTTCCCGAGGTCGATATATTCACTCACAAGATCCTGAAGCGTCTCGGGGCTACACGAGGCGAAGGCAGCAACCCCATCAGCTGTTCCACCTGACTGTGGTGTGTCGTTATTGGAACGGTTCGAGATGACCCCGATCGGGGCGAAGCCGACGACGGCGATGGTGATGGCAAGTCCTTTATGGCGCTTGATCCAACTCTTGTTCACGTGGTTGTCGTTCGGAGCAGAGACGGGGACCCTCACGGGCTCTGGCGTATCGACCGCCGGATTTGGAACTGCGCGCGTCGGTTGTGCGGAAGCGGTAGGGTCAGTGGTGGAAGCAACGGCGGCACCACACGCTGTGCAGTGCCGTTCTTGCGGGTCCATCTTGGAGCCACACGATTGACAGAAAACAAATCGGTATTGCGCCATCGGGTTCGCTTTCAGTGTCGTGCAATGAACGCGGAGGTCAACCCTACACGTTTCAGACGGTTGGTTGTAATCGGGTTGCTGAGATCAGCAGCCTTCTGCCACCACGACGGTTCTTCGCCCGGCCCGAGGTGACGGTGTTACGGGTGGTGGGGTGGGGCGTTTTGGCGCAACGAACGTTCTTGATCACTGTCGGAACGGGCGGCGCGATTCAGGCAACCCTGAACGGTGGACCTTCCGGCCCACCGGTCCGGCGCTAGGTTGGATAAATCTCGTGTGACACGACGACGGGCGTGAGCGTTCGTCGGTCGAGCGTTTCGTCGGCCTTGGCGCGGCGGGCAATGTCAATGCAGCGGGAAAACTCGACTCCACCAGCATCGAGCGTGTGCTCGATGACGGTGCGTAACGCCTCAATACGGCCCGCACGACCCGACAAGAAGGGGTGACAGGTCAGGAGGAAGAGGGAGCCGTGCTTGCGCATTGCCTGCATCTCATGCGTCCACATGCCAGCAACGGTGACCGGCGACTGGATGATTGAGCCAAGGTGTGGACGCGGCAAGAAGGCGTACTGCTCCCAATCGTCAAGGCCCCAAAACGGTGGCAGTTCGACAATCGTGCCCTCTGGCGTGTCGAGGATATATGGGCGATCCGCGTCCATCAAACTCGAGTCGTACTCCAAGCCGTACTCCGCCACGAGTGACGGCGTGCGCCATGTGGCCTCCCACAAGGCGGCGCGATGGCCCATCGGCTTGACGCCGTGCTTGGCGAGTGCCTCCAACGCCCGCTCAAAGTCACGACGCTCGCCATCGGCGTCAAGGTCGACAGCGCTGTGATGACTATAAGAGTGGTGTGCGACCTCATGCCCAGCCGCCAACACCGACTCGACCATCGCTGGATACCGGTCGGCCGTCAAGCCGGGAATGAAAAAGGTACCAGGCAGGTCGTAGTCGGCGAGCAACTGCAGGATTCGTGGGACACCAACCAGTGGACCGAACGCTTGGTGTGTCATCACCATCGCGTGGTCGGCGTACTCGCGACTTTGCGCAAGCACCGGCGATTCGGCATCGACATCAAACGAAAGAATCGCGATGGCATCACTGTCTGCTTTCCAATCGGCCATGATCAGATCACCCCCATTGCAGTCAATACGCGCTCAGGCGTCATTGGTAATTCCACCCACACACCTGTCGCATTGAATACTGCAGCCTGAATCGCTGCAACCGACGCTGCCATTGGCGCCTCACCTGCGCCACGCGCACCGAACGGGCCAACCGGGTCGTAGGAGTCCCCAAAGATGACACCAGCCTGGTGGGGGAAGTCGGCGCATCGCAGCAGTTTGTAGTCGAGCATGTTTGCGTTGAGCACGCGACCATCGTCACCAAAATGCAACTCCTCGAAGAGGGCGAAGCCTGCGCCACAGATCGCACCACCAATGACCTGGTTCTTCATCACCTGCGGGTTCACGATCGTCCCTGAATCCTGCGTCGCGAGATAGTCCGTCAGGCGTATCTCGCCTGTCTCGATATCGACCTCTACTTCGGCAAAGTGCGCGGCGAAGTGTCGTGCAAACGCCGTCGATGGTGGCATCGGTGTGGCTGGGCGTCCGGTGATCGACGACGTCTGGCCAAGCGTGTCGGCGAGCCGCAGCATGTTCATTACGTCTTCGACGCTGACACCCGGTTGCGAACCATCGACTGGTGCAATGACGCCTTCGACAACCTGCAGCTCGTCGGGTGCGAGATGGAAGACCTCGCGGCCGGCAATCTCCAGCAACTGGCGCTTTGCATCTTTGGCAGCCGCACGGACAGCCCAACCGATGCGGTAGAGCGTGTTCGAGGCCAGTGAACCATGGCTCCATGGGCACGAATCGGTATCTCCCGTCTCGATCTCGATCATCGTGAAGGGAATGCCGAGTTCTTCGGCGGCAACCTGCGACAACGTCGTCTCGCTGCCTTGTCCTTGCCGACCACACGATGCGTGCACCTTGGCACTGCCATCACCATTGATCCGCACGACGGCCGATGACGAGCCTTCGAACTCGACACCGCAGACATGCGCGCCCGTGCCAACGCCAACAGCACGACGCAACGGACCATCGACCGAGTCCGGCTTGCCCCAGCCCTGCCAGCGTTCCGACCAGCGAAAGGCCTCGGCGCCTGTCGTCAGGATCTCCGCTGTCGAGCCACTCGATAGGTGGAAGAGTTCGGGCCACTCGGCACGCAGCTCTTCGGGAATACCCGCGAGGTACTCCTCGACGGAACAATCCATGTTGTGGAGCGAGTGGCGCATCCGCAACGGCTCGCCCGGACGGATCTGGTTCTTGAGTCGAAACTCGATCGGATCGATGTCGAGCTCGGCGGCTACCCGGTTGGCTGTGCGCTCCACGGCCGAGCCGAGTGTGATGTCGCCAACGCCGCGCATGCAGCCTGCCGTCACGAGGTTCGTATTGACGGCGTGCACTTGATAGTCGCCATGTAGGGCTCGGCCCCACATGTCGACGCAGAAGAAACCAACGTCGTCCTTGAAGCCGTAGGCACCGTTGTCGATTACATGGTCGAACTGAGCGAGCGTAAGTGTGCCATCACGTTTAGCGCCCATGCGGCCACGCGTGTGTTCGATGTGGCGGCGCTTGACCGTACCCATGCACTCGGCATTTGACAATTCGATTTTGACGGCGCGGCGAATCTTTTTCGCGAGCATGACGGTGACGAGCATGAAGTTTGCACTCCACCATGAACCAAACGAGCTACCGCTCGGGAGTGCCATCACGCGCACCTTCGAGAGCGGAATCTCGAACGCCTCGTGTACACCATCGCGCAGTTCGGATGGAGTCTGCGACGACGTCCACAGTGTGACCCGGTCGTTCATCCACTCGGCGACGCAGGCATTGCGTCCAATCGACGCGTACTGCTGGCTGGCAAAGACCACATCGGATTCGACCAGTACGTCGGCTAGGTCGTGGCCCTCTGCAATATCGCCCCACTCGACCACGTAGGCGTCGCGCTCGTTGCCTTCGTCGCGGATCTGGGGCGCTCCTGGCTTGCGTGCCTCGTGAGGGTCGAAGACGGCGGGCAGGATTTCCCACTCGATGTCGATCGCAGCGAGTGCGTGTTCTGCGATCTCGGCAGAGACCGCTGCGACGGCAGCGATTTCGTCACCAACAAAACGTGCGGTGCCATCCATGATGCGGCCGCGATAGTTGAACCATGCGTTCTCCCACGTGCCGCCCGGCGCATCCTCGTGCGTGACAACGCCATAGACGCCGGGGATTGCCTCAGCCCGTGCCGTGTCGATTCGTACAATACGAGCGTGAGCGTGAGGGCTGCGCAGAATCTTGCCGTGTGCCATGTGAGGAACGGCGAAATCGACGCCGTATTTGATGGAGCCGGTGACCTTCTCGATTGCATCTTTGACGGGTACGCCCTTGCCGACGATCGTGAATGCGTCGCGCGCTGGTGTAGATAAGCGTTGATCTGTTTTCGAGCCGTCCCGCAAGGCGGCGAGATCGTTGATGGTCGCGCTCATGCCGTCGCTCCTCGGAGGCGCTCGGCTGCGGTCATGACTGCACGGACGATGTACGGATAGGCGCCACACCGACAGATGTTGCCGCTCATTGCGATCGACGCCTCCGCTTCGGTTGGGCTCGGGTTTTCGGCCAGAAATGCTGCTGCGGCGATGATGAAGCCGGGCGTGCAGAAGCCACATTGAAAGCCCTGCTCTTCAATAAAGGCTTGTTGGATCGGGTGCAGATGCTCGGGTGAGCCGAAGCCCTCGATCGTCGTCACCTCGCGCCCCGCGGCCTGGTGCGCCAGCATCAGGCAGGACGTTACGGGCTGCTCGTCGAGGAGCACGGTGCACGCTCCACACTCCCCCTCTGCGCACGAGACGCGCACGCCGATCAGGCCAGCCTCGTCGCGCAACATGTTCGCGAGCGATGTGTCTGCCGCTGGCTCGAACGTCTGCTCACGCCCATTGACACGAACGATGATCATTGGTCACCTCCACGGGAGAGTCGCGCAACCGTTTTGGCGAGTGCGCGTTGCGTGAGTACGCGGACGGTGTGTCGTCGATACGCCGCCGAGGTCCGAATATCGTCGATCGGGTTGGCATCGCCAGCGGCTGCGGCCGCGGCTTCGGCGAGGAGTGCTGGCGTCAGTTCGGCCAGCGTCTTGCCCAACAGCAGTTGCTCGCCAGACAATGCGCGCAGGGGTGTTGGGGCAACCGAGCCGAAGGCGATGCGAGCCGCAGAGACCGTTCCCTGCTGATCGAGTGTGAGCGAGCAGGCCGAGAGCGTGAGCGCGATGTCAACGACCGTACGTGCGATCCGGCCATAACTGGCGGCACGCTGCCCGCTAAGTGGAATTGTGATGTGCGTCAGCAACTCGCCATCGGTCAGAACGGTCTGCTTGGGAGCAGTGAAGAGGTCTTCGAGTTCGAGCTCGCGTCCACCATCGCTCGTTGCAGTTGCGATGCGCGCACCGAGCACGATCAGCGGCGGTGCCAGGTCGGCTGCTGGTGAGGCATTGCAGAGATTGCCAGCGACCGTGGCGAGTGTCCGCGTCTGGGGGGTGCACATGACGGCTGCGATTGCTGCGAGTGACTCCAGGTCGGGATGCAAGGCAGCAGAACGCTCGATCTCGGCCAGCGTCGTCAGCGCACCGATGCGAATTTCCGAGGGGTCAATCAGGATTCCACGCAACTCGGTCAGTCCGGTGATATCGATGCTGGTCTCGATCGGACGCTGCTTGCGCTGCCACTCGAGCATCAGGTCGGTCCCGCCAGCCCAATACCGCCCGCCCGGCCCGGCCGCGGCACCTGCCGCAACTGCGGCTGCGAGGTCGGTCGGGCGAACGTACGTAAAGCGGGCAATCTCGGTCGTTGTCGTACTCACTTCAGCCTCTCCAGTACCGGTGTTCCACGCCCCGCGGTCGCTCTGCAAACCATTCCACGATTGTTGTGGATCTCATGTCACCTCGATAGTGGTGATATCACTGACGAGACAGCGACTTAATTGTGGGAAACACCATCAGAATTGTAATTGTCTGACTCGATCGCTGCGAGTGCGATCCATAGGTCGACGCGGTCTGCCGTGCGATCGACACTCTTGCCGCTCAACTCGGCGATGCGCCCGAGGCGATGCTTGAGCGTGTTGACATGGATCCCCAGCGTGCTTGCCGCTTCCGACCAGCGTCCGTCGCTGGTAAGAAACACGCGCAGCGTGGCTACGAGATCGCCCCCGTGTGTCGCGTCCCAGGCAGTGACAGGGCCGAGCAGGGCTTCGGCGTACGCGCGCCGCAACGCTGGATCGACGCCCGCCAACAGCAGGTGTGAGGAGTCGGACTTCGCCTCGACTAGACCGCCGCTTGCGCCGACACTGCCGGAACTCGCAAATGCCGCCTGCGTCGCTGCGAGCAGTACGCGCAGCCCGTCACTCGTCGCCCTGCCCGACCCGTGGCCAAGCGGGGGGAGTGGCCCAGACTGCTGCAACACGTCGATGAGTGATGTCAACAGATCAGCTGTGTCATCGCCTTGGACGAGTGCCTCGATGCGTCCTCCACGCAGAGCGACTGCGACTGCCGCATCGAGGGTGTTGAGCGCGCTCCGCAACGCCTGCGTATCGCCACCAACCAGCAACAACACCTCTTGCCCGTGTCGCAAGCCCAGCGTCTCGAGGCGACTACTGAGGTGTCGTGCGCCAATGTCGCCGTCCTCAACCATTTCCAATAACTCGCGCGTTAAGATCTCCACTACCGTCCGTCGCTCCGATCGCCGCTGGTCGGCAACCACCGCAAACGCCGTGGTGTGCTCAATCGCTAGGCGCTGAGCGTCTTGGATGTCTTGCAACGGCGCACCGATCAACAGGATCGATCCACGCTGAGTCGAGCTCGGCACCGGAAAAGCCGAGAACGGTTCGATCGAAGCCGGCAGTCGTTGGTTGCGTGCGGCCAGGGTGGCGTCGATCACATCACGCGCACGCGGCTTCCTGCCGGCCGCTGCCAGCACCTCACCGTCGGCCGAGATAAAAGCGGCGGTATAGCCCGTCACCACCCGTACATGTCGAGCCAGCGCGGTGTAGGCATCGTCGTCCACCGAGGCCTGCAGCAGGTGGCGCGTCTCGTTGAGTTCTTGTCGTAATGCCTGCGCTGCATCGTTGGCGAGCAGGCTCGCGATCACGTCCGCGAGTTTGGTAAACGACGTGTCCGAGTCGATCACCAAGAGTGGCAAGCCAAGCTTGTTGCAGGACTTGACGATCTCCGCCGGTACGACCGGGATTTCGTCGCTCAATCCGAAGGCCAGAGCACTTGCGCCCGCCTTCGAGACTCGCACGACCCAATCGGCAGCAGGCGCGTTTGCCAGCCACAGACCATTCGTTGCGACGAGCTCGTTCGGCAAGAGGTACCGGCTCGGTTCGGTCAGGTCTGTCGCGTGGACACTGCGAATCAGGCCGGTCTTCTTTGGCGCCTCCGGAACATAGATCCCCACCACGGGCATCTCGTCCGCAATCTGCTGCACTGTCACGCCAGCAGCGACGCGTTCGCCCGGCGTGTCACGATGCTCCTTGTTAGTGATAGTCACAGCGATCTAGCCTAACGCACGTCGAAACCACTAGTCCAGTCCTGCTGCGCGTCTTAGAGCCGTGTCGTGCCGCCGTTCGGCGAGATGATCTGCCCGACCAGAGCCACTGCGGGCTCGGATAGCAAGAACGCAATTGTCGCTGCCATGTCTGCTGGCCGGTTGATGCGACCGAGCGGTGACTCTGCCGCATAGACCGCGACCATCTCCTCGTGCGTCAGGCCGGCATCGATCGCGTCTACGTCCAACTGCGGCGTGTCCGTCGTGCCAGGCGCCACCAAGTTGGCTGCGATGCCGTGGGCTGCATGGGCGCGGGCCACGCTCTTTGTCAACGCAATGATCCCACCCTTCGAGGCGGCGTAGGCCGTCGCGTTGGGCCAGCCAATTACGCCCCACTCGGACGTCATCGCAACGATCCGTCCGTAGCCGCTTTCGATCATGCCCGGCAGACACCGCTGCATCAGCAGAGCCGTACCAATCAGGTTGACCGTCAGGTGCCGTTCGAAATCGAACTCGCTGTGATCCACGAACGGCGCCATCGTCATGTAGGCGTGGTTGGCGACAAGCAGCGTGACCACGCCGTGCTCGACCTCGATACCGGTCAGTGCCGCATCCACAGCGGCCGTGTCACTGACATCGAACGGCACGGCATGGCCACCAACCTGAGCGGCGACGGCCTGAGCCGTGTCCGGGTTGATGTCGTTGACAAGCACGCGGGCGCCCTCGCTGGCAAGGCGCTCAGCGGTCGCCCGCCCAATACCCTGCCCAGCCCCAGAGATCAGGACGAGACGACCCTCAATGCCGCGGAGACTGCTCACATCACCGCTCCACCGTTTGGTGACACAACTTGGCCCGTCAGCGTGGTGTCCTCCAGCAGGACAAAACAGACCGCCGCGGCAATCTCGTCGGGCTGAATGATGCGCCCGAGCGGGAGTGTCGACGCGTACGACTCGAAGTTCGGGTCATCGCGCAGCAAGGGAGTATCTGTCGGGCCTGGCGCAACGACGTTGACACGCACATTTGCCGATGCAACCTCTGGCGCCACGCTCTTCACAAGCGCGTGGATTGCCCCTTTGGCCGCCGCGTAGTGTGGGGCGAACGGGTCGCCGCAGAGCCCAAGCTCGCTGCCAATCGCACAGATCGCACCTCTCCCACGTTGCGTCATCCCTGGCAGGACGGCCCGGAATGCCGCTGTCGTACCACCGACGTGGACAGCCAGCATGTCCTGCCAGTCGGCAACCGTCAGGTCTGCGATTGAGCCTTCCCGATAGTAGCCAGCGGTCGTGACTAGACAATCAATCGGGCCGATCAGCCCCTCAATCTCGGCGACCGCTGCGGCAACCGCCGCTGCATCACGCACGTCGACCTGTACAAACGCATCGGCCTCGGTACCATCGACAAGATCGATCACACCAACCTGTAACCCTTGCTCGCGCAGTGCTCGTACGCACGCCGCGCCAATCCCCGAGGCGCCGCCCGTGACGATCGCAGTGGCGGGGGTAACGCTCATCAGGCACTCTTTTGCATCACGGCCATGCGCTGTAGGGTCAGCATCTCAAAGGCGACGTTCGCAGCAAACAAGGCTGTGATCTGGCCCGAGTCGTACTGGGGGGCAACCTCGACGACGTCGTAGCCGACGAATGAGATCCCCGTTAACGCGCGGACGAACTTCATCGCCTCAAACGAGGTCGGGCCGGCAACTTCCGGCGTGCCCGTGCCGGGGCAGAAGGCGGCATCCACAAAGTCGACGTCGAAGGTAAAGAACGTCGGGCCTGTGCCGACACGCGCACGAGCGAGCTCTGCAAAGCGCGCCGGGCTCATTTCTGCGAGGTCGACCCATGGAATCGTCTGGACGCCCAACTCGTCAGGGATCTGCTCGTCTTCAATGCCGTAGAGTGGCCCGCGCATGCCGGCTTGGATCATGCGATCCGAGTCGAGCACGCCCTCCTCAATCGCACGTCGAAACATCGTGCCGTGGGCATAGGGCTGACCAAAGTACTCGTGCCAAAGGTCGGTGTGTGAGTCGAGATGGACAAGACCGAGTGGTCCATACACCTTTGCGTAGGCCCGTAACTCGGCGAGGGTCGCGCAGTGGTCACCACCGATCCCGATCCCAACCACACCAGCCTCAGCAAGCGGTCGCACGAAGGCCTCAATGCGCTCGAGTGTGTCCTCGACGTAGCCCGGGACCGTCGGCGCATCCCCATAATCAATCGTCGACAGCTCACCAAAGACTTGGATCTTCTGGACGGGGTTATAGGTGCGCAGCATCGCGCTCATCGAGCGCACCGACTCTGGCCCGAAGCGCGCACCAGAACGAAACGACGTCGAACCATCCCAGGGCATGCCGAACACCGCAGCTTCGACATCAGCCAGGTCTCTCACATAGGGAAGACGGGCAAATGTGCGCGGCCCAGTAAATCGTGGCGCCTCAAGGGCGTCCCATGGCTGGTGCAAAGTAACTCCTCAAGGTGGTGGTGCAAACCTGCTGCCATCGTACGCGCCAATCCCCAACCGCGGTAATTGGCGAAATAGCCAATCAGGATGCCTTCGTGTCATCCAAATACCCACTAGTCACCGCTCGGCGGGGGGAGCATGCTCGCTCCAGAGGATCACGAGTTGTGGACGCCTCTCCAGAATCGATGCACGGGCAGGAGGACACGTGAGTCAGGTCACCCCAGAAGACGCGGTTGATCCGCGCAACAAACGCTTCGGCGTGGAGACTAACGGGATCAACTTCATCTCGCTCGAAGAGCGCAAGATGACCCACCGAGAGCTTTCGCTTTTCTGGATCGCCTCGAGTTTCTACCCCTTCAACCTGTTGCTAGGCATCCTGGTCTACAGCCTTGGCATGCCGCTCGGGTTAACGCTCGTTGTCGTCCTTGGCGTAGGCCTGATCGGCTACATCTACCCAGCCTTTGCGTCGATCCCCGGAGCACGCTCTGGTATTGCCACGCAAGCAATCACGCGTCTGACCTACGGTGTGCAGGCCAACCGCTTCAACAACCTGATTGGCTGGGCCGTTGGTATTGCCTACGAAATCGCCAACGTTGTCGTCGGCGTGTTCGCCGGCGTCGCGTTGTTAGCCCAGCTAGGTTGGACCGAAGGCAACGGGCCGAAGATCGTTTCGTTCTTCATAGTCTATGGCGTCTCCGTGTTGTTGCCGTATCTCGGACATGCGACGGTCATTTATGTCCAACGGTTCTTCGCTGTCGTTCTGATCATCGCGTCTGCACTGATGTTCATCTCGCTCGTACCCAACCTCGACTTTGGCGCATCTGCTGGCGACATTGGCATCAGCCAGTGGTCTGCCTTCATGATCGGCTGTGGCATTGTCCTCGCTGGCGGCTGGGGCTACGTGATGATGGCCGCCGATTATCCGCGCTACATGTCCAACAAGACGACGAGCAAGAGCATCTTCTGGACTGTGCTCACGAGCGCCGGGCTGCCAGCTATCTTCCTCGGCCTGATCGGTGTGATGATGGCGGCCCAGGGCGATCTTGATGCCCTGATCGCAGATCCCGTCGGCGGTGCCAAGTCGCTGTTCTCCACACCGATCTTCCTCGTGTGGTTGATTGCAGCGATCGGAGGCTCGATTGCGAACAACGCACTCACCCTCTACTCCGCTGGGCTTGCTGCTCAGGCTGTTGGCCTTCCGCTCAAGCGCTATCAAGCCACTATTGTCGACGCCGCGATCGCGACCGTCGGCATTGTCTACATCCTGTTCAAGGACGATGGCGGCTTCTTGGGTTGGCTCAACTCGGTCCTCGTGTTTTCCGTGGTCTGGCTTGGCCCGTTCGGTGCCATCTGGCTGACGGATCTTGCGTGGCGCCACTGGTTGGCACTGCCCGAGGAGGTCCACGGCGGACACCGCAGCCCCTTCTGGGGCATTTCGGGGGCTCGCCGCTTTGCCTGGATCGCCCTGATCGCTGGCATGGTCTCAGCGTTCCTCTGCATCTCGGTTCCGAAATACACAGGACCAATCGCAGAATCGCTCGACTTTACTGACTACTCGTGGCTCGTTGGACCGATCATTGGTGGCGTGCTCTACTTCATCCTCGCCAAGAACACCGTGCGCGACGAAGTGACGCACCGCCTCGAACGCCTGCCAAAGGATTCCGAGATCGACACGGCTGAGGCCTTCGACACGGGTGTCGATCACAGCCTGTTCGAGCACGACAAGGACTAGCGCATTCGGCTGGTGGTGGCTCGGGTCGTCCCACCCGTTCCATCACCAGCCGAATATACCGTTGTCGCGCTGGTTGGTCTGTCTGGCGTCTGCTCGCTGCGCTTTGCACGCTCTGATCGCTGTCCGAATTGTCCGATCGAAGACCAAGCCAACGACTACTCGCATGACGTCACGTTCCCAACCGACTGCATCCGTAAGAATCGACAGATCGGCGACGCCCCTATGGGCGTCGCTGCGGGCGGTGTGGCCGAGACGATCATTGTCGACGCAGTGGCGTTCCCTCCGTCGAAATAGCGCCGGAGGGCGAAGATCTCGAGGACCTGAATTTGTAGGTCTGCGACCAGGGCTCTGTGAGTTTCGCGCAGACGTGGCGAATCGAGATCGTGTCGGCATGATCAGATTTGACGAATCACTGTGACGAAAGCGTGAATCCGGGCTTTTTGAACACTGCGATGCCCATGGAAACGGTGAAAATCTAATTACACGCCGTATCGTGGCTTGTTCTTCGGCTTCGCCGGTGAGGTCGACTTGGGCGACTGGCACAACGTTCGTGCCGTTTTAGATCTGAAACGCCTCGACCGGCAGGTCCCGCTCTCCATCGACGATCGCGGCGATGATCCGTGCTGCGACAACGTTGGGGTCGAGTCCTTCGGGTAGTTTCGGTGCGGTGCCACTGAGGGGGCGTGTTGCGAGGCCCGTTTCGGTGTGTGGGGGGCGTGCGTCGATCACGTCGATCTGTTGGCGTCGGAGTTCTCTTGCGACGCTGGTCATCGCGCTCCAGGCGGCTGCTTTGGAGGCACTGTAGGCGGCGAGGCCAGCCATTGGTTGGAGGGCGACGACTCCGGAGATGTTGACGAAGAATCCGCCTTCTTTGATGTGTGGTGCGCTTTCGCGGAGCGCGACCATTGGTCCAATCGCGTTGATGGCAAAGAGGTCTGTCAGGGTCTTGTCGTCGAGCTCGGCGAGGGGGCCAAAGGCGACGGCTCCGGCGGCGTTGATGACTCCGTCGATCGGTCCAAGGCTGGCAAAGGCGCTGCGCAATGCTGCGTGGTCGGTGATGTCGGCGACTGCGTGCGTGGAGACGACCGCTGGATTGAGCGAGGCACTGTCTCGCACAACGGCGGCAACGTGCACGCCAGCGTCTGCGAGTTGTTGAGCAAGGCAGGAGCCTAAAACTCCGGTTGCCCCGATGATCACGATTGTGGTGTCCGTCAGATTACGCGCCATCAAAATACCGACTCTCTTTGCGGATCGCTTGGCATGGTCCATGCCGTCTGTGTGGGGTGAAATCTACCCCACAGTTCAGGCATTGCTCGATCGAGGGCCTCGACGATCGCGATGCCCTCAGCCTGTACTTCGCGCGTGGTGTGGGTACGGCGTTTGGAGCCACCCGCCGGTGGAGTCGTGCGGCTACTTGTCGTCTGGTCGCAGTACGAACTTGAGCAGCGCCAGGCTGAGCAGGACGAAGGCCACACCAGAGATGAGGCCACCCGTCAGGGACGGATTGACTGCGATGTCTGCACGCCACGGCCCCGCACCTCCAACCAAGCCAAGCAACGCGTCGACGAGGAAGACCAGTGCGACTGCGAGTGCGATACCGCGTGCGCGCACGGCGCCCCCGCGGTACTCGGTCACCATCCAGACGAAGCAGAGGAGCGCAATCAGACCATCCTTGACGCCGACGATGGC
>SHUX01000002.1 GCA_009694475.1 Thermoleophilia bacterium
AACGTAGGTGGCGTCCTGATTGGCGGTGGTGCCCAGGTTGCCGTGCAGTCGATGACGACGACGAAGACGTTTGATGCCGACGCGACGCTTGCGCAGATCGCGCGCCTCGTCGATGCCGGTGTCGATATCGTCCGCGTCGCCGTGCCGGGCCTGCCCGACGTCGATGCCCTGCCGCGCATCATCGCCGAGAGCGCGGTGCCGATCATTGCCGACATTCACTTCAATGCCTCGCTGGCACTGCGCGCGATGGACGCTGGTGTCGCTGCGGTACGCATCAATCCCGGCAATATCGGCGGTGCCGACAAGGTGCGCGAAGTTGTCGCGAAGGCGCAGGAGACCTCGACGCCGCTGCGGATTGGTGCCAACTCTGGCTCGCTGCCCGAGCACCTCAAGTGGACGGCGACGGCCGACCCGATCGGCGCGCTCGTGCAGGCGGCGATGGAGGAGGTCGAACTGCTTGAAGAACTCGAGTTCCACGATTTCAAGATTTCGGTCAAGTCGACGTCGGTGCCGGTGATGATCGGCGCCTATCGTGCGCTCTCCCAACGGGTGCCGTATCCGCTGCATCTCGGCGTCACGGAGGCCGGCACGCTCGTGACGGGCGCTGTCAAGTCGTCGATTGGTATTGGCACGCTGCTCGAAGAGGGTATCGGCGACACGATCCGCGTCTCGCTCTCGGTCGATCCGGTCGAAGAGGTGCGCGTTGCCTACGACATCCTGCGCGCGCTCGGCCTGCGCCACATGGGTCCTGAGATGATCTCGTGCCCGTCCTGCGGTCGCACGAATGTCGAGGTGCACGAGCTCGCCGAGATCGTCGAGACGCGCCTGCGCGGCTACAAGGAGCATTTTGAGGTGGCGGTGATGGGTTGCGCCGTCAATGGTCCCGGCGAGGCGGGTGACGCCGACTTCGGCATCGCCGGTGGTCGCGATGCCGGGCATATCTACGCCCATGGCGAGGTTCTCAAGCGCGTGCCGCAGGACCAGCTGGTCGATGAGATGTTCGCCGAAGTTGATCGTTGGATCGCAGCCGGCATGCCGCGTCCTGAGCGGGGGCGCCGCAAGTTGAGCCTGCCTGTCGTGGGAGGAACGACGTAATGCCAGAAATCGATCAGAAGACGTTGATCATGGCCGCCGCTGCCGCGGGTGGAACCGCGCTGTTTGTGGCCTCGAAGACGGTGCGTGTTCTCGCTGTTGCGGGTGTCGCGGCCTTCGCGGTCTACAAGTTTCGCGAGCGCACCCACAATTCGTGGAGCGACGTAGATCCTCCGCGCGCACGCTGAGTCAAGTGTCGACGCTCCCTGAGGTCGAGGCGCGCCTGGCCGGGCTCGAGACGACGGCGAGCCTCGCCTGGTGGGAGATGGCCTGCAATTCATCTGAGGCAACGTCGGCCGCCGCCGAGGCGGCCAGTGCAGCGATGGAGCACATGCTGGCCGATCCGGAGGTCGCGGCTGCGGCGGTACCGGTGGCAGAGACTGCACTCGAGCAGCGACGTGCCGAGGTCTTGCGCCTGATGACCGCTGGGCGTCAGCGCCCCGCCGACCTGATTGATCGCGTCGTTGCACTCGAAACCGAGCTGATGGGCATGCACTCGACCTACCGCGCCACGCACGACGGACGCGAACTCGACGCGGCTGCCGTGGATCGTGTCCTGATGGAGAGCACCGATCTCGCCGAGCGCGAGCAGGTTTGGTGTAGCGCCCGTGGCGTTGGCGCCGCTGTCGACGAGTCGCTGCGCGAGTTGGTTCGCCTGCGTAATCAGGGCGCCCGCGCATTGGGGCACCGCGACCACTATGCGATGACACTGACCAACGACGAGCTCGACGAGCAGCGCCTGTACGGCCTCTTCGATGCGTTGCATGTCGCGCTGGAGCCGGCTTGGAATGCCGAACGCGAAGTGATCGCCGCGGAGCGTCGCGCGGCGCTCGGGCTGGCCGCGGCTGAGCCACTGATGCCCTGGCACCTCGTCGATGTCTTCGGTCAGGATCCGCCGAGCGTGGGGGAGGACCCACTCGAGGCCGTCATCGGCGAGGTCGATGCGCTCGGTAGTGCCGCGCGCTATTTCGCTGACCTTGGCGCCGACGTCGACGGCGTGATCGCCCGCTCGGACGTCTTGCCGCGGCCGGGCAAAGATCAGCACGCCTTCATGATGCATGTCGATCGTGCCGGTGACGTGCGCGTGCTGATGAACCTCGCGCCGACGGTGCGCTGGCTCGAGACGACGCTGCACGAACTCGGCCACGCGATCTACGAACTCGAACTCGCGGCTGATCTGCCCTGGCTGTTGCGCTCGCCGGCGCACATCTTGACGACCGAGGCGATCGCGATGCTGCATGGCCGACGCGGTCGTGACCCCGAGTTTCTCGAGCGCTACGCGGGTGTTGACCCGGCGATCGCGCGGCATCCGACGAATGCCGCGACATTGCGCAGAGGTCTGCTGATTCTGGCCGCCTGGGTGCAGGTGATGACCCGCTTCGAGCGCGCGCTGTATGCCGATCCCGACGGCGACCTCGATCGTGTCTGGTGGGATCTCGTCGAGCAGTACCAGGGCATCCCGCGCCCAGCCGAGCCCGTGCCCGGTGCGTGGGCCTCGAAGATCCATCTTGCCGTAGCGCCTGTCTATTACCACAACTACCTGCTTGGAGAGATCCTCGCCTCGCAGCTGCAGGAGTGGACGCAGCGCGTTGCGGGTGCTGCCTCGCCAGCGGCCGCAGCACCCGTGGTTGGCCCGTTGATCGCCGAGCACGTCTTGGCACCCGGCGCATCGGTGCGGTGGGACCATCTGGTCGAGCAGGCTACGGGTGCACCGCTGTCGATCGATGCGTTCGTGCGTACCGTCAGCGTTTAGACCCGATCTAGAGCTCGAGCAGCATCCGTGCGTTGCCGAGTGTGTTTGGCTTGACGTATTCGAGGTCGAGGAACTCGGCGATGCCGCGGTCGTAGGAGCGGCGCATCTCCTCGTAGACCTCGGGCGTAACGGGCGTACCCTCAATCTCGCGAAAGCCGTAGCGGGCAAAGAAGGCCGTCTCGAAGGTCAGGACGAAGATGCGCTCGATGCCCATCTCGCGCGCGTGTTCGATCAGTCGCGCGACCACAAGTCCACCAATGCCATTGCGCTTCTGCGACTGGTCAACGGCGACGGTACGAATCTCGCCGAGGTCCTCCCAGAGGATGTGCAGCGCGCCACAGCCGACGATCGCCTCGCCAGCGACGGCAACCCAGAACTCCTGCACGCCCTCGTAGAGCGTGACGGTCTCCTTCTCGAGCAGCACGCGACCCGTGTACTGGTCGACGAGGGCGCGGATACCACGGACATCACGCGTGGTCGCGCGGCGGACTTCGATCGCTCCGGACATAGGGGGAGGGTATCGGGCGTCACTGCGTGCGGGAGGCAGACCCCGCTACAAGCCGCCGCCCCGGGCGGTAGGATCGTTCTCCGTGTCCGCTGAGTTTGTCCACCTCCACTGTCATTCCGAGTACTCGATTCTCGATGGTGCCTGCCGCATCAAGGACCTTGTCGATCGCGCGGTAGAGCTGGAGATGCCGGCCGTGACGGTGACCGACCACGGCTCGATGGCGGGGGCCGTGGATCTCTATCGGACCGCCAATAGAGCCGGTATTAAGGCGATTGTTGGCTGCGAGATCTACCTCGTCGAAGACCGTCGCGCGAAGGAGCCGCCGGGCCGCCGGGACTGGGCGCACCTGACGCTCTTGGCCGAGAATCTTGAGGGGTACCACAACCTCGTCAAGCTCGTCACGCTCGGCTATCTCGAGGGCTACCACTACAAACCACGTGTCGACCTCGATCTACTCGCCCAGCATTCGAAGGGCCTGATTGCGCTCAGCGGCTGCCTCGCGAGCCGTGTCAACCAGGCGATTATGCGTGACGACGAGGTTGCTGCGCGGGCCGAGCTCGACCTGATGGTGCAGATCTTTGACAAGGACCATGTCTACGTCGAGATCCAAGATGCGGGCCTCGAGGAGCACCACAAGGTCAATCCGGTCTTGCTCAAGCTGGCGGACGAAATGGGGCTGCCAACTGTTGGTACCGGTGACGTGCATTACCTGCGCGCCGAAGATGCCGACCCGCACGAGGTCCTGCTGTGCGTCCAGACGGGCGACGTGCTCGCCAACGACAAGCGCTTCAAGTTCCCGAACAAGGAGTTCTTCCTCAAGACACCCGACGAGATGAAGCGCGTCTTCGAGCCGTATGGTCGCGACCTCTTGTCGCCGACGCTCGAGATCGCAGAGCGCTGCAACCTCGAGCTCGAACTCGGTGCGATTCGACTGCCGAAGTACGACGTGCCAAACGACGAAGACGCCTTCGTCTACCTGACGCGCCTGTGCGAGGCCGGGCTGCTCCAGCGCTACCCAGCCGCCGATGACAGCCTGCGCCAGCGCCTCAACTTCGAACTCCAGACGATCCGCGAGATGGGCTTTGCCGATTACTTCCTCGTCACGTGGGACTTCGTCAGCTTCGCCAAGCGCGAGGGCATTGGGGTCGGCCCGGGCCGTGGCTCTGCCGCCGGCTCGCTCGTTGCCTACTGCCTCGAGATCACTGACGTCGATCCAATCCGTTACGACCTGCTGTTCGAGCGCTTCCTCAACCCAGGCCGCAAGTCGATGCCAGACATCGATATCGACTTCTCCGTCCACGGTCGCGAGCGCGTGATGCAGTACGTCGTCGAGAAGTACGGTCGTGACCGCGTCGCGCAGATCATCACCTTCGGCAAGCTCGCCGCCAAGCAGGCGACGCGCGACACCGGGCGCGTGCTGGGCCTGCCCTACGGCGTCGTCGACCGTATCGCCAAGGGTATTCCCGACGGTGTCAAGGTCGGCTTCGACGAGAGTCTTGCGCCCGGCCAGGAGTTGCGGGCGATGTACGACGATCCGACGCCGATCGGGCGCTCCGACGATGGGCGCGAGATCACCGCCAAGCAGCTGATCGACATGGCGCGTCCGCTCGAAGGACTGGTGCGACAAGACTCGATCCATGCGGCCGCCGTCGTGATTGGCGACCGCCCACTGATGGAGTACCTGCCGTTGCAGCGCAAGGGCGTCGACTCGGAGGTCGTCACGCAGTACGCGATGGGCGACGTCGAGGCGCTCGGGCTGCTGAAGATGGACTTCCTTGGCCTGCGTAACCTCGATGTGATCGATGAGGCCGTGCGTGTGATCGAGCAGTCCAGCGGGACGAAGGTCGATATTGCCAACCTCCCGCTCGACGACGAGGCGACGTACGCGATGCTCCGTAAGGGCGATGCGACGGGCGTCTTCCAATTCGAAAGCACCGGCATGCGCGACGCGTTGCGCCAAGTCAAGCCGACGGTCTTCGAGGACCTGATTGCGCTGGTGGCGCTCTACCGCCCAGGACCGATGGCGAATATTCCGACGTACGCACGGCGGAATAACGGGTTGGAGGCGATCACGTTCACGGATCCCCGGCTCGAGCCGATTCTCGCCCCGACCAAGGGCGTCTACATCTACCAAGAGCAATCGATGCTGATTGCGAAGGAGTTGGCGGGCTTTACGCCAGCCGACGCGGACGACCTGCGCAAGGCAATCGGTAAGAAGGACGCCGAGTTGATGGCCAAGCTGAAGGAGCCGTTTATGGTCGGCTGTGAGGCCAACGGCGTCGAGCGCACGGTCGCCGAGGACCTCTGGGTCGAGAACGAGCGCAGTGCGGAGTACTCCTTCAACAAGGCTCACGCCGCCTGTTACGCCCTGATCTCGTACCGCACGGCCTACCTCAAGGCTAACTATCCGGCCGAGTACATGGCGGCGCTGATCTCGTCGGTGATGGACACCAAGGACAAGGTGCCGTTTTACGTTGCCGAGTGCGAGTCGATGGGTCTCGAGGTGCTGCCACCCGATGTCAACTCG
Organism: Thermoleophilia bacterium; assembly: GCA_009694475.1. Taxonomy (GTDB): domain Bacteria; phylum Actinomycetota; class Thermoleophilia; order Gaiellales; family F1-60-MAGs149; genus F1-60-MAGs149. The sequence continues at coordinate 5,881 of SHUX01000002.1, forward strand.
TCGCAACGCGATTTTGCGGTCGTCGAGGGCAAGATTCGCTTCGGGTTGAGCGCCGTCAAGAACGTTGGCGAGAACGCGGTGCGTGCGATCATTGAGGCCCGCGAGACGGACGGGCACTTCATCTCGATCTGGGATGTCGCGGAGCGCGTCGATGCGCAGCACGTCTCGAGTCGTGTCTTAGAGAGCCTGATTCGCGCCGGGGCGCTCGATTCGACCGGCGATCCGCGCCGCGGCATGCTGCTGGTGCTCGATCAGGCGGTCCAGTCGGGCCGCAAGGCGCAGGCCGATCGGCACGCGGGCCAGACGAACCTCTTCGAGGGGCTGACGGACGCCTCCGTTGGTGGCGGCGGTGGCGGCTCACACCCACCCGTGCCTGCCGGCGAATTCGAGCAGAAAGAGCTCCTGGCAGGCGAGCGCGAGACACTTGGTCTGTTCGTTTCGAGCCACCCACTGTCGGACATTGCCGATCAGCTGCGACGCAAGGTCGATGTACCGATCTGCGAACTCGAGAATCGCAAAGAGGGGGAGACCGTCACGATTGGCGGCCTCGTTTCGTCCGTGCGTCAGACGATGACGAAGAAGGGCGATCCGATGGCCTTCGTCCAGCTCGAGGACACCACGGGCGTGGTTGAGGTCGTCGTCTTTGCGAAGGCTTTTACGGCTGCACGACCACTGCTCGAGCAGGATCGCATCGTGATCGTCAAGGGCCGCGTCGATCAGCGCGGTGGGGGCGAGACGAAGCTCGTTGCGTTCGAGGTGATCGAGTTCGATGCCGTCGCGATTATCGGTATCGTGCGCATCGCGGTCGATGCCCGCAACGCGCCCGCCGACGCGATCGAGCGCCTGCGTCGCATCTGTGAGGAGTACCACGGCGACCACCCCGTTGTCGTCGATTTGCAGACCTCGTCGGGCAATCGGCGGCTCCGACTCGGGCCAGGCTTCCGGGTACGGCCAGGTCAGGCGCTGTTTGCCGAGATCAGCGCCTCGGTTGGCACTGTCACGATCGCGTAGGTCACCCGCGAGACGTTGGTACGTCCGCCCTCGCGACTACCGTGAGGGGCATGGCAACCTCTTCTGCACTCGCGCTCGAACTGGATATGGAGCCCTTTGCAGGCCCGTTTGATCTGTTGCTCGCACTCGTACTACGTGACGTGGTTGACCTCGGAGAGGTACCGGTTGCCGACGTCTGCCTGCGCTATCTGGCCCAGATTGAGGAGGAGGGCGAGCTCGATCTGGAGAGCGCCAGCGAATTCCTCGTGTTGGTCGCCGCGCTCCTCGAACTAAAGATCCGCCTCTTGTTGACGCCCGACGAGGTCGACGACATGCCGGATGCCCAGGAGGCCGCCGAGGAACTCGCGGCACGACTGGCCGAGTATGCCCGCGCACAGGCGGCCGCCGCGTGGTTGTCCGAGCGCCTCGGCGAGGTTGGTCTGCGGGTCTTCCGCTCGGGTCCACCGGCGCTGCGCCCGCCACGCCCACAGCTCGACGATGCCGGCACGGGCGATCCCGCAGCGCTCGCCGCTGCGCTGCGACTGGTAATGACCCGGACGGATGAGGTGTCGCAGCCGATCCACGTCTTGCGTCGGCGCATTCCGCTCACACGCCTGCTGGATCACGTACGCCGAGCAGTTCGCGAGACGGGCGCCTGCAGCTTCGAAGATGCCGTTAAGGGGCTCAGCCGCACAGAGCAGGCCGCCGCCTTCTGGGCTGTGCTCGACCTGATTCGTGGCGGCGAGGTGACGGCCGAGCAGGATGCGCCGTTCGCACCAATCCGGATGTGCACGACTGGGCGCCAGACCGTGGCGATCGGTGTCGCTGCGTGAGCGCGAACGCGCGCATCGTCGAGGCCCTTCTGTTTGTCTCGTCCGAGCCGCTCGACGAGCGCTCGCTGGCCCAGGCAGCCGGTCTGTCGGAGCCCGATATTGAAGAGGCACTCGCCCACGTAGGCCAGCGTCATACGCAGGGCAATTCTGGCGTCGTGCTCGAGCGAGTTGCGGGTGGCTGGGCACTGCGCGCAGCCGACGACACAGCGCTGGCCTGTGCGCGACTGCTCGACCAGCTCTCGCAGCGACCGCTTTCACGTGCCGCTCTCGAGACGCTTGCCGTCGTGGCCTATGCCGGACCTGTCAGCCGGCCCGAGATCGCTCGCATTCGTGGCGTCGCGGCAGACAATCCCGTTCAGAGCCTGCTTGAGCGCGGCCTAATTGAAGAGGCCGGACGCTCCGATCGACCCGGCAATCCGCTGCTCTATCGCACCACCACGCGCTTCGATCGTGTCTTTGGTCTTGAGGAGGGTCGCCACTCGCTGCCGCTACTCGACGAGCTCGGCGACGACCTGCCAGATGCCGCTCAGGTGCGCAACCGACTGCAGGCGATGGCGGCCACGCAAGGTATCGTAATCGACGAGCCAGCCGCCGCCGCCGACCACCCAGCCTGAGTACGGTGTCGCTGTGAGCGACGACACGACACCTACGGTACGACTCAACCGCTTTCTCGCCCAGAGTGGTGTTGCCTCGCGGCGCGGGGCCGACACATTGATCGCCGAAGGCCGTGTGCGCGTGGACGGTGTGGTCGCTAAACCGGGCACGCAGGTGGGTCCGAACGCCGTCGTGACGGTCAATGGTGTGGCGGTCGAAGAGGAGCGCCACGTCTATCTGATGATGAACAAGCCTGAGGGTTTTGTGACGACGCTGAGCGACGAGAAGGGCCGTCCGACGGTGATGGAGCTTGTTGATGTCACCGAACGCGTCGTGCCCGTCGGTCGTCTCGATGCCGCCACCAGTGGACTCCTGCTCTTGATGAACGACGGTGCGCTGGCCAACGGGCTGGCCCATCCGACGCACGGCGTACCCAAGACGTATCGCGTCGTTGTGCGCGGCCTGCCGGGCCCGACGGCCGTCCGTCGCCTCGAGCGCGGCGTAGAACTCGACGACGGCAAGACACAACCCGCTGTTGTCAAGGTGATCGGCACGCGTTCGGGTGGTGCCGAGCTCGAGATCACGATCAAAGAGGGGCGCAATCGTCAGGTTCGCCGCATGTGTGCCGAGGTCGGCTATCCCGTGCACGAGCTCGAACGTATCGCCTACGGCCCGCTGCGACTCAGTCGTTTGCAGGTCGGTTCGTGCCGTGCACTGCGCCCGGATGAGGTCGAGGCGCTGCGCGAGGCTGTTGCTGGGGGCTGAGATCGCGAAGCATCGTATACTTCGCGACCGTGAGTGCTAACGCCCCCGCAACTGGTGCGCCTGAACTGATCGTTGTCATGCGCGCGTCCGCGACGCCCGAAGAGGTGGCGCACGTCGTCGCCCTGATCGAAGAGGCCGGCGCTGGCGTCCACGTTGACGCTGGTGGCGAGTTTACGGTGATCGGTGCGATCGGTGATCGAGCGATCGTGGCGGGCCTGCCGCTCGAGGCCGTTAACGGCGTCGAGAAAGTCGTGCCGCTGCGCAAGGAGTACAAGCGCGTCTCGCGCGAATTCCGTTCGCGCGACACGGTCGTGACCGTTGGTGGGAGCCCGATTGGCGGCGGTAACTTTGCGATGCTGGCTGGTCCCTGCTCGATCGAGTCCTACGAGCAGACGCTCGCTTCGGCCCAGGCCGTCAAGGCCGCCGGTGGCGTTGTCCTGCGCGGTGGCGCCTACAAGCCACGCACCTCGCCTTACGCCTTTCAAGGTCTCGGCCTTGAGGGTCTTCGCATCCTGCGCGCCGTCGGCGACGAGGTTGGCCTGCCCGTCACCACCGAGCTGATGGACGCACGCGACTTGGCAGACGTGGTCGAGCACGTCGACATGATCTGGATCGGCGCCCGCAACATGCAGAACTTCAACCTGCTTAGTGAGGTCGGCCGCGCACCGCGCCCGGTGATGCTCAAGCGCGGCATGTCCGCCACGGTTGAAGAGCTCCTGATGGCCGCCGAGTACGTTGCCAAGGAAGGCAACGACGACATCATCCTCTGCGAGCGCGGTATTCGTACCTTTGAGCGCTCGACCCGCTTTACGCTCGACGTCGGTGCGATTCCCGTGCTCAAGGCCGAGACGCACCTGCCGGTCATCGTTGATCCGTCGCATGCCGCTGGCAAGCGTTCGCTCGTGATGCCCCTCGCGATGGCTGCTGTTGCCGCTGGCGCTGATGGCCTGATCGTGGAGACGCATCCGACGCCGGAGCACGCCTTGTCCGATGCGGCCCAGCAGATTCCCTCGGCGGAGTTCGGCGCGTTCGTCGCCGACATCGAGCGCCTGCTCGCTGTCACCGGCCGGACGCCCAGTCGGTAGGTCGGCCATGCAGGTCGCGATCGCCGGCCTCGGTCTGATGGGTGGCAGTCTCGGTCTCGCCTTGCGCGAGCATGCCGGCGCCCACGTCACCGGGTTCGATTTGGATCCTGCTGAGGCAGCTGTAGCGCTCGAGCGTGGCTCTGTCGACCGGATCGCCGACTGCTTGGAGGAGGCCTGCGTTGGTGCCGAACTCGTGATCGTCGCGACACCGGTTTCGGTGATCGGCAGCGTTGTTGAGGCGGCCCTTGCCGCCACCGACGAGAACGTCACGATTACCGACATTGGCTCGACCAAGGGTCAGGTTGTCGCCTCTGTGCCCGCCGCTGGGCGGGCGCGTTTTATTGGCGGGCATCCGATCTGTGGTTCTGAGGCTCACGGCGCAGCCCATGCGCGTGCAGAACTGTTTACGGGCGCGACGTACTTCTTGACGCCCTCCGTCGAGTCCGAGCCTGCGCGACTTGCGTCGCTGCATGCGCTCGTGACGACGATCGGCGCGCGTCCGGTCGTGATCGACGCTGCTGCCCACGATCGCATCGTGGCGCTGACCAGCCACTTCCCTCACGTGCTCGCCAACGTGCTCGCCGTACAGGTCGCTGACGCCGATGTTGATGGGCATAGCCCACTGCATTCGGCGGGTGGCTCCTTTCGAGATATGACCCGTGTGGCCGGTGCAAACCCTGCAATTTGGGTCGATATCTTGCTCGACAATCGTGAGGCTGTCTTGGCCGCTGTCGAGGACGCGCAAGCCCGCCTTGGTGTTGTGGCAGCGGCCTTGCGCTCGTCAGACAATGCGTTTCTCGAGCAGTGGATTGGTGCAGCGGGTGAAGCACGTCGCGCCGCGCTTGCCCAGGCCCATCGTGCTGCGCCCGAGGATCTGCACGAGCTGATGGTTTCGGTACCAGACCGACCGGGTTCGATCTCTGCGATTGTGCAGACGCTCTCGGCTGGTGGTATCAACATCGAGGAGTTCGCGCTCAGTCATATCTCGCCCGAGCGCGGTGGCGAGCTGCGGATTGTGATCGCGGGTGAGGCTGCTGCCGAGCGAGCCGTCGCGCTGTTGACAGCCACGGGCTGTATTGCCACACGCGACGTCATCAGCGGCGGCGCTCAGGGTGGTGCCGAGTGAACACGCCCTGGAAGGTTCTTGGCTCGGGCCCGCTGGTTGGCGAGTTCGTTGTCAACGGTGACAAGTCGGTCAGTCATCGTGCGTTGTTGATTGGTGCACTCTGCGACGGCCCCGTTGAGGTTGAGGGCTGGGGCGATTCGGCCGATACCCGCGCGACTCTCGAAGCCGTCCGTGCACTGGGCGTCCAGGTTGACGACCACGGCGCTGGCCGCCTAACCGTGCATGGAGTTGGACTGACGGGACTGAAGCCTCCGGCTGGAGCGATCGACGTGCAGAACGCGGGCACGCTGATGCGGCTGCTGAGTGGCATCTTGGCGATGCAGCCAAGCGGAGTCTTCACGCTCGACGGCGACGCCTCGATTCGCACGCGCCCGATGGAGCGTGTTGCCGCCCCGCTGCGCGCCATGGGTGCCAGCATCGAGACGACGGCTGGCTGCCCACCTGTCGTCGTACAGGGTGGTCAGGGCCTGGTCGGGATGGAGCACGTGATGGAGGTCTCCTCTGCGCAGGTCAAGTCGGCCTTGTTGTTGGCTGGTCTGCGCGCGAATGGGCCGACCACCGTCGTCGAAGAGACGGCGACACGCGACCACACCGAGCGCATGTTGCGCGCTGCTGGAGCGACCGTCCATACGACGGGTGGTCGCTTGGTGATCAGTCCGGTCGAGCGGCTTCAGCTCGACAAGGTCGAAGTGCCGGGCGATATCTCGTCGGCTGCCTTCCTGATTGTCGCGGCCACGATCATTCCCGAGTCGCGAATCTTCTTGCGCAGCATTGGCATCGGCGCTGGGCGCACAGGTGTGCTTGATGTGCTGGAGCGCATGGGTGCTCGCGTCGCGCTCTTTAATCGCCGCACGACGGCTGCGGGCGAGCCCGTAGCGGACCTCGAGGTTGCACACGCAGAGCTCTCGGCGACGAGCATTCGTCCCGAGGAGATCCCCAGTTTGGTTGACGAGTTGCCGATCCTCGCTCTTGCCGGTTGTGTGGCCCATGGCCGCACCCGTGTCCGCGGTGCCGGCGAGTTGCGCGTCAAGGAATCGGACCGCCTGCAGAGCGTGCGCGACGCGCTCTGGAGCGTTGGTGGTCACATCGATGTTGAGGACGACGGCTGGTTTATTCGTGGTGTGCCCGTGCGCTTGCGCGGCGGGACCGTCGAATCGCACGGGGACCATCGCATTGCGATGTTGGGTGCAATTGCTGGCCTGTACTCCGAACAGGGCGTCACGATTATTGATTCGGAGGCGATCAACGTCTCGTTTCCTGGCTTCCGACCGTTGATCGAGGCGGCGATGGCGGTGCGGCGATCATGATCATCACGATTGATGGTCCCGCGGGGGCAGGTAAGTCGACCGTCTCGAAGGCTCTCGCCATTCGGCTCGATTATCGCTACCTCGATACGGGTGCGATGTACCGAGCGGTCACGCTGGTCGCTCTCGAAACGGGTGAGGAGCCGATTGCAGTCGCTCAGGGTGATACCTGGAGCGCACGTCTCGACGATCCAGCACTGCGGTCCGACGCTGTTGATGCCGCCGTCTCCGCGGTCTCGCGACAACCCGAGGTGCGCGAGGCACTGCGCGGTCAGCAGCGAGCGATTCTCGCCCAAGGCAATGCGGTTGCCGAGGGGCGCGATATTGGCTCTGTTGTTTGGCCCCATGCCGAGTTGAAGGTCTGGCTCGATGCCTCGCCCGAGGAGCGTCGTCGTCGCCGGGCTGCCGAGCGCGGTGCCGAGGCAGGCGATGTTGCTCTCGAGCGTGACCGACAGGACGCCGCTCAGATGCTGGTGCCTGAGGACAGCGTGCGGGTCGAGACGGATGGTCTGACGATTACCGAGGTGATCGAGCGAATCGTTGCGCTGGTTGAGGGGCAGGCATGAGCGAGCGCGAAATGCGGTGGGACGGCTACAAGGTGATGACGCCGGAACGCTCGTGGAACGTCTGGTGGTTCCTCGTTCGTGGTCCGGTGACGCTCTTTTCGAAGATGCGGGTCTGGGGTCGCGAGCGAGTGCCTTTGACTGGGCCGGTGGTGCTCGCCTCGAACCATCAGTCGTTCTATGACATTTTTGTGCTCGGCTCGGCGATGCGCCGCCCGATTTTCTACATGGCGAAAACCGAGCTCTTTGAGAACCCGGTCATCGACAGGATCATCACGCATGCGGGTGCCTTCCCTGTGCGGCGTGGCGAGGTTGACCGTGGCGCCCTCGAAGCGGCCAAGGAGGTGCTGGAGCGCGGTGATGTGCTCGGCATCTTTATCGACGGAACCCGCCATCACACGGATGCCGTTGGTGAGGTGCGGGCAGGCGCCGCGATGATCGCCGCCCAGGCCGGCGCGCCCGTCGTGCCGGTCTACATCCATGGCACCGATCAGATCGTTGACGCTCCACGGACGCCCGTTAGTGTGACGTTTGGACGACCGATCATGATCTCGGGCCGGGGCAGCAAGGCGTACCGTGCGGGAGCAGAGCAGATTGCTTCGGAGTTACGCCGTCTGCAGGCATTTGCCGAGAGCGCAGAACGCGCCGGGCGACCAAAGGACGCAATTCCGCCGGAAGCCCCGGCAGAGACGGATGGTGGACGGTGAGCGGACGAGAGCCACCACGGTCGCGCAAACAACGCGGACACGAGTTTGACGACGAGGCCAACGAAGCGGGAGAGGTCCCCTCTGAGTTGCCGCTGATCGGCGTCGTTGCCGTTGTTGGCTATCCGAACGTCGGCAAGTCGACGCTCTGCAACCGTCTTGCGGGTCGTCGCGATGCCGTCGTGCATTCCGAGCCCGGTGTGACGCGCGATCGTAAGGACGTCGATGTCGAGTGGAACGGCAAGCGCTTCCGTCTCGTTGATACGGGCGGTATTGATTTTGGTGGCCAGACGTTGATGGCCGAAGAGGTTGCCGATCAGGCTCGGACCGCGCTCGCAGAGGCCGATATGGCGCTGTTTGTCGTCGATGCCAAGGCGGGTGTGATGCCCGGTGACCTTGAGGTTGCAGAGATTCTCCGACGTCAGCGTAACCCCGTCATTCTCGTGGCGAACAAGGCTGAGGGTGGTCAGGGCGACACGAATGCGCTGCAGTTCCACCAACTCGGTCTGGGCGATCCGGTTCCGGTCTCGGCGATCCACGGCTCTGGCAGTGGTGATCTTTTGGATCTGATCGTGGAGGGGCTCGGCGAGTTGCCGGACGCGGCGCGGATGGAGCACGTCGCCGACGAGATCGGCGTGGCCGTACTCGGTCGTCCGAACGTCGGCAAGTCATCGCTGTTCAACGCTCTGATCGGCCAGCCGCGCGTAATCGTGTCGGATATTCCTGGCACCACACGCGACGCGATCGACACGCGCCTCGTGCGTGGGGAGACGGCCTTTCGGCTGGTCGACACAGCCGGCATGCGGCGCAAGCGCCACCTGCGCCAAGACGTGGAGTACTGGAGCGAAAAGCGGGCGCTGACGGCTGCCGAGCACGCGGACATCGCGCTGGTGCTGATCGATGGCGAAGAGGGCTTTGTCGACCACGATTTGGATGTGGCCGACGCCGCCCGTAAGGCTGGCTGTGCCACGCTCGTCGTCGTCTCCAAGTGGGACGCCACCGAGATCGATCTGGACGACCTGCGCCTGCGCATCGAGCGCAAGTTGCGGCAGCGACCACAGATCGTAACGACCTCAGCGATCACCGGCCGCGGCCTCGATCGCCTGCTCGATCGCATCGAAGAGCTCTACGCCGCCTATACGAGCCGGATGCCTACGCCGGCCGTCAACCGTGTCTTGCAGGATGCCGTGGCGGCACGACAGCCACCGCTGGTGCATGGTCGGCGCCTGAAGTTGATCTACGGCGCCCAGGTGCAGACGCGCCCGCCACGGTTTCGTATCACAGTTAACGATCGCAAGCTAATCACCCGCGACTACGCGTACTTTCTCGAGAACCGGCTTCGTGAGGCGGCGGGACTTGAGGGCTGCCCGGTCGTCGTGGATATGGTTGCGCGCAGCTAGCCGGCGCTACGCCCCGCGCGTGTTCCAGCGCAATATCACGGGCGTTTCGCGCTCCCAGCCGAGCAGCGAGACGGTGGCCGTATCGAGGCGGAAGTAGCGGCCAGCGCCGGGATCGAGCCCCAGCCAGCGCGCCGCCAGCACGCGCAGAACGTGGCCGTGGGCGACGATCAGCGTCGTGCCTTCCGAGGCTCGGGCCGTAACAATCACCCGATCCACGCGGGCAGCGACATCGGCAGCCGTCTCGCCGTTTAGGCAGGGTTGCGACCAGACGGTCCAGGTCGGCACAGTCTCGCGAATCTCGACTGTCGTGATGCCCTCGTAGATCCCGTAGTCCCATTCCATCAGATCGGCGTCGATCGTCACGGGCTGGCTAAGGTTGAGGAGTTCGCAGGTTTCGCGTGCGCGGGCCAGCGGACTCGTGCGCACGTGGTCTATCTCGAGCGCCTGAACAAGTGCGGCGGCGGTGCGTGCCTCCTCGCGCCCCTGATCGGTCAGGGAAACGTCGGTGCGGCCAGTGTGGCGACCATTCAGGCTCCATTCCGTCTGACCATGACGAACGAGGGCGATCTGCGAGGCGCTGGCCATGCCGCGGATACTGGCAGATCAGGATCCGGATTACATCCAGCCGATCCCGAGCGAGGAAACGTGGGCGGCGGTGGGTATACTCAGATCACCGCTCAGAGACGTGGTTCGTTGAGCCACGCCGCTGGAGTGCTCTGCTCTGTGGAGACGCCAACGCCCCCACCCGACGACGCCGACGATGCTGTGACGCCTGAAGATCCGGCGGTTGCCGCGCCTGCTACGGACGCGGCGAATGCCGATGTGCTCGCGGCGAATGCAGCCAAGGCGGCCGTCGCGTTGCCAACGAAGCCGGCCATGAAGGTCCATCGCGCTGACGGGGCTCTGCCGGCGCCATCTGAGGTGCCCGTGGCAGCGGCTGGCAGTGATGGTGGCGGTGGCACACGCGGGCCAATGAAGGTCTACAGCACAGAAGCGAAGCGTCCGCGCCGACGTTGGCCGAAGGTCGTCGGCATCGTTGTGGGTCTGCTGGTACTGGTAGGGCTTGCCGCCGGTGGCTACGCCTACTGGTACCTGCAAGAGACCGTGGCGGCGATCACCCATACAGAAGACAAGCAGCAACAGGTTGCCGAAGAGGGGCTCGCAATCGCCCTGCCGAACCAGCCGATCACGGCGCTGGTGATTGGCGAGGATCGCCGCTCGGGTGAGGGCGCGGGCCGGTCGGACACGATGATGATGGTCCGGATCGATCCGCGCACCAAGTCGATCGCCACGATGTCCATCCCGCGCGATCTCGTCGTCAACGTGCCCGGCTATGGTCGCCGACCAATCAATGAGGCCTACGAACTCGGAAATGAACCACTTGCACTCGCCACCGTCAAGGAACTGACCGGTATCCAGATCAACTACCTGATACCACTCGACTTTCACGCCTTCCAGCGCATCGTTGCCACGTTCGGCGGGGTCTGGCTTCCGATTGACCGTCGCTACTACAACAGCAACGATGGCTCGGCCGAGAACAACTTTATGTCGATCAACATCCAGCCGGGCTACCAACTCGTCAACGGTGCCAATGCGCTGGCCTTCGCCCGCTATCGCCACACCGATTCCGACCTTGTGCGGTTGGCGCGTCAGCAGACCTTTGTCCGCGAATTCAAAAAGCGCGTCGATCGCTGGGGCTTCGCCGCCCGCATCATCGAACTGATCTCGATCATGCGCGACAACCTCAAAGTGCTTGGTTCGAACAAGAAGCCAGCCGATGCGCGCACGCTGCTCGAGTACGGCCGGCTGATTGCGAGTGTTCCCCGGGGCAACGTGGTGCAGGTGCGTCTCGATGATATCTCGAGTTCGGCGACGAACCCTGGCAAACTGGAGGCCTCGCCGCAGGCGGTCAAGGCTGCTGTCGACAAGTTTCTCAATCCGGACCTCCAGTCGGGCCAGGCGATCGCCAGTCGCGATATCGGTAAGGACAGCAAAGTCAAGGTCGTCAAGCCAACCTATGACGCAGCTACGATCGGTGTCGAGGTACGCAACGGCAACGGGACGCCTGCTGCCGCGGCCGATGCCGCCTGGCAGTTGGTCGAGAACGGCTGGAAACTGGCCCACAGTGCAGGCGATTCACTGGTCCAGTATCTGCACACGACGGTCTACTACGATGATTCGACGAAGGGTGCGAAAGACGCGGCACGCGCAATCGCAGAATCCTTCGGCAGCGATTCGGACGTCAAGGCACTCGCGGCACCCTCGATTGCTGAGATGCAAGAGAACGGCATTGACATTGTGGAGCCCGTTGTCGTATTGATCGGCAAGACCTACACGGGCGATCTAGCACCGCCGAAGGTCGCCGTGCTACCCCCGAAGGAGGAGGCACAGATCGATCGCGACCCGACACGCGATGTCGACATGTGGCGTGACGCTCAACGTAAAGCGGGTATCCCGCTGATGATGCCCACCGTGGTCTACGCCGGTGCGCAGACTCGCGATCCGCTCTTCGCGACCCAACCGCCGGCACGCGTCTACAAGACCGGTGGTCATAAGGCCGTCTACGTCACGTACTCGGCCGACGCCTACGATCAGGTCTTCGGAGTGCAGGCGATCGAGTGGGTATCACCACCGATTCTCGATGGTCCGTCCGCAACGCGAAATTACAAGGGGCGGACGTTGTTGCTTTACTTCAACGGTGCGACGCTGCAGCGTGTCGCGTGGAAGCAGAATGGCATCAGTTACTGGCTGGAGAACTCATTGACGGGGCGAATCCCGAATTCGGCGATGATCGCGATGGCGAAGAGCTTCAAGCCGGTGACGCGGTGAGTACGCGAGAGACCGTCGGCGTGATCGGCGTCGGCTACGTGGGGCTTGTCACTGCCGCCTGTCTTGCCGAGCTCGGCCATCACGTCGTCTGTCGAGATATCGTGGCTGAGCGGGTGGAAATGTTACAGCGCGGCGAGGTGCCGATCCACGAGCCGGGCGTCCCCGAACTCCTGCAACGCAACGCTGAGCGCCTGACGTTTACGCTCGACATGGAGGACGTCTTTCGCGATGCGCGGATCGCGATTATCTGTGTCGACACGCCACCGACTGCGTCTGGCGATGCCGACCTGTCGCGTGTCGAGGCCGTTATCGACGCCTTGCCGGCGAGCGCAGAGGGTGCCGTGCTCGTGATGAAGTCAACCGTGCCCGTGGGGACTGGCGATCGCGTGCGTTCCGAGCTCGATGCGCGTGGTCGTGAAGATGTCGGCTACGTCTCGAATCCCGAGTTTCTGCGCGAGGGCTCGGCGGTTGCCGATTTTCGCCAGCCAGACCGCGTCGTCGTCGGTGGCGACCGCCCCGACGATGTCGAGCGCGTGGCGCGGCTCTATCAGGATCTCAACGCGCCGATTCTGACGACCGATACGGCCTCGGCCGAGATGATCAAGCTCGCCTCCAACGCCTTTCTTGCGACGAAGATCTCGTTTATCAACGAGATCGCAAACGTCTGCGAACGCGTTGGCGCTGATGTCGAGGAGGTGGCGCGTGGAATGGGCATGGACTCGCGCATTGGCCAGAGTTTCCTGCGACCCGGCATTGGCTATGGTGGCAGCTGCTTCCCGAAGGATGTCACGGCGCTCAAGCAGTTGGCCGGCAACACGGGCTACTCGTTCCAATTGTTGGCCAGCGTAATCGAGGTCAACGAACTGCAGAAGCGGCGTGTGATCGGCAAGCTCCAGGACCGGCTTGGCTCGTTGCGCGAGCGCAGGATCTGCCTGCTTGGTTTGGCCTTCAAGCCGCAGACAGATGATATGCGCGAGGCCTCGAGCATCGTGCTGGCTGCGCGCCTTGTTGCCGAAGGGGCGCACGTTGTTGCTTTCGACCCGGTCGCTAGCGAACGTGCGCGCGGCGTGTTGCCTGCAGTCGTCGAGCTTGCGGATTCGCTGCTGGCCGCTGTCGCCAACGCTGATGCGCTGGTGATCGTGACGGAGTGGCCCGAGTTTCGAGCCGTGCTGTCGCCAGAGGTCCACGCCGCCATGCGTGGGACGCTGATTGTCGACGGCCGCAACCTGCTCGACCCCGACGAGGCTGTGCGGGCGGGCTTTACGTATCTGCCGATTGGTCGTGCTGAGCGCGACCCGGAGCGCGAGCTGCGTAAGGCGTGATCGCGATCGTGTTGGTTGGGGGTGAGGGGACCCGTCTGCGTCCTCTGACGCTCGACGAACCGAAGCCCGTGCTGCCGATCGGCGGCGTGGCATTTTTGTCGCTCCTACTCGATCGCCTCGCAGCCGCTGGTGTGACCCGCGTGATCTTCTCTTGTGGCTATCTGCCCGATCGTCTGCGGGCTGGCATCGGCACGCCGCCGGCCGGGGTCGAGGTGGAGGTTGTCATCGAGGACGAACCACTCGGTACTGCTGGTGCGATTCGTTTTGCGGCTGCCGGTCGTGTCGATGGTCCCTTCTTGGCGCTCAACGGCGACGTGCTCAGCGACGCCGACTTAGGCGCCCTCGTCCGCGCGCATACTGCTGCCGGCGCGACGGCCTCAATTGGCCTCACGCCGGTCGACGACCCGACGCGCTTTGGTGTTGTCGTCTGTGATCAGGACGGCAATGTCGAGCGCTTCGTGGAGAAGCCACCGAATGCGGATGGGCTTGGTCCGGCGCCCTGGTGGGTCAACGCGGGCTTCTACGTGCTCGATCCGTCCGTGCTCGATCTCGTGCCGCCAGACCAGATGGTGTCGATCGAGCGCGAGGTCTTTCCGCTGCTCGTCGGGAAGGGCCTGATCGCCTGTCAGGCAGAGGGATATTGGCGTGACATTGGCACGCTCCAGAGCTACCTCGCCGCTAACGCCGATGCGATCGGTGGCCGGCTTCAGACGCGCCTCGGTGGCTCGCCGACCACGCTCATAGTCGACCCAACGGCGACTGTCGCAGCCGCTGCCCAGCTGATCGCGCCCGTGCTGATTGGTGCGGGTGCAGAGATCGCGGCCGGTGCCGTGATTGGGCCAGACGTGGTGATCGGTGCGGGCAGTCGGATCGGCGCGCGTAGCATCGTCCGTAGTGCGGTACTGCTCGACGGCGTTGAGGTTGCGGCCGATGCGACGATCGAGCGCAGTGTGCTGGGTCGTGGTGCAACCGTGGGCGAGCGCTCGTCGCTGCTTGACTCGGCACTCGGTACCGGCGAGATTGTGGGTTCGGACCAGGCACTGACCGACGAGCGGAGACCGAGCTGATGGCACCAGAGACGATGTTGGAGCAGGCGCTCGACTTCCCACGCCAACTGGGCAGTGGTCTGGCCGCGGCCGAGACCGCTGGCATTGCCCCGACCGGACCAACGTCGGTCGCGCTCTGTGGATTGGGAGGCTCGGCGGCAGGTGGACGCCTACTGGCTGCCCTCTTCGCCGATCAGCTTGCGATTCCCGTCGTGCCGGTCGACACGACGAGTCTGCCCGGCTGGATAGGTGCGCACACGCTCGTCGTGTGCACCTCCTACTCGGGCGCAACCGCCGAGACGCTCGGCTGGTGGGAGCAGGCGGGACAGTGCGGTGCGCAGCGGCTTGCCGTCACGGCAGGTGGCGCGTTGGCCGCTCGTGCTGCTGAGGCGGGCGCGCCGTGCGTTGTCGTGGAGGCCGGCTTCCAGCCACGGGGTGCGCTCGGACTGCTCTTGGGCGCACTGGTTGGCGCGCTCGATGCCGCCGGTGCTGCACCGGGTGCGGCGGCGTTGCTCGCTGCTGCAATTCCCAGCACTGTCCGTGTGGTTGACGCCGAGCGGGCGAATCCCGCCATCGCCGAGGCCGAGGCCGCCCAACTTGCTGGGCAGGTCGTTGTCTTCTACGGGTCTGCAGCGCGTGCGGCCGCCGCAGTGCGCCTGAAAAATCAGGTCAACGAGAATGCGAAGGCCACGGCCTTCGCTGGCGCATTGCCCGAGATGGCTCATAACGAGGTGCTCGGTTGGCTGGGCAGCCACCGCCACGACCTGCCGGCTGCCGCGGTGTTTCTGCGGGACCTCGCCGAGCCCGCCGCCGCCGCAGACCTTCATGACCAGATCTTCGCGTTGGTCGCGGGTGATCGTCCGACGGTGTTCGAGTGGCATGGACAGGGCGCAAGTGAGCTCGAGCGCACGCTCGCGTTGCTGATCCACGGCGATGTTGTCTCCTGCTATCTCGCCGATTGCGAGGGTGTCGAGGCGCTCGACATCGCGCGGCTGACAGGACTCAAGGCGCCACCTGCGGAGTAGCGTACGATCTGTGCTTGATCTCACGTGCAAGGACGTGTTCGGCTGATGCCAAGCGTTGCCCAAGACATTAAGGATCTCGCGCTTGCCGAGCAGGGCTCGCGCCTGATCGAGTGGGCTGATCGCGAGATGCCGGTGTTGCGGGCGATTCGTACGCGCTTCGAGCAGGAACAGCCGTTTCACGGCCTTCGCATTAGTGCCTGCCTGCATGTCACCACGGAGACGGCCAACCTGATGCGCGCGCTCAAGGCGGGTGGCGCAGAGGTCGTGCTGTGTGCCTCCAATCCGCTCTCGACGCAAGACGCGGTAGCGGCCGCGCTCGTTGCCGACTACGGCATCTCCGTCTATGCCATCAACGGCGAGGACGATGACACGTATTACCGACACATCGTGGTCGCTGCCGATCATCGCCCGCACCTGACGATTGATGACGGTGCCGATCTGATCGGCATCATCCACTCGACGCGCCGCGAGCTGCTCGATTCGGTGATCGCCGGCCTGGAGGAGACGACCACAGGCGTGCTTCGCCTCCGAGCGATGGAGGTCGATGGCGTACTTGGGTTCCCGATCATCGCGGTCAACGAGGCGCAGTCGAAGCACCTCTTCGACAATCGCTACGGTACGGGCCAATCGGCGATCGACGGCATCCTGCGCGCCACGAACGTTCTGCTGGCCGGGAGTACCTTCGTGGTCGCGGGTTACGGCTGGTGTGGTCGTGGCGTCGCCGAACGCGCCCGCGGCATGGGTGCGCAGGTGATCGTGCTCGAGGTCGATCCGCTGCGGGCCCTCCAGGCAGTGATGGACGGTTTTCGTGTCATGACGGCCGAGCAGGCGGTCTCGCTCGGCGACGTCTTCTGCACGGCGACCGGTTGCACGCAGGTCCTGCGGAGTGAGCACTTCGCGCAGATGAAGGACGGCGCGATAATCGCTAACGCCGGTCATTTTAATGTCGAGATCGACCTGCCAGCACTGCGCGAACAGGCCGTCTCGATGTCGCAGCCACGTCCCTTTGTCGAGCAGTTTACGCTCCAGAATGGACGTTGCCTCAACCTGTTAGCCGCCGGTCGACTCATCAATCTGGTGGCGGCCGAAGGGCACCCGGCTTCCGTGATGGATATGAGCTTTGCGGCGCAGGCACTTTCGGCCGAATACGCCGTCAGGCAGGCGGGAACGCTCGAGAATCGCGTCTACGGCGTACCTCCAGAACTCGACGCCGAGATCGCTCGCCTCAAGCTGGCTGCGCTGGGTATCGAAATCGACGTGCTCAGCGAGCAGCAGCAGCGGTACCTCAAGAGCTGGACTGAGGGCACCTGAATGGTGGGCGCGGGATGATCGCGCCAACCGACATTATTCGTCTCGAACGGGAAGCGGTAGTGATCCTCGATCAGACTCGCTTGCCCGGCGAACGGGTGGAACGCGTGTGCTCGACCGTTGCCGAACTGGTGGCGGCCATCCGTGAACTGGCTGTGCGCGGCGCGCCTGCGCTCGGAGTGGTGGGTGCGATGGGTGTCGCGCTGGCCGCGAGCAAGGCGCCCGATCAGCCAGAGCGCTTTCAGCGCACGGTGCTGGCCGAGGCCGCGATGCTGGCGACCTCGCGACCAACGGCCATCAACCTCTCCGTTGGTGTGCAGGCTGCGCTCGAGGCGGCAACGGGGCTCTGGATGGAGCCGACCGCGGCACGCACTGCGATTGTCGTGGCGGCGCAGGCCTTCCATCGTGCCGAGGTTCGTCGCTGCGAGGAGATCGGTCGGCACGGTGCCACGCTGTTTGCGATGAATGCTCGGATCTGCAGCATCTGCAATGCCGGAGCGCTCGCCACAGGTGGCTACGGGACGGCGCTTGGTGTGATCCGGCGCCTACAGGACAACGGGTTGTCGCCGACGGTGTGGGTGCCGGAGACGAGACCGCTGCTGCAGGGGGCGCGCCTGACGGCGTGGGAGCTTGCCGAGGAGGGCATCGCACATCAGGTGATCTCCGATGGCGCGGTTGCCAGTCGTTTCGGGCTTGGCCTCGTCGACGGCGTCGTCGTTGGCGCTGATCGGATTGCGGCCAATGGGGATACTGCCAACAAGGTGGGGACGTATGGCCTCGCGATTGTGGCGCGGTATCACGGCGTACCGTTTTATGTCGCGGCGCCGCGCACTACGATCGACCCGCGGACGTCGACGGGGGCGGAGATTTCGATCGAGGAGCGCCCCCGGGCTGAGCTCGCAGGAGTAGCAGGACAACGGACGGTGGGGGACGACAGTCCGATCGTCAATCCGGCCTTCGATGTGACGCCCGCGGCACTGATCGACGCGATCATCACCGAAGACGGCGTGCTTCGAGCGCCATTCGACTTCTCTGTGTGATGCTCCGTGCGGGTCGGGCGCGACCCATCGCCGTGACGATGGTGGCATGGACCTCCTCCGCCTGCTGGCCGACCAGCGCTGTGCGTGTTGTGGCACGCGTGGCGCACTTCTCTGCGGGGTCTGTCGCGGCTCCGTGCCGTGGTTGGCAGGGCCGCTTTGCCGACGCTGTGGGGAGCCGGAGAGCCAGCCGATGCTGCGCTGCCCGGTCTGCAAGCGATTGGGCGTGACGGTCGGTACGGTCCGCTCGGCGATTGCGCTGACGGGCGTCGGCACCGACCTGATGCGCTGTTGGAAGGATGGTGCCCGCGCGCCGGTCGCCGCGCTTGCCGCGGCCTGTGTCGCCGCGGCCGTACCGCCACCAGCAGGCGATCTGATCGTGCCAATCCCTGGGGCGCGCAGTCGCGTGTCCTGGCGCGGCGTCGATGGTCCCAGCGATCTGGCCCGCCTGCTGGCTCGCCGCTGGCACCTACCGATCTGGCCCGATGCGCTCGAGCGGGTGCATGAACGTCCTCAGCGAGGATTATCGGAGGCGCAGCGTCAGCGCAATGCGGCTGGGGCGTTTGTGGCGCGTCGAGCGGTTGTAGGAAGGGTGGTCCTGGTCGACGATGTGATGACCACAGGGGCGACGCTACGAGCGGGTGTGCGTCAGCTGCGACAGGCCGGTGCGGAGCGGGTCGACATCGTCACGTTCGCCCGAGTTGTCACAACTTTGTAGCGATCAGAAACTGCTCTTCCCCTGCCGACGTTGGAGGAGTATGGTGAGTCCACTGTCAGAAGAGGGGGTGTCCCAATGAACGTTCGGGTGCACGCACGACACGTCGCTATTCCGCCCGACTTGAGGGCGTTGGCTGAGCAGAAGCTCGAGGCCATTGCGCGGCTCTTGCCGCCAGATGCAACTGCCGACGTGGAGTTCTCGGAGGAGCGCAACCCGCGCATCGCGGCATCGCAGATCGCGGAGATTACGATCATCGTGCGGGGCAAGGTGATTCGCGCTCGGGCGGCAGAGTCCGCGTTCTTTGACGCCATGATCCACGCAGTTCGTAACGTGCGGCAAGAGGTCTCCGACCTCCACCACCGTCGCCGCGCACACCCCCACCGGGGTCTGAAGACGGCGTAGTTCTTTGCTGGTTGCGACGAAGGGGTCTGCCCCCTCGTCGCAGCCGGGGTCTATGCCTCGAGGCCGAGGCGGGACCGGCATGTCGCGCGAATATCTGGATCGCTCGAATCAACGAACCAGGCGATCGCACCCGTTTCGGGAGCCGGCGCACGCAGTAGCGCATCGAAGGCCGCCAACGCACGGTTTGGATTGCCGCTGGCAGCCCAGCGTTGGACCTCATCGCGCCAGTCGTGCCAGTGGTCTGCCAGCTCGCGGCGTAAGTACTTCTTGTTGATCGCGCGCCAGGAGCCACTGGTCAGGTCGGGTGCGAGCGCGTCGAGTGTGCGGATCGCGCCGCGCGTCCCGAGCTCGGCCAGCAGTGGTGCGGCGGCCTCGGCTGGGCACCGCCCAGCCTCACAGTCGGCGATCACGAGGCACCGTCTGAGTACGGCGTTACGGAGCTCCGGATCATCCTCTGCCACTAAGGCTAGTTCGTGGGTGGCGTGCCACAACAGGATCGGCGCAGTCTGTTCCAATAGTGTCTCGCCGATTGCTCGCGCGACGTCGGCAAACGGGACGTCGTCACCGAGCGCGGCGACGGTCGTCTCGGCAACCCATTCGTCGGCCACCATCACGCGGGCACAACCCGGCGACAGTGCCTCGGTGGCCTGTGATAGCCGGTTGATCAGGTCGCGGAGGTTGTTCAGGTCGTGTAGCGGGACGTCATTGGTCGTGCTGGCAAAGGCATCGGCATCGAGCACCGTCCGGTCGAGCCAGTCGATCAGTGGTTGTGGATCGCCAGCCAACAGATCTGTCAGCGCCTGGCGACCACCCGCGGTACCGAGCATGACGCGCTCGCCAGGGCGCAAGATGATGTCGGCGACGGCGTCACTCGGCTCCAAGGTAATGACCGCCTCGAGCAGCGCGCGACGGCTGGCGACAGCGGTCAGGACATCGCCGGCAAACCCGGGCGTCTCGAGCGCACAGACGAGCAGGTGAACGATCGCGCGATCTGG
This sequence comes from Thermoleophilia bacterium, assembly GCA_009694475.1. Classification (GTDB taxonomy): domain Bacteria; phylum Actinomycetota; class Thermoleophilia; order Gaiellales; family F1-60-MAGs149; genus F1-60-MAGs149. Next base: position 25,927 of record SHUX01000002.1, read on the forward strand.
TTCGCCACCCGGAAACGGCGGAAACAAGAGCGTCAAGGCGTCGCGAGCGAGCGAGGGCACGTCATCGCCTTGGCGGTGCTGGCGATCAATGCGTCGGCCGGTCTCGAGCGTCGTCACATCGCCAGCCAGCCACGCCTCGATGAGCGCCGAGAGCGGAGCGGTCGGAGTCATGGGGGAGAGGTCGCCAAGCACGCCAGAGAACGGTAGTGGGGACTGCTTTCTCAGGCGGCGTTCAGGCACTGACTGGTAGGGTTTGACCCATGGCAGAATTGTTTAACCGGCTTCTTCGCGTCGGCGAAGGCAAGCGCCTCAGAGAGCTCCAGCAGATCGTCAACGCGACCGCCTCTCTCGCCGAGGAGGTTGCAGCGCTCTCCGATCAGGGTTTGCGTGAGCGCTATAGCGAGCTACGAGGGCTCGTTGGCGAGCGGCTCGGCGAGAACCCGACGGAGGACCATGTTCAGGACGTGTTGGCGGACTTTGAGCCAGAGACGTACGCGCTGGTCCGCGAGGCCGGCGCGCGCGCGCTAAAAATGCGCCACTTCGACGTGCAGATCATCGGTGGTGCCTGTCTGCATCGCGGTTCGATCGCAGAGATGCGCACCGGCGAAGGCAAAACGCTTGTTGCAACGCTGCCCGTGGGTCTCAATGCACTCGCCGGACTCGGCATGCACCTCGTGACGGTCAACGACTACCTCGCTCGTCGCGACGCGCAGTGGATGAACCCCCTCTACGAGATGCTAGGCATCACCGTCGGCATCATCCAGTCCGGCATGGACCCAGAGGCGCGCCGCGCAGCCTACGCCTGCGACGTGACGTACGGGACCAACTCGGAGTTTGGCTTCGACTACCTGCGCGACAATCTTGCAGTCGAACTCGAGCACACCGTGCAACGCAGCCATTCCTATGCGATCGTCGACGAGGTCGACTCGATCCTGATCGACGAGGCGCGCACGCCGCTGATCATCTCGGGCCAGCCAGAAGACGCCCCCGAGACGTACTACTCGTTCGCGAAGATCGCCAAAGGCCTTACGGTTCCAGAAGACTACGAGGTCGACGAGAAACGCAAGACCGTTGCGCCGACCGAGGATGGCATTCACAAGGTCGAGCGAGCGCTTGGTGTCGACAACCTCTATGCGCCTGGCAATGGCCAGATGGTCAACCATCTCGTCCAGTCGCTGAAGGCGCAATCGCTGTTCAAGATGGACATTGATTACGTCGTGATCGACGGCGAGGTCAAGATCGTCGACGAGTTTACGGGCCGCATCATGGAAGGCCGACGCTGGAGTGAGGGCCTGCACCAGGCCGTCGAAGCCAAAGAGGGCGTCAAGATCGAGGCCGAGAACATCACCGTCGCAACCGTCACGATCCAGAACTACTTCCGCATGTACGACAAACTCGCGGGTATGACCGGCACGGCCGCTACTGAGGCCAACGAGTTCGCAGAAATCTACGGCCTCGATGTGCTGACGATCCCAACCAATCAGGACATGATCCGAGCGGATAAGGACGACCTGATCTTCAAGACCCAGGGCGAGAAGTTCGAGGCGGTCGCCGACGATATTGAGGTGCGTCACGCGACGGGGCAGCCGGTGCTGGTGGGTACCATCGACATTGAGACCTCCGAGCGCCTCAGCGCGATCTTGACGCGGCGCGGCATCAAGCACGAGGTGCTCAACGCCAAGCAGCACGAGCGCGAAGCCGAGATTATTGTCAATGCTGGCCAGCAGGGCGCCGTCGTGATTGCCACGAACATGGCTGGTCGTGGTGTCGACATCAAGCTGGGTGAGGGCGTTGCTGATTTGGGTGGCCTCTACGTGCTCGGCACCGAGCGGCACGAGTCGCGTCGCATCGACAATCAGCTGCGCGGCCGCTCCGGTCGTCAGGGCGATCCCGGCGAGACACGCTTCTATCTGTCCGCGGAAGACGAGGTCGTACGGCTCTTTGCTGGCGATCGGATCTACAAGATTCTCGACCGACTGGGACCGCCAGAGGGCGAGCCGATCGAGCACAAGTTGCTCTCGCGACAGATCGAAGGTGCGCAGAAGCGCGTCGAAGAGCACAACTTTGAGATCCGCAAAAACGTCCTCAAGTACGACGACGTGCTCAACAAGCAGCGCGAGGTCGTCTACGACCAGCGTCGCGAGGTGCTTGAAGGCGCCGATATCTCCGATCTCGTCCGCGAGTGGATCGACGAGACCGTCGAGGACGCTGTCGAGATGCACCTGCAAGGGGATGGTGAGGAGGCAGTCGACCTTAACGCTCTGACCGTGGGCCTGCGGGCGATCTACCCTGTCTCGTTTACCGCCGCAGATCTCGGACCGGTCGAGCAGATCAATCCCGACGACCTGATCGATCGGGCCGTCGCCGATGCCGCGACGGCCTACGCGCACAAGGAGCGCGTGATCGCGCAGATCGATCCCGACCTGATGCGCCGTGCCGAGCGCTTCTACCTCTTGCAGACGATCGATACGCGTTGGCGCGAGCACCTCGACAACATGGACTACCTACGCGACGGCATTCACCTCCGCGGTCTCGCCCAGAAGGATCCGGTGGTGGAGTACCGCACCGAGGGTCACGCGATGTTTGGCGAGATGATGACGGAGGTGCAGCAGGAGGTTGTTGCCAGCCTCTTCCAGTTCGTGATTGAGGTCGATGGTCCCGATGGTCGCGCGGTGATCGATCCATTCACGATCGAAGAGCACATGGATCAGTTGATCGCCCAGCATGAGGACATCAGCGCCTTCGAGGCACCGGGCACGCCGCCACCGCTGGCACAGCAGCAGAGTGCAGCCGCTCCCAACCCCGACTCGGCGTGGTCACGCTCGTCCGATTGGGCGGGCTCGTCGACGACGGCCGCGGTCGGAGCAATCGAAGAGATTGAGGATCGTTCGTCCCACACCCTCCGCGGCCAGGCGCCGGGAGCAGCGGGGCGGCGTAAAAAGCCGACGAAGAAGAAGCGTCGTGGCTGACGCGCCGGAGGTGTTGTCGATCGACGACCTTGCGGCCGCAGTCGAGGAGCTCAGAGCCCGCCTGGTGTGGGTTCGTGATTACCTTTGACCCGGCTCGCCTGCAGGAGCGGATTGAAGAGCTCGACAGACTGATCGGCGAGCCTGGCTTCTGGGACGACCAGCAGCGGGCCGTCAAGGTGTCGGCCGAGCGATCGCGTAACGCGCGTAAGGTCGAGCTCTACGAGAGTCTCTCCGCCGACGTCGCTGACGCCAGTGATCTCGTTGTGATGCTCGCGGACGCTCCCGAACTCCTCGACGAGGTGACGACGACCGTCACCGGACTTGGCTCACGGATCGACGAGCTGGAGGAGGGTGCGCTCTTCGCGGGGGAGTACGACGCGGGGCCTGCCGTTGTGACGATCAGCGCCGGAGCGGGTGGTACCGATGCGATGGATTGGACCGAGATGATGTTGCGCATGTACCTGCGTTGGGCCGAGCGGCGTGGGTTCTCGACGCGGCTGCTCGAGACCTCACCGGGTGAGGAGGCGGGGATCAAATCGGTCGCGCTACTCGTAGAGGGCGAGAATGCCTATGGCATCCTCGGCGCCGAGAAGGGCGTCCATCGCCTCGTGCGGCTATCGCCCTTCGATTCGGCTCACCGCCGACATACTGCATTTGCACGTGTTGATGTGACGCCGTGGGTCGACGAAGACGTTGACGTCGAGATCGACGATGGCGACCTGCGCATTGACACCTACCGTGCCTCGGGCGCTGGTGGGCAACACGTCAACAAGACCGATTCGGCTGTGCGCATCACACATCTGCCGACCGGCATCGTGGTGCAGTGTCAGAACGAGCGCTCCCAGACCTCGAACAAGCAGACGGCAATGCGCGTCCTCAAGAGCCGTCTGGTCGAGCTCGAGCTAAAGAATCGTGCAGAGGAAATGGCTCAGGAGCGGGGAATCAGTCAGGACAATTCGTTCGGCAGCCAGATTCGCAGTTATGTCCTTCACCCCTACACGATGGTCAACGACCATCGCACAAATCGTAAAGACGGCAACATCCAAGCGGTTTTGGACGGCGATCTCGACCTGTTTATTCGCGATTTTCTGCTGCGCCGCACCGCGGCTGATGGCGACCCTGTTGTCGAATCGTAATCTGATGCGCGCATCAACGACTGATAGATTGGGTCTGTTGGCATGCTGAAGCGCGACTCCCCATCTGATGCTCTATCGCCGCCGTTTGACGTCCCCGATTCGGGCTACGTGAGCATCGCTGATACCGATCTACGCAGCGAGCTCGAGCTCGAGCGCGAGGCCGAAGAGCGCCGCCGCCGCCGAGCCGAGGCGCTCTCCGAACTAGCGGGCGAGACCAGCGAGTTTCGGCGTCCGTTTGCCCCACGCAACGAGGCGATGATCCTGCTCGAGAACGCCACGATGGTCTACCCGGGTGATGTTGTCGGGCTCGACGATGTCACGCTGCAGATCGACAAGGGCGAGTGGGTGTTCCTCGTCGGTCCGTCTGGTTCGGGCAAGTCGACCTTCATCAAGTTGCTGCTCAAGGAGATCAACGCGACCAGTGGCAACGTGCAAGTCGGTGGCAAATCGCTGCGTACCCTGAAGCGCTCGCAGGTGCCGAAGTTGCGCCGCAACATCGGCTGTGTCTTCCAGGACTTCAAACTGCTGCCGACGCGGACCGTGTACGAGAACGTCGCCTACGCCCTCGAGGTGCAGGGCCAACGGCTCGAGGTGATCGAGCGCAAGGTGCCGGAGATCATTGGACTGGTTGGTCTGTCCGATAAGATCGACAAGCTGCCGCACGAGCTGTCGGGGGGGCAGCAGCAGCGCGTCTCGATTGCCCGCGCCTTCGTCAATCACCCACCTCTTTTGATCTGTGACGAGCCGACCGGCAACCTTGACCCCGAGACGTCGATCGGCATTATGCAGTTGCTCTACCGCATCAACCGGGCGGGCACTACGATTTTGATGGCGACTCACGACCGCGAGATGGTCGACAAGATGCGCCGTCGCGTGATCGCTCTCGAAGACGGTCGTGTCGCGCGCGATGATCGTCGCGGTGGCTACGTTGAGGATGAGGAGCAGGTCTAGTGGAGACCCGCTGGAAGTTCTTCGTGGTTGAGGCCCTGAAATCGCTGAAGGGCAACTTGGCGACGACGGTTGCCGCTGTCGTGACGGTGCTGGTCGTGATGGTTATCGCCGGCATCGGGATCGCGCTCGGCTCGTACGTCTACAACTACTCGAACAAGGTGCGCGACGACGTCACGATTCGCGCCTATCTGAAGAACTCGGCAACGCCGAAGCAGATCGCCGACATCCAGCGCACGATCACCGAGACGCCGGGTGTGCAGGAGGGGTCGCTGCAGTTTGTCTCCAAGGACGATGCGATTTTACGTCTTCAAAAGCAACTCGGTAAGGACTCCGAACTGCTCAAGCTGACGTTAGGCAACCCGTTGCCAGCATCGTTCGAGTTCAAGGCTGTCGATCCCGACCAGACTGCGCGCGTCGCGAAAGCCGTGGCCGGTCTGCCCGGGTTGGATCCGCCACAGGCGGGCCTACCGAATCCCGATTACGGAGCGGGCAAGGCCGATCGTGTCCTCAAGACGGCGGGCACGATCACGATCGTGCTGCTTGGGATGGGCGTCGTGCTGGCGATTGCGGCCATCCTCTTGATTGGCAATACGATCCGACTCTCGATTTTTTCGCGTCGTCGCGAAGTTGAGGTCATGAAACTCGTAGGAGCGACCAACTGGTTTGTGCGACTCCCGTTCATGATCGAGGGGATGTTCTGTGGCGTGGCAGGGGCGATTCTCGCCTCGATTCTGCTGGCGATTAGCTATCAGACGCTCTTAGCCGACCGCCTACAGTCATCGCTGGGTGGCAGCGGTTCGCCCGAGGCGATTGCCTTTCCACTACTCGTCGTGCTGCTGATTGTGGCGGGTTTGGCGATTGGTGCGATTGGCTCGGGGCTGACGATGCGCCGTTTCCTGCGGGTCTAAACGCATGCCGATTCGGCATTCTACCCGTCGGCACTCTACCCTTTGCGTATGACGGAATCTCCGCTCCCGCGCATGCTGTTCGTTGAGGATGATCCTGTCATCCGTCAGGCGACGAGTGACTACCTGACGCGTAATGGTTTCGACGTGATTACGGCCGACGATGGCGATGCGGGTCTCGCCGCCTGGCACGAGTCAGATCCGGTGCTGGCGCTGCTCGATGTGATGCTGCCAGGCATGGATGGTGTGGCGCTATGTCGGGCAATTCGTGCCGAGTCGCAGATCCCGGTGATCCTGATGTCGGCGCGTTCCGATCCGATCGACGTCGTCATGGGGCTCGAGGCGGGCGCGGATGATTACGTCACTAAACCGTTCGATCCAGCCGTCTTGGCGGCTCGCCTACGCGCAGCCTTGCGGCGTGTCACACCAACAGATATCGAGCGTGCTCCCTTCGAGCAGATCGGCACGTTACGGCTTGACCGTGAGGGTTACGTGGTCACGCGTGATGGCGAGCCACTGGCACTGACACCAACGGAGTACCGCCTGCTGGTGGAGTTGATCGACAACGTCGACAAGGCGCTCGACCGCGCGGTGCTGCTCGAGCGCGTCTGGGGCTATGGCTGGGCGGGCGACACGCGCCTCGTCGACGTGCATGTCCAGCGCCTCCGCGCCAAAATTGAGGTCGATCCCGCGGCTCCCGAGCTCGTGCAGACCGTACGTGGCGTCGGCTATAAGTTGGTGCAGCCGAGCGAGGCTTCGTGAGCCTGCGAGTCCGGCTCGCTCTCGCAATTGCGATTATCAGCGCCCTCGTCGCTGGGGGGATTAGCGTCGCGGTGTATCAGCGCAGTACGACGGATCGTGTCGATCGGGCGCGCGAGACGGCGGCGCGGCAGGTACGGACGGCCGCCTCGATTGTGCGGTTGCGGCTGCCTGGTGGCGCAACGGTCACGCCATCGGGCTCGTATGTGGTGACGTCCACTGGTGGGGTGGGCGATACGTCAATTGCTGCGGGACTCCCACCGATCCTGCAAGCGCGGGTCGAGAATGCACCAGGCCGGGTCTTTAGCGAGCCGGTATTGACGGGCAGCGACCCCGCCATCTATGCGGGAACCCAATTGGCGAGCGCTGGAGCGGTCTATGTACGACAATCCTTCGTTGCGGATCAGCAAGAGCTGGGTGCGTTACAGGACGCCTTGATTCGACTGACGGCCGCAGCATCGGTGATCGGCGCGATCCTCGGTGTGCTGGTCGCCTCTGCCTTATCGCGGCGGCTGCGCCGCTCGGCTACGCTCGCGCGTCGCCTTGCGGCGGGCGACCTCGATGCCCGGCTTCATCCACGCGGTCGCGACGAGATCGCGCAGCTCGGCCGCGCGCTGGACGACATGGCCGAGGCGTTGGGCACCACAATCCGCGAGCTCGACGAGACGGCTGAGCGCGAGCGCAGGTTTTCCGCTGATGTTGCGCACGAGTTGAGGACGCCGATCACGGGTCTCGTAGCGGCCTCCTCGCTGCTCGATGACACGCCCGAGGCAGTGATGGTCAAAGAGCGTGCCGGTGCACTGGCTCACCTCGTCGAAGATCTGCTTGAGGTGATGCGCCTCGACGCGGGCGCAGAGACGGCCATGACGGATCAGTTCGACTTCGTCCGGCTCGTCGGCGACGTGACGCGCGACTGCTTGCCCGAGGCAGAGGTGACGCTGCCCGTCACGCTCCGCGTGCAGTCGGATCCGCGCCGGCTCGAGCGGATCATCGTCAACCTGCTGGAGAACGCCCGTCGTTATGGCGAAGCGCCGTTCGCGGTTGTGCTCGATGCGGACACGATGAGTCTGACGATTCGCGACAGCGGTCGAGGCTTCGGCGCCTTCCTCGACCGTGCTGCTGACCGCTTTGCGATGGCCGCGGTAGCGCGCGGCGGTGGCTCTGGGCTCGGCCTCGCGATCGCAGAGGGTCAGGCGCGCGTATTAGGCGGTACGCTGGAGCTGCACGACGATGGCGGTGCTGTCGCGACGCTGCGGCTACCGCCGGAGTCGCGTGTGCCGGTTGGTGCGTCCATTGTGGTCGGTGGTACCGGATGATGCGTCTTCTGGCACTGCTCGCATTGGCGATCGTCTTCGCAGGCTGTGGGGGAGCCAACAGCGCGGTTCGGGATGAGGGCGTGGCGGCCGCGGGGGAGCAGGCGATGGTCTCGCCCGCTACGACCACTGACGTGACGTCGACACCGGTGGTGCCGGCCACACCAGCGCCCGGCGTGGCCTTTGTGTATCTGCTGCGCTACAACCAGCCAGCACCAACGCGTCGGAGCGTGCCGGTCGGTATGTCGGTGCCCGAGTCGAGCATGCGCGAGTTGTTGGCAGGCCCATCACAGGCGGAGATAACGCTCCACTACTCTACTGCGGTGCCTAAGGGCACGCGGTTGCTGAGTTACGCGGTGCGCAACCGTGTGGCGACGGTCGATGTTTCTGCGCTGCCGGCCGTGCCGGGGGAGAGCGATTCCGAGGCTCTGCTTGCGCTGTACCAAATCGTCTATACCGTGACCGCCGCGGGCGCGATCGACGCGGTACAGGTACGCGTCAATGGGCGCCCGTATGGTCTCAACTCTGTGACGGGTGGCTCGAGTGCTCTCGAGCCACCGCTGACGCGTGCGGACCTCAGCTTTATCGTCGCGGCGGAGACCTTGCCAGGCAGCACAGGCTGTGCGGTAGCCAAGCAGGACGCGCCGATCTACAGCGGTGCGCCGGTAGTGACCTTGCTGCGCCCAGAGAGCGGCGAGCCGGTGCAGGGGACGCTGCAAATCCGAGGCACGCTGCAAAGCAATGGCGGCCCGATCGTGATTCGAATCCTGCAGGACGAGTTGGAGGTGACGAACCGCATCATCAACGAGCAGTGTCGAGGTAGTTTCGCAGCGACAATCCTGATGCCCCGCACGCTGCTCGGTGAGGTCGAGGTGGTCGTGATTGCCCCCGGTACGAACGGTGAGCCCGCCGCGTCGGCGCGACAGAACATCACGGTCACGGAGTAGGACGCTCACGACACGTACGATGTAGATATGAGCGGCGAGGGCGAACAGACGATTGCGCAGAATCGAAAGGCGCGCCACGAGTACCACCTTGAGGACAACCTTGAGGTCGGGATCGTGCTGACCGGTAGCGAGATCAAATCGTTGCGGGCCGGATCCGCCAGCGTCAACGAGGCCTACGCGATGATCCGTGGTGGTGAGGTCTGGCTGGTCGGAGCCACGATCGAGCCGTACGCCCAGTCCGGCATGCGGAATCATGATCGGCTACGGGATCGCAAACTGCTGCTGCATAAGCGCGAGATTGAGAAGTTTCGCCAGCGCGTCGAGCAGAAGGGTTTCACGCTCGTGCCGTTGCGTATTTATCTCAAGCATGGCAGGGCCAAGGTCGAACTCGCGCTTGGCCGTGGTAAAGACACGATCGATAAGCGGGAGACTGTCAAGGCGCGCGAAGCCAAGCGCGACATGGATCGCGCGGTCAAGGAACGCGGCTAGTCGTGCAACGCTCGAGTGGGGCCATGGTGGGTGGCGCCGTCGTGATCGCGCTCGTGCTGATCGCTGGCTTTACTGCGCTCGGTGGTGCGGATCGACTGCGAACGGCCAACACCGTCCATGCGGCAACGTGTGATACGCAGGTGCCAGCGAGTGCTCAGGGCACAGCGGCCGAGACCGAGGCCTCACAGATTCTGCTGGCCTCGCTGCAAGCTGCGGCCTGCGCGCTGAGGGTTTCGCGCGAGGATCTCGTGCTGGCGTTGGGGCGTGGCAATGGCATCGCCGACGCCGCTCAGACGCTCGGCGTCACAGCGGTTGCTCTCGAGGAGGCGGTGCTTGGCTCCATTACCACCACCGTCGACGCCGAGGAGGCTGCCGGCAAACTGACGCCGACGACGGCGCTCGCGGTTCGCACCCTGATCGACATCGTGCCACCAGACCAACTGCTGGCAGCGGTACGCGGCGAGCAGGGTGCGTGTCAGACGTTGCCGTGGAAGTCGGTGGGCGACCTCAAGCAGATCGCGGCCGAGATTGGTGTCAAGACGGGACTGGGTGCTGCCTGTGCCTTGCAGGTCTCGCCCCTCGAGGCGGTCGCGGCACTCGCCGACCCGCGGGGGTTGGACGGGTTGGTGACACGCGCCGGAGTGTCTCAGGCCGCCGTCGAGCAGGCTGTGCGCACCGCGATGGAGCAGGCGATTAACGAGGCCGCTGCTGCGGGCGCACTGTCTGGCACCGAAGGGACGGTGTTGGCTGCAGCCGCGCGTGTTGCTCCCGTCGACCGGCTGCTCGCGATCGTACGTGGCGATGACGACCCCTGCGAGCCGTTTCTCTGGCCCGGCTCGACCAATCGGGGAGAGATGCTGGCGGCCGTTGCGCTGGTTGGTGTCGTCGATGCGGCCTGCCAGCTGGGTGTGCCGACGTTCGACATGTTTGCTGCCCTCGCCAGCCAAGCCGATTTGGACCGCCTGATCGCCAGCTCGGGCGCGTCCCAGGAGGAGCTCGAGGCTGCACTGCAGAGCGGGTTGGAGAAGGGGCTCGATCAGGCGCAGGAGGCTGACGCGGTCTCGACTATCGAGGCGCTGCTCTTACGCGCGGTGCTATCGCAGGTCGGCATTCTCGACCTGCTTCAGAACTTCATTGGCTGAGGCGAGCCGTTCAGGGCGCGCGGATTGCCGGCGTTCTGTAGTATTGGTCAGGTCCACAGGGGGCGTCATGGTTTCGACGTGGTCGTCTACAGGGACTGGTTGCGAGCCGAGGATGTCGGTTGGCCTCGTTAAAAAATCCGGCAGTATGAACTGCGAAGTCTGATACTGACATCGCTTTCGCCGCCTGATCCTAGGATCACGTGACGAACGTCTTTGAACCCTGGGCCCGTGGGGTGCAAACGGCGTAAAATAACGGGCTTGTTCCCCGGCGGAGTGGTGCGCCGACGGGGGAGACCTTATGCACCTGGCTCGACAAACGCCGGCCCGCAGAGCCGCCGTCGAGTGAGATTGATCAGCGGGCTACGCTCGTAGATGCCTTTTCCGAGCGGTCGCGGACCCGGGTTCGATTCCCGGCGCCTCCACTCCAGGACGCACGATCCCCCTCCTCAGAAGGGAGGGGGATCGCTCAATCGCAGGCGTTCTACGCAGCACAGATACGCGGGTATTTTGTGGACCAGCGGCGCTTTCACATGGTGGGCACAACAGGTAGGCTGTCGCCATGGCGATCGCTCCACGCACCGACTTGAGTTCCCACGAACTGGAGACGCTGGCCTCAATTCAACGCCGCGTACTATGGCTCTCGACGCGCATGATCGATTACGCCAACCATGAGCGCCCATCGGATGACAATCTGCACGTTGGGGGTCACCAGGCCTCTTCCGCGTCGATGGTGACCGCGATGACGGCGCTCTACTTTCACTGGCTCAAGGCCGGTGATCGCGTTTCGGTTAAGCCGCATGCCTCGCCGGTGCTGCATTCGATCAACTACCTGCTTGGGCGACTCGACCGCGAGTACCTGATGACGCTGCGCGATTTCGGCGGGCTGCAGTCGTACCCGTCGCGCACGAAGGATCCAGATCCGATCGATTTTTCCACCGGCTCGGTCGGGCTCGGCGCAGCGGCGCCTCTCTTCGCCAGCGTTGCCGACCGCTACATCAACGCTCATTTTGACGCCGAACCTGACCGCCGGTTCGTCGCGTTGATGGGCGATGCCGAGCTCGACGAGGGCAATATTTGGGAGGCGCTCGCCGACCACTCTGCCCGCGGTCTGGGGAAGTTGACCTGGATTGTGGACTTCAATCGTCAGAGTCTCGACCGCGTCGTGCCACGTGTCCGCTCGCAAGAGTTGACGCACGTCTTTCGTGATCATGATTGGCAGGTTGAGGTCGTCAAGTACGGGAGCAAACTCCGCGAAGCATTCGCGCGAGACGGGGGCGACGTCCTTGAGCGACGCATCGACGATATGCCCAACTCGGCGTATCAGAGCATGTTGCGTGCGAGCGGTGCAGACATGCGTCGCCTCGTGATTGACGGCGCGCCGACCGCTGACCGCAAGGCACTTGCTGGTGTCCTCGATGCCTACGAGGATGTCGCCATCCCGGATCTGATTGGCGATCTGGGGGGACACGATCTTGGCGACATGATCGCCGCGCTCGAGCGTGCCGATGCGGATCCCGATCGACCGACCGTGATCTTCGCCTTCACCGTCAAAGGCTGGGGGCTGCACACAGCGGGGCATCCACTCAATCACGCTGCGCTGCTGTCCAGCACGCAGGTCGACGAGTTGCGCGTCAAGTTGGCGGATCCGAACGACGAGTGGGCTGGCTTTGCACCAGATTCGCCCGAGGGGCGGGTCTGCGTTGATTCGGCTCTGCGCTTGAACGAACAGCATGTGGCTCCGGCACGCCGTGTCGACCCGTATGCCATTCCGCAGGAGTTCGGGCCCGTCACGACACGTCCGACGTCGAGCCAGGAAGCCTTTGCACGCGTGCTTCAGGACATCGCAAACGTCGATGAGGTGGCGAGCAGTATTGTCACCACGAGTCCCGACGTTTCGATCTCGACAGGGCTCGGTGGCTGGATCAATAAGCGCGGCGTCTTCAGTCCAGAGATCGAAGAGCTCTTTGTGACCGAGGACGCAGGCCCCCTCAAGTGGGAGCCATCGCCGAAAGGTCAGCACATCGAGCTCGGTATTTCGGAGATGAACCTGTTTCTGCTGCTTGGCCAACTCGGACTTGGTGCAGAGCTCCACGGGCACCAACTGCTCCCAATCGGCACCGTCTACGATCCGTTCGTCTGTCGCGGACTCGATGCGCTGATCTACTCCGTCTATTCTGGCGCTCGCTTTATCTTCGCCGGCACGCCGTCCGGTGTCTCGCTCTCGCGCGAGGGCGGTGCACACCAGTCGTCGATCACTGCCTCGATCGGTATGGAACTACCCGGACTGACGATGTGGGAGCCCTGCTACGCACTCGAAACCGAGTGGGTGATGCTGCACGGGCTGCGGGATATCGTGCTGCCGGATGGGGAGGCGCACTACCTGCGGCTATCGACCACGCCCGTCGCACAGGATGCATTCGGTGCGCTGCTCGAGCGTGTCGATCGCGCCGCGCTGCGTGACGAAGTGCTGGCAGGCGGCTATCGCCTCGTCGAGGCCGAGGCCGGTGGGCCAGGCTCGCGGGTCGTGATCGCGGCGTGCGGCGCGATGATTCCGCAGGCGCTCGCGGCACGCGAGTTGTTGGCTGCCGAGGACATTGGCGCCGCGATCGTTAATGTCACCAGCCCGGATCGACTCTTCCGCGCCTTGCGAACCCGCACCGGAGCGTTGCGCAACGGTCGCCTCAGCGACCCGTCGATCCTCGAACGACTGACCGTGCCCGAAGAGCGCGGCGTACCGCTAATCACTGTTCACGACGCTGCTCCACACGCCTTGGCTTTCCTTGGCTCAGCCTTCGCCGCGCCACTGATTCCCCTTGGTGTCGATCGGTTTGGTCAGTGTGGCTCGCAGCCTGATATCTACGAATGGCTCGACCTCAGCGCCGAGGCCATTGCCGAGGCTGCGATCGCGGGTCTCTGGCGCCCCGAGCAGTAGTGGAACTGCCGGCGCACGTCGCAGCTAATCGCCGTCAGTGGGACGCCTGGGCGTCTGACTATGTGGCGGCCGGTGAGGCTTCGTGGGCCGGTCAGCCGAAGTGGGGTCTATTCGGTCTGCCGGAGACCGAGGTGGGTCTAGTGCCCGCGTCTGTGGAGGGTCTCGATACCATCGAACTCGGTTGCGGCACGGGCTACGTCTCGGCCTGGCTGGCACGTCGGGGAGCGCGACCGGTCGGCATCGACAACTCAGAACAGCAATTACGGACGGCTCGACTGCTGCAGGTTGAGCACGGACTCGACTTCCCGCTCCACTTTGGCAATGCGGAGGCAACACCGTTTGCGGACGACTCATTCGACCTCGCGATCTCCGAGTACGGTGCCAGCATCTGGTGTGACCCCTACGTCTGGATCCCAGAGGCCGCCCGCATCCTGCGGCCGGGTGGCGAACTGATCTTTCTCGTCAGTGCAGTCGTTGCTGTGCTCTGTCTCGGCGACCTTGAGACTGACACCGTTACAACCACGCTGGCACGACCGCAGTGCGGCATGCACGTATTCGATTGGCCCGATGACGACTCGGTCGAGTTTCACCTCTCGCATGGCGAGCAATTGCGACTACTGCGTGAGTGTGGCTTCGAGGCCGAACAGCTGCTCGAGCTCTACGCACCGGTTGACGCCACCACGCGTTACACGTACATGACCGCTGAGTGGGCTGCTCAGTGGCCCGTCGAAGAGGTCTGGCGCGCGCCTACGGCGCTAGCGTGCGTAACGGTCGGTCAACGCTACCGAGCCAAAGGCAACACAGACGAGCCGCTACGTGGCCAAGTCCGAGTTGTTGGTCGAGCGATTGCAGCAGTCGTACGAGCGCAGAGAAGAACACAACCTCAGAGAGAGCAGCCAACGCGCAAATACGTACGATCAGCCGCGTGTTGGAAACTGCTTCCGACCACACCACAGAGCGCGCTACGGTGTCGCTATGAGTAGTCTTTCGGCGCAATTCCCTCGCGAGACCGACCAGCAGGGCTCGTTCGTTCGCCAGCCGAGCCGATTTCTCGACCGTGTCTGTCCGCACGGTACGACGAATTATTCGGCCGAGGCAGGGCGCTACGTGCTGTACGTCTCATACGCCTGCCCCTGGGCACACCGCGTGATTCTGACACGTCACCTGAAGCGACTCGAGGATGTCGTGCCGATGGTTGTCGTCAATCCGTACCGTGACGAGCGTGGCTGGGGGTTCGGTGATCCCGTCGGTTCGGAGACCGAGCCCTACGAGGGCTTTCGCTTTCTGGCCGAGGCCTACGCAATTGCGGACCCCGCGTACAACGGGCGTGTGACGGTGCCCACGATGTGGGATCTGCAGACGCGTACGATCGTCTGCAACGAGTCCGCGCTGATGATGCGCATGCTCGACACGGGCTTCGACGCCTTTACGGATGTGCGCCTCGACTTGCGGCCCGAGTCGCAGATTCCCGAGCTTGACGCGCTCGAAGGACGCATCTACGACGCAGTCAACGACGGTGTCTACAGGTGTGGTTTTGCTGGCACACAAGAGGCCTACGACGAAGCCGTCGCGGCACTGTTTGGCATGCTCGACGAACTTGACGAACGACTTGTGACACGCCGTTATCTGATGGGGTCGGCGATCACTGAGGCAGACTGGCGTCTGTTCACGACCCTGATCCGCTTCGACCCAATCTACGTTGGTCACTTCAAGACGAATCTCCGCCGCATCGCCGACTACGCGAATCTTGGACCGTACCTGCGCGATCTCTACCAGCAGCCCGGAATTGCTGAGACCGTCCGGGTCGACGAGATCAAGATCCACTACTACACGACGCATCGACAACTAAATCCAAGCGGCGTTATCCCGGCCGGACCGGTGCTCGACTGGGACGCACCGCACGACCGGGAGCGACTGGTTTAGTAGATCGGGCTAAGGAACGAGAAAGCCCCGCCGGAGCGGGGCCTTCAAGAGAGCCGAACGAGAGCGGATGATGGGGCTCGAACCCACGACCTTCGCCATGGCAAGGCGACGCTCTAGCCAACTGAGCTACATCCGCGTGGGGGTGAGTATAGGACAGCCATTCCGCAGGCGGCGCGATCACCGTTTCGGTTGCGTTATCGGTCGCGCGGAGTTCACCGTGGGAGAGGCCACAACCACGAAGGAGCCATGGCTCGATCACCACAATTACCGATTAGTGGGAACGCGTGGAGTGCCGGACTGTATGAGACCGGCTGTGTGTGTGCTGGTGCAGGTAGGCTGCTCCGATACGGGCAACTGATCGTCCCGTGGATCGTCGGAGGAGCACTCGCATGTCGGAAGAGACACCACCTGTCGTTCGCGCGCCACGCGGCACAACCCTGAACTGTCAGGGGTGGCTGCAGGAAGCCGCGCTCCGCATGCTGATGAACAACCTTGATCCAGACGTGGCCGAGGCGCCAGAGAAGCTGGTTGTCTACGGCGGTACCGGCAAGGCCGCCCGTTCGTGGCCCGATTTCCATCAGATCGTGGCGACCCTCAAGCGCCTTGGTGATGAGGAGACAATGCTGGTCCAATCTGGTCGCGTCGTTGGTGTCTTTCCGACGCACCGACTGGCACCGCGTGTGCTGCTCGCCAACTCGCTGCTCGTGCCCGAGTGGGGCACCTGGGAGGAGTTCCGACGCCTCGAGGCGATGGGGCTGACGATGTACGGTCAGATGACAGCCGGCTCGTGGATCTACATCGGCTCGCAGGGCATCGTCCAAGGCACCTACGAGACGTTCGCTGCAATTGCCGAGCAGCGCTTCGACGGTTCGCTCAAGGGACGCGTGGTCTTGACTGCCGGGCTCGGTGGCATGGGTGGCGCTCAGCCGCTCGCTGTCACGATGAATGGCGGCATTGCGCTCTGCGTCGAGATCGACTCGGACCACATCGATCGGCGGATTCGCGAACGCTATTGCGATGAGCGCTTCGACGACATCGACGAGGCGATTGCGCGTGTCGAAGAGGCGCGCGCCAACGGCGAGGCCGTCTCGATCGGCCTGCTCGGCAATGCCGCCGAGGTGTTGCCGACGCTCCTTGAGCGCAACTTCCTGCCCGACATCGTCACGGACCAGACGTCGGCCCACGATCCGCTGGTTGGCTACATCCCCGTCGGCTTCTCCGTCGACGGAGCAGAGGACCTGCGCGAGGTGCATCCTGACAAGCACATCGACTTGGCACGCCAGTCGATCGTCACGCACGTCAAGGCGATGATCGAGTTTAAGCAGCGCGGCGCCGAGGTCTTCGATTACGGCAACGCCCTGCGCACCGAGGCTCGCACGGGTGGCCTCAAGAATGCCTTCGACTATCCCGGCTTTGTGGAGGCTTACGTGCGGCCGCTGTTCTGTCGCGGCATTGGTCCGTTCCGCTGGGCGGCATTGTCGGGCGATCCCGCCGACATTGCCGCGACCGATGCGGCGGTGCGTGAGTTGTTCCCAGAGAACGAGCGTCTACAGCGCTGGCTCGATGGTGCGCAAGCGAAGATTGCCTTCCAAGGCCTACCGGCGCGTATCTGCTGGATCGGGCACGGCGAGCGACACATTGCCGGCCTGCGCTTCAACGAACTCGTGCGCTCCGGTCAGGTGTCTGCTCCGCTTGTGATTGGGCGCGACCACCTCGATTCGGGTTCGGTCGCCTCGCCGTATCGTGAGACCGAGGGCATGATGGACGGCTCGGACGCGATCGCCGACTGGCCCGTCCTTAATGCGATGCTCAACGTCGCCTCTGGTGCCGCCTGGGTGGCGCTGCATCACGGGGGTGGTGTCGGCATTGGTCGCTCGATCCATTCGGGCGCGCAGGTCGTCGCCGACGGCACGGACGAGGGAGCCTTCCGCGTGGAACGTGTCCTCTGGAACGACCCCGGCACTGGCGTCATGCGCCATGCACACGCCGGCTACGAAAGCGCCAAACAGGCCGCCAAGAGCGGTGGCCTCGACCTTCCAGGGATTACGACATGAGCTGGCTCCTACCCGACCTTATCCTCGACGCCGATGGTGTCCGCCGAGACCTGGCGGTCCACGTCGATGGTGGACTGATCACGGCGATCGTCCCCGCCAGCGAGGCGCCTGCCGATGCAATGCGTCTGACGAACACGGCGCTCGCGCCCGGCTTTGTCAACGCCCATTCGCATGCCTTCCAGCGTGATCTGCGCGGTGTCGTCGAGCGCATCGATCCGGCCAATCCGGACGATGATTTTTGGACCTGGCGCGAGGAGATGTACGCGCAGGCCAGCAGCATGGGTCCCGTCAAGATCAAGGATGTGGCTCGTCGCTGCTATCGCCAGATGCGCGCTAGCGGCGTGACCTGCGTCGGCGAATTCCACTACGTCCATCACCAGCCTGATGGCACGCCGTACGACCGTCCCAACGCGCTGGCTGAGGCCGTGTGTGAAGCCGCAGAGGCCGAGGGGCTGCGAATCGTGATGCTGCTGGTGGCGTACGAGCGGGGTGGCAAGGACATCCCTCCGACGCCGGGACAACGACGCTTCTGTGATCCGACGGTTGAGGCCTATCTCGCGCGACTCGAGGCGATGCGTGTCTGGGCAGAGGATCGTCCGCTTGTCACCGTCGGCTCGGCACCACACTCGATGCGGGCTGTTTCACCAGAGTGGCTGACGGCGATCAGCACGTACACGCGCGCGCAGGAAATGCCGCTGCACATTCATGCCGACGAACAGCCCCGCGAGATTCGCGAGTCGCTTGAGTGGTACGGCCTTCGCCCGGTGCAGGTGATCGACGCGGCGGGCGCGCTCGACCATCGCACGGTGATCGTGCATGGCACGCACTGCGATGACGCCGAATTGGACTTGCTTGCCGAGCGCGGCGCTGGCGTCTGCGTCTGCCCGACGACTGAAGCCAACCTTGGCGACGGCTATGCGCCGGTCAAGCGCATGTTCGAGCGGGGGATTTCGATCTCGCTCGGGTCGGACTCGAACACGATTCTCGATCCGATTATCGAGGCACGCGAGCTTGAGGCGATGGCGCGGCGAACGGCTGGCCAACGCAACGTCCTTGTCCGCGCGGGCGACTCTGGTCCTGCCGGAGCCCTCCTAGAGGCCTCGTGGGACGCTGGTGCGCGGGCACTCGGGCTACCACTTCCACGCATCGCCGTGGGTGCTCCCGCCGATCTGATCGCGCTCGATCTCTCGAACGACGAGATCGCGGGCGTGGCGGACGAGCACCTTGCCGCCGCGATCATGTTGGCCGGCTCCTGCCAACTCGTCACGAGCACGTGGGTTGCCGGTCAATAGCGGCCTAGCAATCAACGTCCTAATCGGGTCTGACCCGATTAGGACGTTGAGCGCCGATTAGTGACCCGTCAGCCAGTCGACGATCGAGCCGGCACGAGACGTCTTGGTGCCCGTCTCCTCGTTTTGCTCCGCAATCTGCAGCAGTTTTAGCGAGCTGTTCGCTGCGACGTAGCGCAGCGGCTCGGGCTCCCAGTTGCGGGAGTGATGGTTGACCCACGGCAACGAGACAAGGTCCGTTTCGCGCCCGGTGATCAAGTCGGCGAGCGTGCGGCCCGCGAGGTTCGTGATCGCGACACCGTCGCCGACATAGCCGCCAGCCCAACCCATCCCCGTCTTCGGGTCGAGGCCAACCGAGGCGTTGAAGTCGCGAGGGATACCGAGCACGCCGCCCCACGTATGGGTGATCTTGGCGTCGGCCGCGGCTGGAAAGAGCTTGGCGATCACACCCTGTAGGCGCTGATGGACCGGGAGGTCGTGAAACTCGCGCTCGAGCTTGCTGCCGAAGATGTAGGGGTGGCCACGACCACCAAGCGCAATGCGGTCGTCCGCGGTTCGCTGCGCGTAGATAAAAAGTCGCCGCCCATCCGAAAGCGTCTCGCGCTCGTTCCAACCGATCTCGTCCCAAATCGCCTGCGAGAGTGGCTCGGTCGCGACCATGCACGAAGCGAACGGCATCAGACGCCGTTTCTCGCCTTCCAATTCGGGAGTAAAGCCCTCAGTTGCTCGGATCACGAAGCGGGCATGGATCGTGCCGCGGTCGGTGATCACGCGGCCTGGCTCGAGACGACGGGCGTTGGTGCCTTCGTAGATACCGACGCCACGGCGCTCAACGACATCAGCGAGTCCACGTACCAGCCGTGCGGGGTGGATACGCGCCGCGTGTGGACTGAAGACGGTGCCGAGAGCGCCGGGCACATTCGTGCGGGCCAGCGTATCCTCGCGGGAGAGCAGGCGATAGTCGGCTTCCGTGTGACCGAAGGCGTGATGCGCCTCGATCGCCTCACGCGAATGCATCAGACCAACCTGCGTCATCGCGAGCGTCGACCAGCCGCCCTTATGAAAGTGCGCGTCGATGCCTTCCTTCGCGAGCGTGGCGCCGATCACGTCAACGGTGTCGAAGCAGGCGCGCTCGTAGCGCATCACTTCGTCGTGGCCGTGCGTCTTGACGAAGCGCTGACGACTGCCGGGTAGTCCGCCGAAGCACCAGCCGCCATTGCGTCCAGACGCACCAAAGCCCGCAATATCGCGCTCAACGATCACGATCCGTAGCGACGGGTCAATCTCGGTCAGCGAGTACGCCGTCCAGAGTCCTGTAAAGCCCGCGCCCACGATCGCCACGTCGGCTTCGAGATCACCTGGCAGTGGAGGCCGCTTGGACAGCGTGCCCGGCACGCTGTCGTGCCAGTAACTCGTGGTGCGGTAGTGAGCGTCCTCGGCCTGGGCACTGCCGGACAGGGAGTCGCTTGTTGCAGTCGTTGCCATAGGGGGCCAGTGTACCCGGTGTGACCGGGCTTCTGAGACTGCGCAGGGTTGTGATCGCTACGGCGTGGGGAAAGATGGGCCGCGTGTTGGCGGCTTGATGTCGAGCTCGATTGAGCCATCGGCGCAGGCGCGAGCATTCCAATCGCGCCAGCGCGGTGCGAGCTCGGCGAGCGAGTCGCCGCGCTCGTCGAGGCGGACGGTGGGAATGCCACCGGGCTCGACGAGGTAGCGGTACCACGAGAGATCCCAGACGATGGTGATTGCGGCACCCGGCCGGCGGCCGCCGAAGGCGACGACGCTGACCTTAGCCTGCCCGAGGCTCTTTGCGATGGCAGAGACAGTGCCGCGGTACGGGCTCGCATTGAATGTCTCGACGCCGATCAGCATGGTCGTGGCGCGTGCCAGATCGTCGGCAGTACCGAGGCCGTGCGGTGCGCGAACAGGGTCGGCTGGGTCTAGTTCTGGTGGGGTCTGCGAGCGCATCAGGATGCGCGACAGGCGGCTCGGCTGGCGCTGTGGACGGGTGGGCGGCGGCGCCGAACGGCCAGCTTCGACCCAACCATCTTGACGCGCGCTGGCTGCACAGAGACGGCAGACAGTGCGTGACTGGCCGCGATCGCTAAAGCGCAATGGCTCCTCGCCGATCAGGATCGTGCGCTCGCAGATCGCACAGGCGAGCAGCCGATCGGTAGAGGCCAGTCGTTGGTGCGCAGTCGCCATTACGACCAAATCATACGATCGCTGTTGGCTCATCGCGACGCTTCTCGTCTTCGCCGCGGGGGTGCGCCTGTGCGTGAGCCCGGCGGAGGTGGGGAAGTCCGAGGTGCGTGTAGATCTCCGTGGTGGCGAGCGAGGCGTGGCCGAGCAGCTCTTGGATTGCGCGCAGATCGCCACCGCCTTCAAGCATGTGTGTCGCGTAGGCATGGCGGAGTGCGTGTGGGCCGTGCTGTGCGAGCCCGACGGCCACGAGACGCCGGTTGAGCGCGCGCCGGACGCCGGAGGTATCGAGTCGCTTGCCGCGGGCCGAGAGCAGGAGCGCGTCGGGTGTCTTAGCGACGGCGAGCTCGGGACGGCCGCGTGCGAGCCAGGCGGTGACGGCATCGGCGGCGGGATCACCAATCGGTACGAGGCGCGTCTTGCCACCCTTGCCCGTCACGCGTAGCGTGCGACCCTCTAAGCCCGTTAGGTCGAGCGAGCAGGCCTCCGCAGCACGCAGTCCGGCGCCGTAGAGCAATTCGAGCAGCGCACGATCCCGGAGTCCGAGTGGTGTGTCGGGCCAGGCGACGTCGAGCATGCGTGCGGCATCGCGGGCGGCGGGGACCGTCGGTAGGCGGCGCGGGCGCTTAGGCCCTGGAATCTCGGCCGCCGGGTCGGCTTCGCCTTCGCCAGCCAGGCGGCGATGAAAGCCTCGTACGGACGACAGCCGACGTGCGCGGGTTGAGGGCGCTAATCCGCTGCTGGCGAGGTGGGCGGCATAGGCGCGTACGTCACTGCGGGTAGCCGCCGTCGGTGCGGAGCCGCGGCCCTCGAGCCAGTTGGCATAGTCGGTCAGGTCAGAGCGGTAGGCGCGCAGCGTCTGCGGGCTTGCGCCCCGCGCACGCAATGCAGTCAGGTGCTGATCAATTGGGTCCGTTGCGACGCGCATTGGTTCCCTTTCGCCGTGCTGCGCCCGAGTCTTGCTGCGCGTCCGTGCCCGGTGGGTGTGTCCGGGCTAGCGTCGCAGCAGACCGTTGAGCGCCATCCAGCCCATCCAGCCAGCGATCACAAGCGCGCCAATCGTGACAATCGTGATCCCGCCCTGCCACGCGGACCAGGCGATCACGAGCAGTGCGAGTGCGAGGACGCCGAAGAGGAGACGCATGGCCATCCCGATACGGTCGCAGGTGAGCGGGTAGACGTCCACTCAGCAGCGGACCCATAAGCCATAATACTGTGTGGAGATATGCGTCATTTTGCTCTCGTTACCCTTGTGGCAGTGATCGTTCTGATCGTCACCAGCGTCCCAGCGCAGGCAGCAGGACAACACGCTCGCGTGGTGGGAGGATCGCCTGTCGCGATTGCCGAGATGCCGTGGATTGTCTACCTCGAGGCGAACGTCTCGAAGAGTAACGCGTGGGGGTGTGGCGGCACAATTGTGGGCACGCGTTATATCCTCACGGCTGCGCATTGCGTCGTCGATAACGGCGTCACAATTCCCGCTGAGACGCTGACGGGTGTTGCTGGTCGCGTCGCTTTGAGTGGCGAGGATGGGACGCCATTTACGGCCGTCAGGATTACCGTCAACCCGCAGTATGCCCTCCGGTCGCAGAATCAGGGTGGGCCCTACGACTCGGCGGTGATCGAGACGGCGACGGATCTCCCAGGCCCCGCCTTGGCGCTTGCCACGACGGCCGATGCGCGGTACTACGCCGCAGGCGTGACCGCCCGGATTGCTGGTTGGGGGCTGACGACCGCGAGCGGTGGCACGACGGATGTACTGATGCAGGCGACGCTGCCGATTGTCGCCGATCAAGAGTGCGCTGACCTGGACGATGTGACGCTCGCTGAGGCCACGAAGATGGTCTGTGCTGGGCTCCCCGCCGGCGGTGTTGATACCTGTCAGGGTGATAGTGGTGGACCAATGACCGTCGTAGCGGGCGGCGAGACGCCTGACCCCGCCGACGATCGCACCCTGCTTGCGGGCATCGTGTCGTGGGGCTACGAGTGTGGGGCGCCCAATCGTCCGGGTCTCTACACCCGGGTCGCGACGCTGACGGATTGGGTCACGCCTCTCTTAGCCGGCGATGTGGTGGCCTGGGATCAGTCCGCGGACCAATCGCCACCGACCGTGCGGTTGCGCAATGCGCGACAGGTCCCGGGAGCCAAAGCCAAACTGCGCTACCGCGTGATAGGTGAGACCGGCAAGACGCGCGAGATGATTACTATCCGTCGCACGAAGGGCGGCACTGTTTTACGGCGTTTCTCGACGGTGGATGGTGTCAATCGGGCTCGCACAGATACTGTCGTGAAGTGGCTGGTGCCGCGCGGTTTTGCCTATGGTGCGTACGTCTGGTGTCTGACCTCGAAGGACAGCGTTGGTAATGTCTCGGCGTTGACATGTGCGCCGCTGACGATTGGCTAGCCCGGAATCAGCGTTGGCTCATTTGCTGGTAGGTTTTAGCCCATGGGCACTCCTGCGATCGATAAGAAGGTCTTGGCCGCAGCCCGCATTGAGGTCGCCGCGCTGCTGCGCATCTCGGCTTTGCATCGCTACAACGAAGGCATCGATAATCACTACTCGCTCGCCATCGATGGCCACGACGACGTCTTCTTGCTCAATCGCTACGGTCCACACTGGTCGGAGATGAAGCCGAGCGATATTCTGCTCGTCGACCTTGAGGGCAATGTTCTTGACGGCTCGGGTGGCGGCCAAGTGACCGCCATCCAGATCCACCGCCAGGTCCATGCCGCGCGACCAAATGCTCGTTGTGTGATGCACACGCACATGCCGTATGCCACCGCGATCGCCTGCACAGAAGACGGTTTTCTGACACGTCTGACGCAGAACTCGATGTCGTTTCATGGCACTGTTGCCACGCTCGATTATGGTGGCCAGGTACAGGGAGAAGACGAGGGCACACGCCTCGCACGCGCAGTTGCGAAGGGCGCCAATGTCATGTTCTTACGCAACCACGGCGTGATCATCGTCGGCTCGACGCCTGCTGAAGCCTGGCTACGCACGTATTTTCTCGAGCGCGCCTGCGAGATGCAGGTGCTCGCCCAGTCGACAGGCTCCAAATTGGTCTTGGGTAAAAAGTCCGTTGCCGAGCACACGGCACGGCAGTGGGCTGAGGCGTCCGACGAGGAGTCGCCCCTGCTCTTTGCTGCCATGAAGCGCCTGCTCGATCGCGACCAGCCCGGCTGGAGTCGCTAGTTCGAGAGACGACTCTTTGTCGTGTGCGAGCCGGCTCGGCCGTACACTGCTGGCGAACGAATAGGTCTTGATGGAATCCGCATGTCCAATCTTGTAATCGGTGTACCGCGCGAAGCCGCCGGCGCGGAGCGTCGCGTCGCGCTCGTGCCGTCGATTATCGAGACGCTTGTGCAGGATGGGTTTCGAATCCTCGTCGAACGTTCTGCGGGTCAGGCGGCTGGCTACAGCGATGAGGCGTACCGTGCGGTCGGCGCAGAGCTTGCCGAAGATGCCGCGGCGACGTACGCAGGAGCCACGTTGATCGCGCGCGTGGCGCCTCCGGATGGCGACGAACTAGCGCTGATGACGCCCGCGCATACGCTGATTGCCTTCCTTGATCCACTCGGCAATGTTGCGCGGGCAGAGCGGCTGGCGGCGACAGGTGCGACCACGTTCGCCTTCGAGTTCATGCCCCGTACGACCCGCGCCCAGGCGATGGATGCGCTCTCCTCGCAGGCAACGGTGGCTGGATACCACGGCGTCCTGCTGGCGGCTGATCGCGCGCCGCGTCTCTTCCCGTTGTTGATGACGGCGGCGGGTACGGTCAAGGCGCGCAGCGTGCTCGTGCTCGGGGCAGGTGTTGCTGGTCTGCAGGCGATCGCCACCGCGCGCCGGCTCGGCGCTGTTGTGACGGCGTTCGATGTCCGCGCCGCCGTCAAGGAGCAGGTCGAATCGCTCGGTGCGCGTTTTCTGGCCATCGATGTTGCTGGTGAGGAGCAGGCCGGCGGCTATGCGACGGGGCTCGACCAGGAACAGCATCGTCTCGAGCAAGAGGCTTTGGCGCGGGCCTGTGCCGACGCCGACATCGTCATCTGCACGGCCCAGATCCCGGGTGCACGTGCGCCCGAGCTGATTACGGAGGCGGCCGTGCGGTCGATGCGTCGGGGTAGCGTGATCGTTGACCTCGCCGCCTCAGCGGGTGGCAATTGCGCCTGCACGGTGGCGGGCGAAGAAGTGGATATTGAGGGGGTGCTCGTGCTCGGACCGAGTAATCCGGCTGCAGCGATTCCTGGCACTGCCAGCGACCTCTACGCGGCCAACGTGCGCGCCTTCGTGCGACTGATTGCGCCGGGGGCGGAACTCGCTCCGGATTGGGATGACGAAATCGTGGCGGGTGCCCTGATCACGCGCGGTGGTGTGGTCGTGGCTGCGCGCGTTGTCGAGCGGCTTGCGGCTACGGGAGGCGCAGCATGAGCTTTATCACCGAACTCGTGATTCTTGTGCTCGCTGCCTGGGTCGGTGTCGAGGTGATCTCAAAGGTTCCACAGATGTTGCATACGCCGCTGATGAGCGGCACGAACGCGATCCACGGCGTGGTTGTCGTTGGTGCGATCCTCGTGCTTGGTGCCGCAGCGGGTGGCACCGTAGAGACGATCTGTGGTGTCGTCGCTGTCGCCTTTGGCGCGGCGAACGTCGTCGGTGGGTTCGTCGTGACAGACCGCATGCTGCAAATGTTCCGGCGACGGCCCGAACCGCCGAAGCAGGATCAGGGATGACGCGCGTCGACCTAATCCAAGTCGCCTACCTCGTGGCGTCCTTCTGCTTCATCCTCGGTCTGCGTTGGTTGTCGTCGCCACGCACGGCGCGTCGCGGCAATCTCGTGGCAGCGGTCGGCATGTTGATCGCGATCATTGCGACGCTCGTCGATGGTCGTGTGATCGGCTACACCTGGATCGCGATCGCCGCGTTCGTGGGCGGATCGATTGGCGCGTTGGTTGCGCGGCGTGTGCAGATGACGGCGATGCCGCAGTTGGTGGCGTTGCTGAATGGCCTTGGGGGTGGTGCGGCAGCGTTGATTGCGATCTCGGAGTACCACGCGATGAGCGCCAGTGGCGAGGTGGCGCTGGGCGCGGTGATTGCCGTCTCGGTGATGTTCTCGACGATTGTCGGCTCGATCTCCTTTGCGGGCAGTCTCGTTGCCTTCGGCAAGTTGCAGGAGATCGTGCCTGGTCGGCCGATTACGTGGCCAGCGCAAAAGATGATCAATGGGCTTGGCGCGATCGTGGTGCTGGGTCTTGCCGCCTATGCCTCGTTCAACATCCACGATCCGATCCTGTGGCTCGCCGCGGCGATTGCCTTGCTGCTCGGCGTTTCCGCGGTCCTGCCGATCGGCGGCGCAGACATGCCGGTCGTGATTGCCTTCCTCAATGCCTGCACGGGGCTCGCGGCAGCGGCGACGGGTTTCGCGCTTAACAACAGCCTGCTGATCATTGCGGGCGTGCTGGTCGGTGCCAGCGGCACGCTGCTGACGCAGCTGATGTCGAAGGCGATGAATCGTTCGGTTGCGAGTGTGCTCTTCGGTGCCTTTGGTGGCGGGGGCGGCAGTGGCTCGGCGGTCGGCGCGTCGGGCGAGGCGCTGCCGGTGCTCGAGATTTCGGCGTCCGATCTGGCTGCCCAGCTGGTCTATGCGCGGCGGGTGATGATCGTCCCCGGCTACGGCCTTGCTGTCGCCCAAGCACAGCACCCGGTCCGCGAGCTGGCGGACCTCTTGATCGCCCGTGGTGTCAGCGTCGCCTTCGCCATCCACCCTGTAGCGGGCCGCATGCCGGGGCACATGAATGTCTTGCTGGCCGAGGCGGATGTTCCCTATGACCAGCTGCTCGAGATGGAGGAGGCAAACGCCGACTTTCCTCAGACCGACATCGTGCTGGTGATCGGCGCTAACGATGTCGTCAATCCGGCCGCGCGTGACGACGAGAGCAGCGCCCTCTACGGCATGCCGATCTTGGAGGTCGACAACGCCGAGCACGTGATCGTCTTCAAGCGCTCGATGGCGACAGGCTTTGCTGGAGTCGAGAACATGCTCTTCCACGACCCTAAGACACGCATGCTGTTTGGCGATGCGCGCAAGAGCCTGACGCAACTGGTCCAGGATGTGCAGGCGGTCTGATCGCTAGGGTAATGGGGTGATCGGCGACCACGACCCCAAGCACACGTCATTGTCGGGCCTTGAGCTGTTTCAGAAACTGAAGGACGGCGAGCTGGAACCGAGCCCGTACGCACGGGCCGCTGGCGTCACCGTGATCGATCTTGGTGAGGGGCGAGCAGTGATTGCTGCGACGCCGGGCGACCAACACCTCAATCAGATCGGCATGGTGCATGGCGGGTGGGTAACGACGATCATGGACTCCACGCTGGGCGGGGCAGCGCACACGCTTTTACCGGCTGGGCGGAGAGCAGTCACGATCGAAATCAAGGTCAACTTGACGCGCCCCGTGTTGCCTGGTTCGCTGGTGACGGCAACGGCTGAGGTGCTGCACAGTGGGCGCCGTACGATCGTCTCAGAAGGCAAACTGCGCGACGAGCAGGGTCGTCTGCTGGCCGTTGCTTTGGCGACATTCGCTGTCGTCGACGTGCCGTCGTCGTGACGAGGCCAACAACGGAGCAGGCCGAATCGGGCGAGATTGAGGTGCGGCGGTGGGTGGTGGGTGATGCCGAGGAGTTGCGCGACGTCATCATGGGATCCGCCGAACGGCTCCGCCCGCGGTTGCCATGGGTCGATGAGTGGTTTGCCGACGATTACGATGCGATCGGCAAGATCGCGGAGTGGAACGAGAAGTGGGATGCCGGTGCTGATCGCCACTTCGGCGTCTTTGTTGAGGACATGATTGTTGGTGCGGTGGGACTCCACGATCGTCCGGGGCCGGGTGGACTCGAGCTTGGCTACTGGCTGGCAGATGGGTGGACGGGGCAGGGATCATGACGATTGCCGCTGGTCTCCTGACAGACCTTGCTTTCGCCGACCTAGAAATCGACCAACTACGCATCATTCACGACGTGACGAACTTCTCGAGCGCAGGCGTGCCGCGTCGGCTCGGCTACACGTTGCTTGGCGACCGCGAGGCGACGGGCCTGCGGGCGCTGGACGACGTCGGCATTGATTGCATGTGGGAACTGCGTCGAGCCGACTGGTCTGGCTACGTCAGTCTGGCGTAGGCCGGCACGGTCAGAAACTCTTCGAAGCGCTCTTGGAGAACAAGCTCGTCGAGCAGGTCGACAGCCTCGCCAACACGTCCCTGGTTACGGCCTCCGATCCGCTCAATTTCCTCGTCACGAAACGTCGTGTAGAGGTCATGCGTGAGCGTGCGCCCATCGGCGAGCGTGACGCCGAAGTGGAGCCACTGCCACAGTTGGGCTCGAGAAATCTCTGCGGTCGCAGCATCCTCCATCAGATTGTCGATCGCAACCGCACCCTGTCCACCGAGCCAGGCGGCGATGTAGCGCACGCCGACCGAGATGTTGGTGCGCACACCGGTTTCGGTAATTTCACCCGGTGTGTCGCCGAGCGCGACGAGCGCGGGGGCATTCGGCACGACGTCTTCGCGGAGCCGGTCCACCTGGTTGGGGCGATCGCCGAGTACGCCGTCGAAGATCTCCAGCGCGAGCGGCACGAGGTCGGGGTGGGCGACCCAGGTGCCGTCGCAGCCACCATTGGCCTCGCGCTCCTTGTCCTCACGGACTTTTGTAAACGCGACCTGATTGATCGCGGCGTCGCGGCGCGAGGGGATAAACGCGGCCATGCCACCGATCGCGTGCGCACCGCGTCGGTGACACGAGCGCACAAGCAACTGCGTGTAGGCGTGCATAAACGGCACGTCCATTGTGACGGCCACACGGTCGGGCAGGATCGTATTCTCGTGTGTGTGCAACTTCTTGATCGCGCTGAAGATGTAGTCCCAGCGACCCGCGTTGAGGCCGGCAGAGTGGTCGCGTAATTCGTAGAGGATCTCCTCCATCTCGAACGCGGCGGGTAGCGTCTCGATCAGCACAGTCGCACGGATCGACCCCTGTGGGACGCCAACGGCATCTTGCGCGATCACGAAGGCATCGTTCCAGAGGCGGGCCTCAAGGTGCGACTCGAGCTTCGGAAGGTAGAAGTACGGACCATACCCACGTGCCAACAGTTCTTTGGCGTTGTGGGTCATATAGACCGCGAGATCAAAGAGTCCAGCAGCGATCGGTGTGCCGTCGATCAGCAGGTGGCGCTCTTCGAGATGCCAGCCACGAGGGCGCACGATCAGCGTCGCAATCTCATCGTTGAGGCGGTAATGCTTGCCCTCCGGGCTTGTGAACTCGAGCTCGTGGCGGATTGCCTG
>SHUX01000049.1 GCA_009694475.1 Thermoleophilia bacterium
TCCATCCGCTCAAAGGCCTTGCGGATGTCCTCGAGCGGCACCTCAGAGTCGACGAGTGGCTTCAACTTGCCCTCGGCAACCATCTGCAGGACCGTCTGGTACTCGCCTTTGGTGTACGTGAACGAGCCGATGATCTGCCACTGCATGCGAAACAGGGGAATCATGTCGACCGGCACGACCTCGCCGGAGTGGCCACCACAGGTGACGAGGCGTCCGTCCTTGCCGAGCGAGTTGAGACCCGCGGTAAAGAGATCACCACCGACATGCTCGTAGGTCAGGTGCGCACCTGCACCGTCGGTGATGCGCATGACCTCTTCGACGATGTCCTGCTTGGTGTAGTTGATGCCGTGATGCATGCCGAGCTTCGTGGCAGCCGCAAGCTTGTCGTCACCCGACGACGTCCCGATAATCCGAGCACCACTCATCGCAGCGAGCTGCACGGCCGCCGAACCAATGCCCGAGCCGACCGAGTTGATCAGCACCGTCTCGCCAATCGCCAGGCGACCACGCGTGAAGAGCATGTGGAAAGCGGTACCAAAGGCGATCTGCGTGGCAGCGGCATCCGCGTACGAAAGTCCGTCGGGAATGCGCACCAGATGACTCTCGGGAATCGCGCTGTACTCGGCGTAGCCGCCAGGGCGCGTGATGCCAATGAAGTCGTTGGCAGCGAGGTTCTCGCGCCCAGTTCGCGCGTAGTGGTTGTTGAGATCGATGCCCATCAGGTACGGCGCGACACGATCGCCAACCTTCCACTCGTCCGAGACTGCCGAACCCACCTCGGTGATCTCGCCGGCAAACTCGAGGCCGAAGACACCGCCTGGATCGACCGGGAAACGCGAGATACCCTCGCGGAAGTCCACATCGAGATGGTTGAGCGCACACGCTCCTACCTTGATCAGCACCTCATGCGGTGCGGGCTTCGGGGGGTCGATGTCCTCGACGACGATCTTGTCGATCCCACCAAATTCATGAAACAGCGCTGCGCGCATGGCTCTCTCCTCCGTCTCGCGTTGGAAGAAAGTATCACCGCCCCGAGGGGTTGCGGTCAAACCTTACGTTTTGTGTGGGTTTACGCCGCCACGGGCACCGAAGTACATGCCGGCGCCCGCAATCAACGTGATCGTTGCCGCAAAAATCCACGCTGCGCTCCAGCCCCAGTGATCGGCAAGAAAACCCAGGATTGGTGGAATCACGACAACGCCGGAGAACACACAGCGGAGTGACCAGCCCGTCAGTCGCCCCACGTGCGTGACGGGCACGGAGTTGGCGACCAGCGCAAGGAAGACGCCGTTCCAGCCGATACTGGAGAGACCTACGAGCACGAAGCACGGCCACAGCCATGGCCCCGTCGGCAGGAAGGCCATACCGAGCAGACCGAAGGCGGCGACGAACGAGGAAATCAGGAGCCCCGTCCAGCGGTTGTCTCGGAACCAGCGATCTGAGATAACGGCCCAGCCGAGCCGACCAACGGTACCGCCGACCATCATCACCGCGAACGAAACGCCAGCAATTGCGAGTCCGTAGCGATGGTCTTCAGTGAGGAACAGCGTCGTATACGCCATGAAGCCCTGCTGCACGCCCGCCATCAGGAAGCCGAACCCACCCACCCCTAAGCGCCACCCATAGCGGACGAGAAACTTCTCCATCACCTCCGAGTCGTCCGCACGCGGCCCAACCTGATGCTTGAGGTTCTCATGCATCAATACGACGAGTCCTGCAACAACCATCGCCCCGATCACCGGCGCCAGCAACGACAGCCGCCAGCCATAGTGATTCGCAAGCGCCGGCAGCGTCAGGCCGGCGATCAGCCCGCCGAGTGTCACGCCGATCTGCTTGGCGCTCATCACGAGCCCTTGGTTCGCACCGTCTGCTGCACCCCGCACGATCACGTTCGTTGGTGGCGTGATGCAGCCGTAGGCCATGCCGACGCCGAACATCGCGACGACGAACAACCAGGTCCATGAGGCACTTGCTGCGATCGCCTCAGTTACCGCGATGCCGACCATGGCGATGAAGAGGAGTCGGACGGCGCCCAGCCGGTCAGTCAGATGCCCCGACGGCGTGCTGGCCAGCGCAGCGCCGCCGAAGATGGCGGCGGTGATCAGTCCGATGCCCGCGTTGCTGATCCCGAGGTCGGCACGAATCAGCGGGGCGATCGGCGCAATTGAGAGCGTGGCGTAGGCGCCCATCATTAGTGCACTGCCACTCAGCGCGACTGCAGCGACTGCTCCACGTCGGCTGGCGTGCCACGGTGTACCGACGGAGTCCATCACCGGCATACTGTCAAAGAATCATTCGGTCATGAGAGGAAGCCCGTGAGCGCACCCATTCGCACGCTGATGTTTGCCCCTGCTAACGACAGTCGCAAGTCGTTGAAGGCGATTGCGATTGGGGCCTCTGCTGTCTGCCTCGACCTCGAGGACGCCGTCGCCCAGACCGAGAAGGCTGCGGCCCGAGTGATCGTGACGGAGACGCTCCAAGACCCGTCCGTTGAGGGTGCTCAGGTCCATGTCCGCATCAACGGCGTCGACACGGAATTCTCGGATGCCGACCTCGATGCCTTGGCGCCTTCGCTCTCGCGGCTGGCTGGGCTGCTGATTCCGATGGTGGAGTCGCCCGATCAGGTCCGTCATGTGGCCGACCGTCTCGACGCACTCGAGCGCGAGCAGGGCATAGAGGCCGGCGCAATCCGTCTGATCTCAATTGCGGAAACAGCCAAAGGCGTCCTCGCAGCACCGGCCGTCGCGACCTGCACCCCACGCCTGCGCACGCTCTTGCTTGGGCCAGCCGATCTGTCCAACGATCTTGGCGTCGAATTGACGGCGGATGGGTACGAGCTCTTCCATGTGCGCAGCCAGCTCGTGCTCGCCGCGTGTGCAGCCGGTCTCGAGCAGCCGGTCGATGGCCCCTACCTCAGCCTCTCTGACGACGAGGGCTGCGCGACGGCAGCTACGTGGGCGCGACGGCTCGGCTTCCAAGGCAAGATGGTGCTCCATCCCCGCCAATTGCCAATCGTGGCGGGCGTCTTTGCACCGACTGCCGACGAGGTCACCTGGGCCCATGCCGTGGTCGCCGCCTTTGCCGAAAACGAGGCGAAGGGCGTCTCGGCGTTCACGCTGGAAGACGGCACGTTCGTGGACTACCCAGTTGTGTATCGCGCCCAGGCCATCCTGCGCGACGCCGGCGTCTGAGCCGGATCAACTCAGTTAGATTGCGGGCGTCTGTAAAGGCAGCGCTTCGAGGTACGCCACGACGTCGTCGTTGGGCAGTACATCGGCGTACTTCTGATTCATGTCAAAGAGATTGGCCTCGTGCGGGCCGGGGGCACGATCGCCCGAGCACTCACGCGGCACGATCGTGCGGTAGCCGTGCTGCAGCGAGTCGACGACGGTTGCACGGACGCAGCCCGAGGTCGTCACTCCCGTAACGATGCAGGTATCGGCCTGCCACGACGACATCAAGGCGCCAAGGTTCGTCCCCCAAAAGGCGGAGGCAAACTGCTTGACGACCAGCGTGTCCTTGCTGGTCATGCCCAGACGCTCGTCAATCTCGGCCCAATCCGAGCCGGCCTTCAAGACGAGGAGCGAAGGCACCTTGGCCTGGAAGACCGCGGCCGCTTGGGCTGGAGCCTCGTCGTAGTAGACCGTCGTAAAGACCACGGGGACACCCTTGTCGTGACAGGCGTCCACGAGTCGGCAGTTCTCGGCAACGAGTTCCGAGTAGTCCCCACCGAGCGGCGACGCGGGATCCGTGAAGCCCTTCTGCAGGTCGACGACGACCAGGACCGGCCGCCGGCCAAAGCCGGCGGCCTTCCCAAACCCTCGTGATTCGTAGAAGGAATCGGTGTCCTGTCCGTGCGTACTCATATCGTGACTCATGCCGTGACAATATCTCCCGGCATGTTGTCGGCCTCGCGGACGCGACGCTGTGCGTCCTCGCCCGGCTCGAGCGGCGACCAGCGCAGCGGCACTGCGGGGATCGGTGGCTCGAGGCCAGTCTCGGCCTTGCAGTTCGCCAACACCTCGGCGAGTGGCGGGCCGTAGTCGAAGGCCAGAGCATCGCCGCGCTCAGTGCGCTGACGCTCCCGCTCCTTCGCCGTGGCAGCCTCATCAGCAGAACCGTCGGCGTTGATCACAACGCCGTAGCCCTCCTTGGCGTAGTCACTGCTGACCAAGCCGTACGAGACGTCCTTGACGACAACGTCAACCGGACGATCGAGACGATCCTTCCAACCACCACCACCGGCGGTGCGGTACACGAGCATGTCGCCCGGTACGACCTCGATCTCGTCGCACTTCGACGGCAACCGCTCTTCGGTGCCATCGATGCGCTTGAGGATCTTCTCGGAACGACCACCCGGCAGACCGCCGAGCACGCCCCACGGGCGCGTCAACCAACGATCGTCGTGGATCGAAACTTGGCCTGGCTCGAGGTAGATGTAGCGCTTCTCAACGCCGTTACCACCACGATGCAGTCCAGGACCACCCGAGTCGGTGATCGTCGTATAACCGTCGATCCGAAGCGGGTAGTACGCCTCGAGGTACTCGGTCGGAATGTTCTCGAACAACGGCCACCACGAGTGACCGTCCATGCCGTCACCGATTGGTCGACCTGGAATGCCTCCGTAGAGGATCTCCATGGCGAAGAAGAAGTCACCCTTATCGCCCCAACCCGAGTACAACATGTACGGCGAGGTGCCGTAGCCAGCCGCCGTATTGATCTCCGGAGCCTGCTTGCACAGTGCGCCACCAAGCACGTCGAACATACGCGCGAGCGCATGGGTACGACAGCCCAGTGCCGAGGGGAACCTCGGACGCAAGAGACAACCCTCCGGCAGGATGATGTGCAGCAGCGGGTAGAACCCGTCGTTGAACAGGATCTGCGGATCGTTGACCATGATCAGGTAGATGCCGATGAACATCTTGAACATGCCCTCAGAGAGGTAAAAGTTCACCGGTCCCATCGCCTGCGGATCTGTGCCCGACCAATCGAAGAACGCGTGGTCACCCTCGCGCCAGATCGTCAGTTTCATCTTGAACGGACCATTACCCAGGCCGTCGTCGTCGACGTAGTCCTCGAAGGACTGCGGCGTCTCCGGGATGGCCCAGTTGATCAGCTGCTTCATCGCGGCATACGTACGATCAAGCAACGCCTGTAGCGCAGCCAGATACGTCTCCTTGCCGAAGCGGTCACAGAGTTCCTGCACGCGCTTTTCACCCGACCGGCACCCTGCGATCAGGGCGAACAGGTCGGCGCGGTTCATTGCCGCGTTGCGCATGTTGTTCAGGATCAGGGACAGCACCGGCTTCTGGATCTCGCCCCGCTCGACAACCTTGATCGGGGGAATGATGAGTCCCTCGTCGTAGATCGTCTTCGCGTTGGTGGGCAAGGAACCCGGCAGGCGACCGCCCGCATCCATCATGTGACCGAACTGGCTCGACCAGCCCACAAGTTCACCACTGTGGAAGATCGGGACCAGCACGAGCCAGTCGTTCGTGTGGGAGATCGAGGCGGAGCACTTGAACGGGTCGGCGCAAAGAATCACGTCGCCCTCATAGATGCCCTCGTCCCAATCCTCCATCATTTCGTTGATGTAGGCACCGAATTGCCCCACGACCATGCGACCACGCGGGTCGGTGATCATCGGAAATTCGTCGTGCTGCTCGCGGATGACCGGGCTCATTGCCGATCGGAACAGCACTGCGTCCATCTCGTACCGGGCACTCTTGAGGGCGCCCTCGATGATGTCGAGCGTAACCGGATCGATGTCGACCCCGGTCGGGATCTCTGCGATCCGAAGCTCGTCTGTAGTTGTTGCCATTAGAGCTCCTCCCTTATGCCTGTGGGTTGATCAGGATGTTGTAGAACTCGTCCATCTCGGCCACATAGCCGGGGAGGACCACCGTCGTCGAGTCAAACTCGGTGACGATTGCCGGGCCCTTGAACTTCGCGCCCGGCGTCATCTTGGAACGGTCGTAAATCTTCGCGGAAATCTTCTTCCCGTCGAAGACGATCTCGTGCTCTTCAAAGATCGCGTCAGAGGCATCGTTCGCCTTGACCGTGCCCGAGGGCAATTGGATCTTCGGTACGGCTCCGTTGCCGATGCAGCGGAGGTTGACGATCTCCCGCGCTGCGTCGTCCATCTTGAAGCCGTACAACTGTTCGTGCAGTGCGTCGAACTGGTCGCCAAGCTGAGCAATGTTGCCCGCCTGGACCTGTGCGATATCGACCGTAACGGGGATCTCGTAGCCTTGGAGGACGTAGCGCATGTCCGCCAAGTACGTGACCCGCTGATCCGTTGCGGTGATGCCTTCGGACGTCATCCAGTCCTGTGCTCGCGAACCGAGATCGTCGAGTACAGCCTTGACTTCGGCCGGGTCGGCCTCGTCGATCGGCTTGACGATCGTCTGAGCAAACTCGTTGCGGAACTCGGCGACGAGGTCGCCGACCGCGCAGAGCAGCCCTGGCGAGGGCGGCACGATCACGGGGAACGAGCCCATCAATTCGGCTACGGCGTTCGCGTGCAACGGACCGGCGCCACCGAAGGCGACGAGTGCGAAGTCACGCGGGTCGTACCCACGCTGGACGGAGACAAGGCGCAGCGCGCCTGCCATGTTCTCGTTGACGATCTTGAGGATGCCCTCAGCCGCCGCGTCGAGCTCGAGACCGATCGCGTCACCGATTTTCTGGACGGCCGTGCGGGAGGCCTCGACGTCGAGCATCATCTCGCCACCAAGTAGGTTGGCGGGCAGGTTGCCGACAACGACATTGGCGTCCGTCACGGTCGGCTCCTCACCACCTTTGCCGTAGGCAGCGGGACCAGGCTCGGCACCGGCCGATTGTGGACCGACGCGAAGCGCCTTGGTCAGCTCTGGCACGTGGGCGATCGAGCCGCCACCAGCACCAACGGTGTGCACGTTGATCGACGGCACCTTCAGGCGGAACTGTCCGATCGTTGTGTCGCGACCGATCGTCGGCTCGCCGTTCTGGCAGAGCGCCACGTCTGTCGACGTGCCACCCATGTCGAACGTGAGGATGTTCGGGAAGCCCGCACGCGTGGCGACGTAGAGCGCACCCGCGACGCCGCCGGACGGACCGGACAGCACGCCGTAGATCGGGTTACGACCAGCCTCACGCGTCGTCATCAGGCCTGCGTCAGAGCGCAGGATGTTGACGTCACAGGTTGCGCCGGCGGCCTTCAGCTCGACGTCGAGCCGATCGACGTAGGCCTGGACCTGCGGGCGCACATACGAGTTCATGCAGGCAGTCAGCGTGCGCTCGTACTCGCGAAACTCCGGCACGACATCGCTCGAGAGCGTGACGGGGAAGTCCGGGTAGAGACGCTCGACGATAGCGCCGATTTGCTTCTCATGCTTGTTCGAAATGTACGAGTTAATCAGACCAACAGTCAACGACTGAACGCCGCTCGCGACGAGGTCCTTGACGATCGCCTCGACCTGAGCTTCATCGACAGCAACCACGGTCTCGCCACGCGGGCCCATGCGTTCGACAGCCTCACGGGTGTCGGCCAGCGATGCCGGCGGCTCGGGCTTCTGCATGATGATCCAACCGGCCAGAGGACCCGGGGTCTGCGAGCGCGCAAGGTGCAGAATCTGGGAGAACCCTTGGGTTGTGATCAGACCCACGCGAGCACCCTTGCCCTCGAGTACGGCGTTTGTCGCGACAGTCGTGCCATGCATGATGTTGCGAAGATCGGAGGGCGAGATGCCCGCCGTTTCGCACATGCGTGTTAGTCCTGTCAGCACGCCCTCGGAAGGGTCACTGGGCGTCGAAGGGGTCTTGACACGATATTGCGTTCCATCGTCATCGTTGACGAGGAACAGGTCGGTGAATGTCCCACCGACGTCTACTCCTAGGCGATAAGCCACGAGTCCGTCCTTTCTCTCCACTTGCTAGGCATTACGCTAGACGATCCCGGCCTCTTGTAGTTTGCCGAGCTCACTTTGGGTGAGTCCGACAAGTCCACACCAGACCGCTTCATTGTCTGCGCCGATCTCCCATTTGCCGCCCCAGCGGATCTCGCCAGGCGTCTCAGAGAGCTTCGGAGTGATACCCGGAACCGGCATGGTGCCGATCTCGGGGTCTTGCAGATCCACGATCAGTCCGCGTTCGCGGAAGTGTGGATCGTTGTACATGTCGGCGGCGGTGTACACACCAGCCGATACCACGTTTGCCTCGGCGAGCAGCTCGTCGAGTTCTGCGGCCGTGTACCCGGCCGCCCATTCGTCGATCATTGCGTACAGCTCGTGCTCACGATCGCCACGCTCGCGATGCGTTGCATAACGCGGATCCTCGGCTAATTCGGGCCGACCTATCACGACTGCGAGTCGCTTCCAGAGGGAATCGTGGTTGGCTGCGATCACCACCCACTTTCCGTCTTTCGACTTGTGCACGTTGGAGGGCGCGATCTTCGAGAGGTACGAGCCGGATGGCTCGCGCACGACGCCGGTCAGGGCGTACTCGGTGATCGTCGACTCCGTCATCGCAAAGCAGGCGTCAACAATCGCAGCGTCGATTACCTGTCCCTTGTTGCCACCCCGTGCGTCGCGCCAGTAGAGCGCGAGCAGGATGCCTTCGAAGGCCTGCTTTGATGCGAGCGTATCGCCAAGCGAGATGCCACTGCGCGGCGGCGGCTGGTCGGGATAGCCATTGATGTAGCGCAGGCCACCCATTGCCTCGCCGGCGGCGGCGAAGCCGACACGATCCTTATAGCGGCCGGTCTGGCCATAGCCAGAGACGCGCGCGTAGATCAGTCGCGGGTTCTTGGCCATCGCCTGCTCCGGCCCGATGTTCCACTTCTCCATCGTGCCGGGGCTGAAGTTTTCGAGGGCGACGTCGGCCTTGGCCATCAGCTCGAGTGCGAGCTCTTGGCCTTCTGGTACGCGCAGGTTGAGCGTGACAACCTTTTTGTTGCGCGCGAGGCTCGGCCACCAGAGCGTGTGCTCATTGACCCGCTCGCGACCCCATTCGCGCATTGGGTCGCCCTTTGGAGGCGCCTCGACCTTGATTACCTCGGAGCCGAAATCGCCAAGCAGGGATGCGCAATATGGCCCGGCCAAGAGTTGGCCGAATTCGATCGTGCGGACGCCCTCGAGGGGACCAGAGCTGGGGGTTTCAGATTCGCTCACGCATCACCTCTACGAGATAGTCTCGTGCTGTTAGTACATGGAGTCGCATCGCGCTCTCGGCGCGTTCGGCCGACCCTGCCCGCAGGCTAGCGACGATCTCACGATGGGCGGCCAGCGAGCGGGCGCGTTCGGCGGCGTCTTTCCAGAAGACGGTTTTGAAGGGGCGCGGAATGCCCGCGACGGTGCGCAGTGCTCCACTCAGTCGAGGACTGCCAGCAGCGTCGATCACGATGCGATGGAACTCTTCGTTGGCGGCCAGCAACTTGTCGACGGTGTGCTGCGTCTTGCCTGCCAAACGATCGGTGTGGTCGCAGACGGCCTCGAGCGCAAGCAACTGTTCCTCGGTGATGCGCGTTGCGGCGAGCGAGGCGGCGCGGGCTTCGAGCACGGCGCGTACCTCGTAGAGATCGACGAGGTCGGCCGGGTCAAAGGAACGGACGACAGCGCCGCGGCGGGGCTCGATCTCGACAAGCCCATCACCCTCGAGCAAGACGAGCGCCTCCCGTACGGGTGTGCGTGAGGTTCCGAATCGTTCTGCAAGCGCCTCGGTGCGCAGACGCTCACCGGGTGGAAACTCGCCGCTGACGATGGCCGCACGCAAGTCGTCGTAGACGCGCTCGGCGTTCGTGCCAACGGTTTCCGAGAGGCCTGCCATGAATTGTGTACAAAACCATAGGTTGGTCACGATTGCAAGCGGACTATTTTGCTCGATTGCATGCAAAGACGGGCCGGCATCCAATCGAACCTGGCTCTGCGATCGGCTAGATCAGCTCGTGGCGCTTGAGCAGACCCTTGGCGATGATCGTCTCTTGGATCTCGTTCGATCCTTCGCCGATCATCATCAGCGGCGCGTCGCGGTAGAGACGCTCAACCTCGTACTCGGTCGAGTAGCCGTAGCCACCAAAGATGCGCATTGCCTCCTCGGCACAGCGCTGGCAGGTCTCAGTGGCGTAGAGCTTTGCCATGCCGGCCTCGATGTCGGCGCGCTGGCCCGAATCCTTCTTCTTGGCGGCGGCCAGGATCAGGTGCTTCGAGGCCTCGATGCGGGTCGCCATGTCGGTGATCTTCTTCTGGATCAGCTGGTGATGACCAATTGGCTTGCCGAAGGCAGAGCGCTGCTGGGCATACTCGAGCGACAGTTCAAGCGCGCGCAACGAGATGCCGAGACCGCGCGCGGCGACGTTGATGCGCCCCGTCTCGATGCCCGACATCATCTGGTAGAAGCCCTTGCCGATCATCTCTTCGCCACCGAGCACGGCAGAGACCGGTACACGGAATTCCTCGAAGGCGAACTCGACCGACTCGACGCCGTGATAGCCGAGTTTGCCGAGCGGTGGCGAGACGGTCAGCCCGTTTTGCTGGGCAACCAATGCCTCCTTCTCGACGATCAACGCTGTCATCCCGGTGTGACGGGGGTCGGCGTCGGGGTCGGTCTTGACGAGCAGCGCGATCAGGGAGGCGCGATCACCGTTGGTGACCCACATCTTGTTGCCGTCGATCACAAACTCATCGCCCTCGCGTCGAGCGATCGTGCGGATCGCCTGGACGTCCGAGCCGGCGTCCGGTTCGGTCATCGAGAAGCACGAGCGAATCTCACCGACCGCGAGTCGCGGCAGGTAGTTCTGCTTCTGCTCGTCCGTGCCGTGCGCGGCAATCATGCCGCTGACGATGTACTGGCCGTTGACGATGCCGGACACGGCCATCCAGCCACGTGTCAGCTCGGCGATGGCAAGGGCGTACGTGACGAGGTCCAGTCCGAGCCCGCCGTATTCGGTCGGAATGCGCATCCCGAAGGCGCCCATGTCGCGCAGCCCCTCAACGATCTTGGTTGGAAACTCGTCGCGCGACTCAAGCTCTTTGGCGACGGGGATTACCTCACGGTCGACAAACTCGCGAATCGCCTCGAGAATCTCACGCTGCTCTGGCGTGATGTCGAGTCCGTCAAATGCGCTGATGCGCTCCTTGAGTGGCATGTCCCGGCCTTTCCGTTATTTCTGCGCCGCGTCTTATCGAATACTTCGCTTAGCGGAAGATTACGGCTGGTGGTCCGTGAGCGGTAGCAGAACTGCCCGCACGGCCTCGGGAACCGCCACCGGTCGGCGCGTCTCGCGATCGACGTAGACATGGACGAAGTGTCCATCCGCGCTCGCCAATTCGGCCCCAACTCGGAAGATCCCGATCTCGTACCGCACGCTGCTCGTCCCGATCCGCTCGACGCGCAGCCCTGCCTCGACTGGCTCGGGAAAGGCGACCGAGTCGTGGTAGCGACAGAGCGTCTCGACGACAACGCCGACCGCGTCACCGCTCGCCGGATCGAGCACGCCCTGTTCGATCAGAAAGGCATTGACTGTCGTGTCGAACCACGAGTAGTAGACGACGTTGTTGACGTGGCCGTAGACGTCGTTGTCCATCCAGCGTGTCGTGATTCCACGGAAGACCGGGAAGTCTGCGCGTCGTGGGATCTGCGGTTTTGTGGTCACGGCGGTAGCCTACCGGGATGACCGCGACTCCTCCGCGCCCCACTCATGGTCCCGGCTCGACGTGGGATAGCCCCGAGGCCGTCGTGCGCGTCTCGAGCGCCTACCGCACAGCCGACGTGACGGCATTGCGAACTGCCCAGATCGACCTGCTTGGCCCGATCGAAGGC
The DNA here is from genome assembly GCA_009694475.1 of Thermoleophilia bacterium. GTDB lineage: Bacteria > Actinomycetota > Thermoleophilia > Gaiellales > F1-60-MAGs149 > F1-60-MAGs149. The sequence continues at coordinate 11,797 of SHUX01000049.1, forward strand.
GCTGCCGTGCTCGACATTGGTTGTGGTCCTGGTATCTACGCCCGCGATCTGGCACTCCAAGGCGCTCGTGTCACGGCGCTCGATTCGGCGCCTGCGATGCTCGCCGCCGTCGTCGAGGAGACTCGCGCAGCGGGCGTCGCCGTCGACTGTCTGGAGGGTGACGTCTCGGCGCTCCCCTGCCCTGACGCCTCGTTCGACGCGGCCGTCCTCGTCCAGGTGATCGAGTACGTCCCCGATGCCGTCGCCGCGCTGCAGGAGATTCGTCGCGTGCTCAAGCCTGGTGGTCGTCTGCTGATCTCGGACACTGATTGGGAGACCGCCTCGTGGGGCGTCGGCGATCGCGAACTCTCCGACCAGATCAAGCGTGCGTGGTGTGCAACGAAGCCGCATGCCGACGCTGGACGCCAGATCCCCGACTGGCTCGTGGCGGCTGGTTTCGACATCGTCGCCTGGGAGCCCCGCGTGCTGGCCGTCTCCGATCCGCTCGGCGATACCTTCCTCGGCCACACCTGGCCGTCCTACCGGCGCTTGCTCGACAGGCTCGGCACCGTGCCGACGGCAGACCTCGATCGCTTTCACCAACTCTGTACCGAGAGCGCCGCACGGGGTACGTTTTCCTTCTGCGTCACCCGCCACGCCTGGCTGGCTCACTCCCCCGGAGGCTCCCAATGATCGTTCGCCCCACTGGCGATACCGCCGAGATCGTGCTGCAGGTCGATCATGCAGTCATCTCGGGTCAACTCGCAGAGGCCTGGGCCGACGAGGTCACTGCGCGTGACAGCGTGATCGTGGCTGCCCGCCTCCACGACATCGGCTGGCGTCACTGGGAGGCCGAGCCGCGCATCAACACCGACACCGACCAGCCAACAAATTTCCTCAACGTCCAGATCGACGAGCATCTGAGGCTCTACCGACTTGGCATCGAAGAGGTCGCGGCGATCGACCCGTACGCGGGACTCTTGGTCTCGATGCATTCTGCGGGCATCTACACGGGCCGCTACGGCACCCAGCCCGCGCTCAAACTGACGCGCGCAGCGGATGTACAGTCGCTCGTCGACGCCTTCGTCGCCGAGCAAGAGGCGCGCTACGAGGCGATGCGCGATGGGCTCGGCGTCTCCCAAGACGAGCTCTGGCGCAACTACCTGCTGCTCCAGGTCTTTGATCGTCTGTCGCTGCGCGTCTGCCTCGGCGACCCGGCTGGACCTGGCCCAATGGAGGTCGTACTGCCCGACGAGCAGACGCTGCACATCGCGGCCGACGGCGACGATCAGACTGTCGCGCCGTGGCCGTTTGCCGTCGACCGGCTGACAATTGAGGTACCCACTCGCACGATCCCGCTGACGGGGTATGCCGACGACGACGCTCTCCGCCTTGCGCTGGAGCAGGCCGAGGTCGAACGCCGCACCGTTACGCTCTGCCCTGTCTCCTGAGAGGACGCCCCCATGCATTGGAAACCCTTTATCA
>SHUX01000050.1 GCA_009694475.1 Thermoleophilia bacterium
GCGATCGGCCCTGGTACCGCCGAGGCCTTGCGCCAGATCGGCGTCGTTGCCGACACGGTCTCCGAGCGAGCGGTCGCCGAGGCTCTGCTCGAAACGCTGCAAGATCGTGTGGCTGACAAGCGTGTCTTGATCGCGCGTGCCGAGGAGGCTCGCGACCTGCTGCCCGAGGGCCTCACGAAGGCTGGTGCGACCGTCGATGTCGTGGCTCTCTACCGCACCGAGTATGCCGTGCCGACAGGCGATGGTCCACTGGCAGCCGACGCCGTCACCTTCACCTCCGCCTCAACCGTCCGCGCGCTCGTCGCCGCTTATCCCGACCGCGACCTAACCACACTCAAGGGTATCTCGATCGGACCTGTCACGAGCGCCGCGATGCGCGAACTCGGCGTGGGCATCGCCCTCGAAGCCGACGAACACGACCTCGACGGTCTCGTCAGTGCCGTGCTTGAGGTGTTGGGCTAGGCGGTTGGATCGTTGAGGTGCCCGACTCGTTCGACGCGACGCACAATCGGAAGCGCCGTCACAAGCACCAGCCCAACGATGACGGCGGAGATAAAGAACACCGCCCGAACCCCGAGCGGGTCGGCCAGGACTGAGCCGAGAGCAGCACCCACCGTCATCGCCATCACCGCGATCATCCGACCCGAGATGCCCACACGCGCTTGGAGTCGATCGGGCACGCCCTTCTGACGCTCGCCAATGACGACCGAGAGAATCGTGTAATCCGTCAACGAGCGCACCGCATTGCTGATCAACACAACAAGAAAACCTGGCGCGAGACCTGTCGCAAAGATGGCGACAGAACTGACCGCGGTCGCCACGGTCGTCATGCGCGCAGCACCAAAGCGCGGGAGGAACCGTCCGAGCAGCGTGGGCACGAGCAGACCCATCGCCGCCCCCGCTGCGAGCACGATGCCGGATGGTGTCGAGCCCAGCCCAAGCACGGTATGGAGCAGTGGCACGATCAAGGCGGCAGACATCGCGGCACCGAGATTCCACACGATGCTGACACCCGTATAGGCCCGCACGCGTGGCGACTGGATGATCACCGCGAGCCCTTCCTTCATCATCGCCCACGCCGGCTCGTGCCCACGATGATCATCCGCATCGAGCGAGCGTTTGATCGACAGAATCATCGTGACGGCAACGGCGAACATGATCGCCTCGACAACCAACGCGAAGGCAGCACCAATCAGGCTGATCAGGACGCCACCAAGCGCCGGCCCAGCGAGATAGCCAATTGCCCAGGCTGCGGACAAGGTTGCCTGACCTTGCGAGAAATGTTCGCGCCCGATAATCGCGGCGATCGCACCAAAGACGGCGGCGTCGACAAACACGCGTGCTGTGCCGATTACGAAGGCCGCGAACAAGATGATGAGCAGCGGAGGATGTCCCGTTAACGCCCAGATCGGGACGAGCAGTGCGGCAAACACCTGCAACGTGTGGGTGATCCACATGATCGTCCGCCGGGGATAACGATCGCCCACAACGCCGGCAAGGAGTCCGAACAGCACGTACGGCAGCATCGAGAATGCAAACACAAAACCCGCTTGGGTACTTGAACCACCTCCATCCAAGACGAGCCAAGGCAGCGCAATCATCGACACCCCCGCCGCCACCACATCGACGGCCTGGGCTCCGAGGAGGAGGCGCCCGTCGCGATTATTGAGGAGGGGATCGTCGCGCAGGAGGGTCAGCTACCCGGCCGTGCGCCCATCGCCCAGATGCCGATCACGATCATGATGATCTCGGCACCACCAACGAGAGCGATACGGCGGGCGTACCCGATCGCCTCGTCCGAACCCGCAGCCGCATTGCGCATTTTGCGGGCCGCGGGGTGCATCAACGCGCTACCCACCACAGCGGCGACCAGCCAGGCGACGAACCCGATCGTCAGCCACAAACCACCCTTCGGCCCGTTCCCCGTCCCGATCATCCATATACCACTGATCAGCAGCACAACGGCAGCCGGGAGACCGACACGCGTCGAGAAGCGCACGATCGCCGTCGCTCCCGTAATCAGACCAGCCGGTGTGCGGCGCGACGCGACGGTCGTAAAGACGAGCGAGCCGAAGAGGCTGCCGAGCCAGATATACGCGGCCAGCGAGTGGATGTTCTTGAGTGCGTCGTAGCTCATGGCGTCAGTCGGCTCCGTCAGGCAGGAAAGGAAAGGTCTCGAAGACCACAGCGTAGTCGCGCCGCGGCGCGACGACCCAGAGATCCCAGGGGTGTGGCTCTGCGTTCGACCGATCCTGCACGCATCCTTCCCGCAACAGCACAGCGAGCGCATCGACTCGCGCTGTCAGGCGCCGCGCCCAGGCCGGATCGTCAGGTGCTGGCTCGGCGAGCAACTCGGCAATCGAACCGGCCAGGCGATTCGACTGGACGGCACTCTCGGGCGTCGGATCGAACAGAATTCGACCCCACGCTCCCGACAGGTACTCATCCCACGCCTCGTCAAGTTCGTCCGGGCCAGCCAACGCGCCTGTCTCATCAGCGGCGATCGCAAAGCGCGCCTCAAAGTGTGCGCGTAACTCGTGGACCGCGCCCGCCTCGTCCAGCACAGCGAAGTAGGACGGCGGAAACCAGCCCTCCCCGTCGAGCGTGTAACTCGCCGCTGGCAGGCGGCCCTCGTCGATCAGTCGCTGCCAATCGGCGGCGTTCTCGCTCCGCTCGGCAGCCAGTTGCGCGAGTGTGCGGAAACGCGAGTGGATCAGCGATGCATCGGCGTTCACGTTGGGATCGTACGATGCCTGCATGGCGTCCATCCATCTTGCCGGGATAACCAAGTCGTTCGGTGCACGCACCGTACTCGGCGATGTGTCGCTGCGCGTTGCCACGGGCGAGCGAATTTGTCTGATCGGCCGTAACGGCGTTGGCAAGACAACGCTGCTGCGGATCATCGCCGGCGAGGTCAACGCCGATAGTGGCGAGGTCGGCATTCCCAAGGGCTGGCGCGTCGCCTTGCACGACCAGCGGCCACCGCGTGCAGACGGCCGCACGCTCGGCGCGTACGTCGCCGAACTGCTTGGCGACGTCGAAGCCGTCGAGCGTTCGCTCGGCGAGCTCGAAGCCGCGATGGCCGGTGGCGACCACTCGGACGCCACCATGCATGCCTACTCGGATGCGCAACGCGCACTCGACCAGGCTGGTGGGTACGGCTGGCGCGTCCACGTCGAAGCGGTCGTGCGCGGTCTCGGCTTCAATGACAGCGACCTCGAACGCGAACTATCTACCTTCTCGGGGGGAGAACTGACCCGCGCCGCACTCGCACGCACCCTCTCGGCCAAGCCCGACATCCTGCTACTCGACGAGCCGACCAACCATCTCGACCTCAAGAGCCTCGACTGGCTCGAAGGCGAGTTGTCCGATTTTCCTGGCGCAATCCTGCTCGTCTCGCATGACCGCTGGTTCCTCGAAGCCGTTTCGACAGGCGTCGTCGAACTCGGTCGTGGCCGCGCCAAGGTCTACAATATGAAGTACTCGGCCTACCGCAAGGAGCGCATCCTCGAGGAGACACAGGCCGTTGACGCCTTCGAGAAGCAGCAGGAGGAGATCGAACGCCTAGAGCGTTTTATCAGCCGCTTTAGTGCTGGCACACGCGCCAAACAGGCCAAGTCGCTCGGCAAGAAACTCGCCAAGATTGAGCGCGTTGAGATGCCGCGTCGTGACGTCGCGATGAAGTTCGGCTTCCCCAAGACTGCGAAGCCCAGCCGTGTCGTGATGGAGGTCGAGGACCTCACGCTGACAGCCGGCGACCGCATCCTCTTCGAGCTCGGCGGCTTCGTGCTCGAGCGAGGACGGCGGATGGCGGTGATCGGGCCAAACGGCGCCGGCAAGACCACGCTGGTCGAGACGCTGATCGGTGAGCGCGAGTCCGCCGGCGGCACGATCAAGCTCGGCCACAACGTCGAAGTTGCGTACTTTTCGCAGCACGCTGACGACCTGCCGCCACACGCCACGGTGCTCGAGGCGATGAGCGCCGGCAACAAGCTCGGCACGACCGATTGCCGTACGCTGCTCGGCCGCTTCCTCTTCCCCGGTTCCGAAGTCGAGAAGAAAGTTGAGGTCCTCTCGGGTGGTGAGCGGCGGCGGCTGCTGCTGGCCAGGATGGTCGCGACTGGCGCCAACCTGCTGGTGCTCGACGAGCCGACGAACCATCTCGACGTCGAGGCGCGTGAGGCACTCGAGGAGGCACTCGATGCCTTCGAAGGTACCGTCCTACTGGTCTCGCATGACCGCGCATTGATCGACGCCGTTGCCGACGAGACGCTGTCGGTTGAGCAGGGCACGCTCGTCCGCCGCGACGGTGACTACAACGACTTTGTTGCCGCGACGGCGGGTGGTGTGCAGACGAAGACGGTCAAGAAGGTCGCCTCCGCCACGGCGCCCCCGAAAAAGCGTAACGCGCCAAAGACAACACCCGAGCAGAAGCGCGTGCGCGAGCTCGAAGCCGAGGTGACCGCGAAGGAGCAGACGATCGCTGCGCTGGAGGCCGAACTCGAAGACGCCAGCGTCCGCGCCGACCACCAGCTTTTCATCCAGACCGCCAAGGCGCACAGTCAACGGCAAGAGGAGCTGAAGGCGTTGATGAAGGAATGGGAAGCTGCCGAGATCGCTGCGAACAGTCCGGTGAGCGGGTAGCATCCGACCTATGCGAGACATGATTGACCGATTGCAAGAGGGCGCCTTCAAGGTGTCGGAGCAGGCCCAGCGTCTCGTCCGCGCCGAACTCGCGCTCGCTCAGGCCGAGGTTAAGGCCAAGGCGCAGCAGGCTGCACCCGGTATTGGCCTGATCGTCTTCGCTGGCGCACTCGCATTGTTAGCGCTCTTCGCGATCATGATCTCGATCATCTGGGCGATCGCGAATCTGGTGCCGCTCTGGGCTGCCGCGCTGATTACCGCGGTTGGCTTTCTTGTGCTCGCTGCGCTCTGCGGCCTCGTCGGCAAGGCGATTCTGCAGAAGGTCGGCCCACCGACGCCTGACACGGCGATCGGTATTGCCAAGGGCACGCCCGCCGAGTTCGGCTTCGGGACCGATGGTCGCACGGAGGAGCTGTAATGGCTGAAAACGCAAAGGTCGCTGCGGCTCGCGCCGAGGCCGAGGCCGCGCAGGCCGGACTCGTCAGCGCCGTCGGCAAGTTCGGGAGCACAGCCGGTTCGGCCAAGGACGAGGTGTCGGCCAAGGCCAAGCGCTTCGCGCCAATTGCGATTGCCGCCGCTGGCGCGCTCGTGGCGATCTCGCTCGTACGCAAACTGCGTTAGCGACATTTTGGGCCCGGGCCCAAAATGTCGCCGCTAGCGTTTGCGAGCGGACAGGCCGTACCGCTAATTCTTGACAGCCGGCGGCAGCAGGACGGCCCTGCCCGCCAGAACCGGGTCAGTCCCCGGCGCCTCAAAAGCCGGCCAGACGAGAATGCCACGCTGGGGCGACTTCGGCCGAACGCTGAGTGTGAAGCCCACAGGGGCGGGTAGTTCGGTGAGTTTGGTCCCATCTGCCCCGAGGATCGTCACAGTCCCAGAGAGTGCTGCGGCCGAGCCAGAGGCCGGCACAAGGCCATTGGTGGGCGACTCGCCGGTCGTCAGAACAAGTTGACGACCACCCGAGATCGGGATCTCAACGCGCCGAACAACCGAGTAGCCATCCGCATTGGCGGCGATCACGACGCGACGCCCACCTCCCAACAGGTACGGCGGCGCATTGGCAACCAGCTGCGCACCGACCGGGGTGGCCTTCGAGTCCACCTGCGCAAAGATGCCACTCCGTGCAGCCGCGTGTCCGCGCGCCTGAGCACGCTGATCAACCAACACCAACGAGCGCAACGTGCCAGCGGCCGAGGCCGCCACCACCGCAGCACTCTGAGGAGCATTAAGCGTCAACTGATAAACCACAGAGAGTGGCTCCCTCACTACCGGCAGCGCCCACGCTGCCGAACCACCCCCAATCGAGTGATTGCGATCGCCCTCAAAGCGCGACATCACAACAGTGGCTGAGCCCACTGTGCGCAGACCCTCGGCGCCATCCACAATCGGCGCGTGCCGCACCAACACGCGCACAACAACACGACCAGCGAGCGGTGAGGTCTCCCCCGCGGCCGGCGAGACAACGCCGACATGAACCCAGCTGACGGAAGGTTTCTCCAGCGTCGCCGCGGGGGGTTTCGCCGCCACAGCCGATGCAGGAAGCGCGACACCCAGCGCCACGAGGAGGAGCAGAAAAAATAAGCGTTTCACCCACACAGTCTGCGAGACGATTCGCCCTCGCAGCCCAAATTCCTCAATCTGCCTCGCAATTAGGTGATCCGTCGCGATCAACAAGCACAATGTGGGAATGCGCTTTGCCCGTGGACTCAGCCTGCTCGACGTCATGCTGATTCTCATCGCACTAAGCGCGACGTGGCACAAGTTTTCGTGGGAGGCCGCCGGGCGCATCATGCTCGTCGACATATTCCAACTGCTGTTCATTGGTCTCTTCTTGCTCGACCGCGTACTGCGCAAGGACAGACGTCTGGCGCCAGCAGCGATCGTCGTACTTGGCTTCGTGTTGCTGTTTTTGAGCGTCCACCTCGCCGGCTTTCTCGGACTCGAGACAACACAGAGCGTCGACCAATGGGCCAAAGGCGTCATCAAATGGAGCATCTTTGTGCTCTTCCTCGTCTGCGCGATCGCCCATGTCGCACGCCGTGGCGAGCAGCTCTGGTGGCGTGTCGGCGGCGCCTTTGTACTCGGTATCGGGTTCAGCGCGGCCTACGGCTTGCTCCAGATGACTGTGCGAGTCGCATCCGGTGTCGAGCTCGACGCGATCTTGATCAAGCCCTTCTTCTCCGGCGCCCGACGGCTTGGCACGAACTTCTACGGCATTGTCTCGACCTACGACCAGTACGGCGTCACATCGCAAGACAACGTCTATCGGCTGCCCGGCCTGAGCGAAGACCCCAACCACCTCGGCGTGATGGCCGCTGTGCCACTCCTGGTCCTGACGGCGCTGATCGTCGGTGCGCGTGGAAGATTCCCCGCCCGCCATCGCTCACTGCTCGCCTGTCTTGCCGGCATCCTACTTGTGGCCACCCTGCTGACCCAGTCGCGCAGTGGCCTCCTCGGTATCAGCCTCGGAGTCTTGATGCTCGTGTGTTGGTATCGCAAGCGGTTCTTCAACCGTCAAGTCGTCGTGGCCCTCGTCATCCTCGGCGCTGCAGGCCTCTTCGTGGCCTCAGCCAAGACCGCACAACTCGAGCAGTTGATCGCCTCGCGCACCTCGACGGGCGATCGCTCATCGCAGGCGCACGTCGAGTTGTACTCGCTCGTCGTACCCGTCCTCGAATCATCGCCCCTGTTCGGGATCGGGATCAACAACTTCGCCGTCTACTATGAGTTCCAGACGGGCCGGGCCGACTTTGGTCCCCACTCGTTTTACGTCGCCACGCTGACAGAACTCGGCATCGTCGGCACCCTCGTCTGGCTCCTGTTCTTGGTCTGGGTCGGCAGCCGCCTGCGGGTCCTCTTGCGTGCCGGGCGAGCGCGCTCGTCGCTTGGCGATGACGACGGCGTGCTGAGTGCAGTGGCCCGTGGCCTGACGGCCGGTTTTGTCGCGACACTCATCGGCAATATTTTCTATCTGACGATGGCCTTCAGCGCCTTCTACGTAATCTTGCTTTTGATCCTCGCAGCGCCTGCCGCCTTCGGCGTCGAACGCGTTTTGGCACGCCGGCAGGCGACTGCCCGCGCCACGCCTGCGACCTGAGGACTACCCTACTGGTGTGAACCTGCTCGAGCCTATCGGCTGGGTCGCGCTTGCGTTACTCGTCTGGACGCACGTGGGCTATCCCCTCTTTGCCTTTGCGTGGTCGAAGCTGTTGCCTCGCCACATTGACGCCTTCGATATCGAGCCGCGCGTCGCGCTGATCATCGCTGCTCATAACGAGGCCGATGTGATCGAGGCAAAAATCGAGAATGCCCTCGCGCTGGACTACCCTCCGGAAAAGTTGCGCATCATCGTCACCTCCGACGCCTCTGACGACGGTACAGACGAGATTGTCCTGCGCTATGCGAGCCGTGGCGTCGAGCTTGTACGCGCCGAGCGTGGTGGCAAGGTCAATGCGCAGGACACGGCTGTTCGCCAACTCGACGATGCCACCGAAGTCATCGCTTTTAGCGACGCCAACTGCGCCTGGCAGACCGATGCACTGCGTCGCCTCGTGCGCCCGCTGTCCGACTCGCGCGTCGCCTACGTCTGTGGGCGCCTATCGCTAATGCGCGCCGATGGCACAAACCGTGAGGGCACCTACTGGCGCTTCGAGGTCGCATTGCGTGGCTGGGAGTCAAAGATGCACTCAGTGACGGGTGGCAACGGGTCGATCTATGCCGTTCGCCGCGACGCCTACGTCTACGTTGACCCGCGCTTTGGTCACGACCTTTCCTTCCCGTATCTGATGGTCAAGAACGGTTGGATCGCTACCTACGTGCCGGACGCCATCGCGTCAGAAAAGCCGACGACCGATCTCGGAGACGAGTTCAAGCGCAAGGTCCGTATGTTCGGCCACTGCTGGCTACTCGTCTTCTATGGCCGAATGTTCTCGCTGCTGAAGCTGGGACCGCTGTACTGGATCGAGATGATCTCGCACCGCCTGCTCCGCTATTCGAGTGGCCTCCTCCACGTCGTCCTACTGCTCGCCAGCATCGTGCTGGCCGTCGCCAACGGTGGCATCTGGTGGCTGACCCTACTCGCACAGCTCGCCGTGATTGGGATGGCCCTCGTATCGGCAAAAACGGCTGCGCGCTTCACGCCCTGCGCGCTCGCGCAGTACTACGTGCTCGTTACCCTCGCGACGCTCGTCGCCCTCTACCAGGCGCTCTTTAAGGGCATTGAGCCGGGCTGGGAGCGCCCGAAGGGCACACGGTGAAAGGCTGGGAGTACGCCGCCAAGCGCGCGCTGGACGTCACTGGCGCCGTCGTGGGCCTGACGCTTTCGGCACCTGTAATAGGCATTGCAGCAGCGCTGATCAAGCGCGAGGACGGCGGCTCGGTCTTCTTCCGCCAGGAGCGCGTCGGTCTGCGCGGCGAATCGTTCGAGGTACTCAAGTTGCGTACGATGGTCACGAATGCTGAGTCGCTGGGGGCTGGTTTCGCCGTCGACGCTGGCGATACACGCATTCTCAAGATCGGCGATCTCCTCCGCAGAACATCGATTGACGAGCTGCCGCAGTTTTGGAACATCCTGCGTGGCGAGATGAGTCTGGTTGGCCCACGCCCCACGCTGCAGTACCAAGTCGACCAGTACGCGCCGCATCAGGCGCGACGTCTCGACGTCAAGCCCGGCGCGACGGGCTGGGCGCAAATCCACGGTCGAGCTAGTCTGCCGTGGGCCGATCGCATCGAACTCGACGTGTGGTACGTCGAGCATCAGTCGCTGCGACTCGACCTCTCGATCATGTTTCGGACCGTGAGCACGATCTTCTCACGCGGTGGAACCTACCGCGGGGCGTCGGGTGGCTGGCGCAAGCCGCCCGAGGATGGCGCCAGCCTCTAACGCTCGCGCGCAAGCCCGGCACGACGCGCGGGGTTGCCAGCCCAGAGCTCTCCTGGTCCAACGTCGTGGCGGACAATAGAGCCCATCGCGACTACCGCCCCCTCGCCAATCGACACGGCATTACGAATTGAGGCGCTCTGCCAGATCGATACCCCCGCACCAATCTCTGCGTAGCCGGCGATCGATACATTAGGCCCGATCACCGTCCCATCACCAATGCGCACGCCATGGCCGATATTCGTATTCGGGCCGATCCACACGTCGCGTCCGATCATCGTCGAGTCAAACATCCCACGCTGGATCGTCACCTGCGCCGCAATAAAGGCCCCGTCCCCCACTTCGACTACCCCAAAGTGAGGAAACAAAATCGCTCGTCCATCACTCGTGGTCTGGCGCAATGTCATCCCGAGCATGCCGATACACGCGTGGGGCCCGATCGCTACTCCCTCCCCGATCCTCGCGTTACGAATCCACGCCATGCCGTCCTCGGCACGCAGGCGGTCCGCGTCGTCGCCCCACACTGCTGGCTGATCGGCAGAAAGATGCGAGAAAAGTGCCGTCGCCACATCCACCCATGCTGCGGCTGGATCGTCACAGACCAAGACAACCACACCCGAGCCTGCAGCGCTCGCCGCCTCGACTGAGGCGATCAGCACACTGCCGTCGAATGCGGCGGCGAGCTGTGGCGTTCCCGCCCAGGCCATCGTCGAGGGCTCTGCAGACTCCGCTTTGACGAGCCGCTGGACAGTCACAGCAGAGGGATCTGTCGAGGAGTTGACCTCCCGCAGATACCCCTGCTCTCGCAGCCAATCGGCGACCTCGCCTGCTGTTCGATCCACGCTCTCACTGCCGCTCATCATGTTTGCCACCCGCTCAGTCGCACGCCACAATCATAGGACACGGCCGAATACCGCCGAGCGCTCGTGCGGTATCCTGAACAACTACGAGCGGAGCAATCCTGCTACTCCGTACATCGTCAGGGGGCAGAACTCGACCATGACAACGATTCGAGGTATCGGGACATACCTGCCGACTGCCGTGGTCGGCAATGACGAGTTGATCGAACGCTTTGAGTGGGATCGTGAATTCCTTGAAGACAAGCTCGGTATCTACCAGCGACACATTGCAGCCGAGGGCGAGGGCGCGGCCGACATGGGTGTCGCTGCCGCAGAGGAGCTGTTCACGAAGTGTCCCGACCTCAAACGCGAAGACGTCCAACTCCTGATCGTCTGTACGCAAAACCCCGACTACGGCCTACCTCATACCTCCGCACTCGTCCAAGAACGCCTTGGACTGGCGAAGGAAACCGCTTGCTTCGACATCGGCCTCGGCTGCTCGGGCTTTGTCTACGGACTCGCAGTCGTACGCAGCATGCTCGAGACGCTTGGCCTGGACAACGGGCTGCTTGTCACCTCTGACCCGTACTCTAAGGTCATCGACCCGGCCGATCGAGGCACCTCCCCGCTGTTCGGCGATGGCGCCGCGGCGACGTGGATCACACGAGTGGGCGCCGGTGGACAAATCGGCGAGTTTACGTTCGGCACTGATGGCTCTGGTGCACGCAACCTGATTGTCGAGCCCGATAACGAGGGCACGCGCTGCCTCTCAATGGCGGGTCGCAATATTTTTGAGTTTATGCTCGGCACGGTCCCCGCTGACGCCGTTCGCGTCGCTGCTGCGAACGGGATCTCGATGGATGACGTCGACCTATTTCTCCTCCACCAGGCGAGTAACCACATGCTCTCGTCCCTCGTGCGACGCATGAAACTCGACCCGGCTCGTGTGCCAATCCGCATCCGCGACACTGGCAACCTCGTGTCGTCGTCGATCCCGTTCCTGATTGCGTCATTGGCACGCGAGGGGGCACTCGCCGGAACGACCACACTACTTAGTGGCTTTGGTGTCGGCCTGTCCTGGGCCAGCACGATCGTCCGCTTCGATGCGGATCCGATCGTTTAGGAGTCCACGCCGCGCAGCTCCGCGGGCGGCCCAGTCCAGCGGGCGAGCAGCCACTCGAACGGCCCCTGCCGAAAACGCCTGAGCCACAGCCGGATCGCGAGCTCGAGCAGCAGGTAGATCCCGATCGCGATCAGCGTGACGCCGGCGGCGCCGATCCGTCCAAACAGGCCAAGCCCCCAGCCGCAGAACAGCACGCAGAAGACGATCGACTCCGAGAGGTAGAGCGTCAGCGATGCGCGCCCGCCGTCGCGTACCGCATCGAGGGCGTGCGGCGCGCGCAGGCTGACGAGCGCGAGCGCGCCGAGATAGCCGGCGGCGAGCAGCGGTGCCGTGGTGAAGCCAAGTGCCAGCCCAGCGGCGGCCTCTGCGGTGAGCGCGCTCAGACCGACACCACCCCGCAGCTGGAGCACCGCGGCAACAGCCTGCAGCGGCAGGCCGAGCAGCAGGCCGAACAGCGCCAACCGCCGCCAGAGCGTGCGCGACGGCGCGAGATCCACGAGCAGCGACCGCCGACCGGCGACGAAGCCAAGGCAGAACATCGCGAAGGCGATGCCCCACTGCAACGACCCGAGCGTCAGCAGCGTCAGCGGCAGGGCCGCGAGGCGGGCGCGCGCTGCCTCGAGGAAGGTCCCGCGCGCGATGGCGTTGTCGAGGGCGGCGGTGGTCGTGCCCGGTTCGGGCGGCGTGGCCGCCACCAACGCGAACACGACGGCGAGCCAGAGGACAGACAGCACGAAGACGATCGACCCAGTGCGCAGCACTGCCCGGTCGGGTCGACGGAGCAGCAGCATCAGGGCAAACCCGAGCAGGGCATACGACAGCAGGATGTCGCCGATGAATAGGAGCATGGCATGCGCGAGTCCGAGCACGGCGAGGCCGACTAGCCGGCGACGGTAGCGCTGGCGATCGGCAGCCGCGCTCGTGCGCACGATGAAGAGCGTGCTGTACCCGAACAGGAACGAGAAGAGGAGGTAGAACTTGCCCTGCGCGAGCGTGATCACGAGAAAGGCCGCCACGAGGTCCCACCAGGCAGCGATCGAGTCCTGGGTGTAGCCCGAGGAGCTGATCGCGAGGAACGGCGCGTTGACGACGATGATGCCGAGCAGGGCGAGGCCACGCAGCCGATCGGGGAACGCCAGGCGTGCCGGTGCCGCCGCCATCTGCCGCCTACCTCGCGTAGACGCGTTCGGTTGCTGCGGCGATCGCGCCCCACGAGAACGGACC
>SHUX01000051.1 GCA_009694475.1 Thermoleophilia bacterium
AGCGAGCCCGACGCGATCTCGCTGCCATTGACCACGAAGTCGTAGGCCTCCGAGAGCACCGACCCTGGATCGCTCTCGATGCGCTCCTCATCCTCGGCGCGTGGTGCCGTAAACATGTGATGCTCTGCGACCCAGCGGCCTTCGTTCTCGTCGTAGCCAAACAGTGGGAAGTCGACGACGAAGAGCATCGCCCACGCTGTCGGGTCGGCGAGCTCATACCGGGCGGCTAGGTACGGTCGCAGCGCTCCGAGCACGCGCACCACGACGGCGGCGCTGTCGGCGGCCAAGAAGACAGCGTCGCCGGGTTGCGCTCCGGTGGCGGCGATGATGCCCGCCAGCTCGTCCTCCGAGAGGAACTTGGCGATCGGTGAGCGGACATCGCCCGAGGGATCGAGCAGCAAATAGGCAAGGCCCTGTCCGCCCCACTCCTTGGCAAACTCGGCGAGTTCGTCCAACTCGCGCCGACTCAGCGCGGCGGCGCCCGGGCAGGCGAGAGCTCGTACAACGCCGCCCTTTTCGACGGCGCCCTTAAAGACGCTGAAGTCGGAGTTAGAGACGAGCTCGGAGAGATCGCTGATCTCGAGGCCGTAGCGGAGGTCCGGCTTGTCGCTGCCAAAGCGCAGCATCGCCTCGGCGTGCGTGATGCGCGGGAAGGGACGAGGCAACTCGATACGGAGGATCTCTTGCCAGAGCGCACAGTAGAGCCCCTCGGTCAGGTCGAGAATCTCATCGCGCGTGACGAAGGACATCTCGAGATCGAGCTGCGTAAACTCCAGTTGTCGATCAGCGCGCTGAGCCTCATCGCGAAAACAACGTGCGATCTGGTAGTAGCGCTCGTAGCCACCCATCATGAACAGCTGCTTAAACAACTGGGGCGACTGCGGCAGCGCATAGACACTGCCGGGCTCCAGCCGAGCAGGTACGACGAAGTCGCGCGCGCCTTCAGGAGTGGACTTCGTCAGGATCGGTGTCTCGAGTTCCCAGAAGCCGCGATCTTCGAGGTAGCGCCGAATCAGGCGCGTCGTCATCGTGCGGACGTACTGTGTCTCGCGCATCACATCGCGACGAAGGTCAAGCGCACGATGCCGAATGCGAAGTGCTTCGTCGACACCTTCGTCGTCGAGCTGGAACGGCAGCGGGTCGCTCGGAGCGAGTTCTTCGAGCGTATCGACCAGAATCTCGATGGCGCCCGTGGAGAGGTTGGCGTTGACGGTCTCTGGTGCGCGTGCCACAACCTTGCCGGTCGCACGGATGACCGACTCGACGCGAATAGCCTGGGCTACGTCCAGCGCCGCAGGAGCGTGCTCAGGATCGATCACAAGCTGGACCGTGCCCGAGCGATCGCGGAGGTCGATGAAGACGAGACCGCCGTGGTCGCGGCGTCGTGCCGTCCAACCAGAGGCGATGGCATCCGTGCCAATCTGGCTCTCGCTAAAGTCGCCGCAGTGTTCGGTCCTGTACGTCATGCCGTTCCCATCGTCGCGTGGTGCAAATGCTCGACGAGCTCGTCGAGCGAAACCTCGGTCTGTTCGCCACTTGTCATGCTGCGGACGAGACAGACCGAGCGTGCCCACTCATCGTCGCCGCAGACGACGGTCAATGCGGCACCGATGCGGTCTGCCTGCTTCATCTGTCCCTTCACGGCGCGTCCTGCGAGGTCTGCCTCGGCGGCAACCCCACGGGCTCGTGCCTGATCCATCAGTGCGTGCAGACGCGGCCGGGCTGCCTCGCAGAAGATGGCGAAGAAGACGTCCATGCTTTGCGTCGGTGCGGGTGAGCGATCCTGGTCCTCGAGCGCCAGCAGTACACGCTCGATCCCGCAGGCAAATCCAACCCCCGGCGTGGGAGCGCCCCCGATCAGTTCGGCGAGACCGTCGTAGCGGCCTCCGCCACCGATCCCCGCTTGGGCACCCAGCGCAGGCCAACTGACCTCCCAGGTTGTACGGCTGTAATAGTCGAGTCCCCGCACGAGCGTCGGGTCGAGCGTGTAGTTGACGCCGCGCGCATCGAGAAAGCCACGGACGGCAGCAAAGTGGGTAGCAGCCTCGGCGCTGACCGCGTCGGTGATCGTGGGGGCATCGGCCATGATCGCCGCTGACACAGGATCCTTGGTGTCAAAGGCCCGCAGAGGATTGAGATCGCGCTGGCGTCGCACCTCATCGTCGACCTCAGAGCGATGGGCGTCGATATAGGCTCGCAGTCGGTCAAGATAGGGTTCTCGATCAGCGCGGTCGCCAATCGTGTTGAGACGCAGCTCGAGCCCGTCGAGCCCGAGCGACTCGAACCAGCGCAGTTGCAGGGCGATCAACTCGGCATCGACAGCAGGATCGTCAGAGCCAATCGCCTCGGCGTTGACCTGCGTAAACTCGCGGTAGCGGCCACGTTGAACGGCGGCAAAGCGGTAGCAGGTACCAGCGGACCAGAGCCGAACAGGCTGTGGCTCGCGCCCCAGACCATTCTCGAGATAGAGGCGCACGATCGAGGCAGTGAACTCGGGGCGCAGTGCCATCTCTCGACCACCCTGATCTTCGAACAGGTACATCTCCTTGCCAACAACCTCGGAACTCTCGCCGGCCGTGCGTGCAAACAGGGCCTTGTCTTCGAAGATCGGCGTCATCGCTTCACCGTATCCAGCGCCTGCAAAGATTTGGCGAAAGCGCTCGATCATCGCGCGGCGCGCGGCCGAACGCTGTGGAAGCCAGTCGAGGGTGCCGCGTGGTGCTTGGAAGCCGTCAGCCATCAGCGCAGCCCTCCGAGAAACGGATTCGTGGCGCGCTCGTGGCGTAGCGTGGTGACGGGGCCATGTCCGGTCAAGACGGGTACATCCTCCCCGACTTCGGCGATTAAGAGCGCGATCGACTGCTCGAGCGTCGGCCAATCACCGTCGTCAAGGTCCGTGCGGCCGACAGAGCCAGCAAAGATCACGTCACCCGAGGCGAGCAGCTGATCGCCATCAGGACCGGTCAGGAGCAGGCTCACAGAACCTGCATGGTGGCCGGGCGTCGCGAAGACCGTGATCTCAATCTCGCCCAGCCGTAGCGCTGTGCTGGGATCCAAGACGCCTTCCGGCTCGTGCTCGATGTATGGACCAAAACCAGGCCGGAGGTGATCATTGATATGCGCAACGACGGACGCATCGCCTGCACTCGTATAGACTGGGCTGATCGCCTCCCGGGCGACGGCACCGACCCCGCCAATATGGTCGAGATGCGCATGCGTAACCAGCACCGCGACGCAGCGCAACCCCAGCTCCTGCAAGGCAGCAAGAACGCGTTCAGGTTCTTCACCGGGGTCGATCACGAGGCAGTCGGCAGAATCGTCCGGGCGAACGATGTAACAGTTCGTCCCGTACGGCCCGAGCGAAAGCGAGGTTGCCAGAAGGGGAATAGGGTGCCTCCGTCGTACGTTGTCGGTGGAGCGCCTGTGCGCTTGCAGCAGTCTACCGGCGCGGTGCACCGAAACCGTCGAAAGGGTCAGCGGATCACATGATCGTTGAGCAGCCGAATGAAGTTCAAGAGCTCCCCGAGTTCCAGCGCCTGATCGAACTTGGCAATCAGCGCGGCACCCTGTTGTTTGCGGAAATCGTCGAGCAACTGGCCGAGCACGTCGAGGCCGATGAGGCCGATGTGATCCTCGAAATCCGTCGTCTGATCGAAGCCGAAGGCATCGAGATCATCGACGACAACGATCGACCGGCTGAGCCCACCGCGCTGGAGCGCCGGCTCGCCTACGAAGGCACCACCGATTCCTTGCAGTTGTTCCTCCACGAGGTTGGTCGCTATCCCCTCCTGACGAAGGCGGATGAGATTCGTCTCGCCAAGCGCGTCGAAAAGGGCGACATGCAGGCCAAGCAGCAGATGGTTGAATCAAACCTGCGCCTCGTCGTCTCGATCGCGAAGAACTACCGTGGTCAGGGTCTCGGTTTCCTCGACCTGATTCAGGAGGGTATTCTCGGTCTGATTCGTGCCGTCGAGAAGTTCGACTGGCGCCGCGACCTCAAGTTCTCGACCTACGCGACCTGGTGGATTCGTCAGGCTGTTGCGCGTGCCCTTGCTGATAAGAGCCGCACGATCCGCCTCCCCGTTCACGTCGTTGAACGCCTGCAGAAGATCAACCGCGCAGAGCGCACCCTGATGCTGCGCCTCGGCCGCGAGCCCTCGAACGAGGAGATCGCCGAAGAGGCCAAGTTGCCGCTCTATCAGGTGCTCGACGTGCGCAAGGCCGCCCGATCGCCGATCTCTCTCGAAGAGCCCGTGGGCGACGAGGGCGAGTCCTCGTTCTCGGACTTCCTTGCCGATTCCGAGGCCATCGATCCCATGGATGCTGTCTCGGATCAGTTGCGTCACGAGGCTCTGCAGGAAGGCCTTAGTGCCCTCCCTGATCGGCATCGTCGTGTACTCGAGTTGCGCTACGGCCTTGATGGTCTTGATCCTCGCACACTCGACGAGATTGGCCGCGAGTTCGGTTTGACGCGCGAACGAATCCGTCAGATCGAGGTCGAGGCTCTTCGCGAATTGGCAGCAATTCGCGAGATCCAGGGTCTCCGCGCAATCCCAGGAGTTTAGGGAACGCAGGGGTACAACCCACAACGGGACGTGGCGCAGCCTGGTAGCGCACGCGCTTTGGGAGCGCGGGGTCGTCAGTTCGAATCTGACCGTCCCGATTGGGTTGGTAGATAGATGAGTAACCTGTACGAGTTGGCCGGCGGTGGTCCGGCGATTAAGCGGCTCAGCACGCGGTTCTACGTGTTGCTCTTCGCAGACCCCCTCTTGACACCACTCTTCCCGGAGCCAAGCCAGGTCGATCCCGAGGAACACGCGGGACGACTGACACTATGGCTGATCGAACTGCTGGGCGGCCCGCCGCTCCACACGCAACAACGTGGTGGCTTTGACGTCATGCGCGACGCCCACAGTGGACTCAAAATTAGCGAGGCTCAGCGTGCAGCCTGGGCAGGTCACATGCGACAGGCGGCAGCAGACTGTCAACTACCGGAGGAGGTCCAACAACGACTGATGCCTTTTATTGAGGGCGGCAGCACCTTCGCCCAGCGGGTCTCGTGGCCGGTCGACCAGCGTTGGGCCCGCTAGGCCACTAGCGTTCGCTGCGCGTAGATCTAGTCCGTGAGAGAGTAACTAGTCGTTCTCTCCGCAGACCGCACGCCGGAGGACTAGGCTATGCCGTCTCAAGGGGGCTTCATGACGCGTAGCGAAGGCTATCTCGAACTACCCGACGGCAGAATCTGGTGGCGACGCGAGGGCACAGGCAGCGGACTTCCGATCCTACTTCTGCATGGTGGTCCCGGCGCCGCCTCCTATTACCTCGAACCGTTCGCCGAGCGTCTGGCGCAGCACCGTCCTGTGATCATCTTCGACCAACTCGGCTGTGGCCGCTCCGACCAACCAGACGATCCGTCGCTGTGGACGCTTGACCGCGCCTGTCAGGAGGTCGACCTTGTGCGGGCCGCCCTCGGGCTAGGCGACTGTCACCTATTAGGGCAATCGTGGGGAGGCTGGCTCGCAATCGAGTATCTCTGCCGAGGAACCACAGGTATTGAGCGCGTCGTGCTGGCATCAACGTCTGCCAGCATGCGCCAGTTTGGCGAGGAGTCACTGCGCCTGATCCGGGCCCTCCCGCCTGCGATCTCTGACACGATCTTGACGCTCAGCGCGGCGAGGCGGTACGACGATCCAGCATTCGTCGCGGCCTCGATGGAGTTCTACCGACGTCACGTGTGCCGCCTCGACCCATGGCCCGAGGCGATGATCTTGACGGCCGACGAACTCGACGGTAATCAAGTCTATTTGACGATGAACGGACCAAACGAGTTTACGCTTGTCGGTACCCTCAGTGACTGGGATCGTAGCGCTGACTTGGCGCGGATCACCCAACCGGCGCTGATCACCTGTGGGCGCTATGACGAGATCACGCCCACCTGTTCGGAGACCATCTTGGCCGGGATCCCCGACGGGCGCATGGTCGTCTTCGAGGAGAGTTCTCACTGTGCGCACCTCGAGGAGACGGCCCTTTACACGGCGACGGTCGAGGAGTTCCTCGCGGCATAGCCGACGCGGTTCGACCACTCCATGCCCACGCCCAAAACGATTAGGCCAATCATCTGCCCGAGGTAGAGGGACTCAGCGCCGCCAAACCGGGTCAGGGTTCCCGCGAGCGCGACCACAATCACGCCGACTAAGAGCGCCACGTTTGGACCAACGCGCCGCCGGCGCGCGATCGAGGTCAGAGCCCCAGCGATCAGCAGAATCGTCCCCACGCTGTTCATGGCGATTGCCCAGATCGACGCGTGCCCAGCGATGGCGCTGTTGGGCGGAGCCTTCAGGCCACCAACGCTCGCGATCAGGCCAACGTCGATCGGTGCGATCAACACCGTCACCGTGGCTCCCACCACGGCCGTCAGAGCCATCCCAAAGACGACCAGCGCCACAGTCCTTGGCAAGGCCAGAAAGGCCGAACCTGCGCCGAGCACGGCGACACAGAGGCAGGCGCCAGTCAGGTAGTAGATGCGAAACGAAACTGCGCCCCAGCCATCAGCAATCCCGTAGGCAGACGCTGCGCTGGCGGCTGCGAAGAGCAACAGTCCGAGCGCCCAAAGCGGCTTGGCAGGACTGAACGCTCGGGCGGCGCTGCCGGCCATGCGTGCAGCCAAGGCAGCTGCAACCAGTGCGGTAACGAGAGGCAAGATGGCGGAGTTCGCGAGCATTGCCCGTAGGCTACCGGCGATGCCGATTTCGCGAACGCTCAGCGGCACGTTGCTCGTCGCCGGCGCCGCGACGCTCTGGGGTGTCAGCGGTACCGCTGCGCGGGTCGTGATGGACGCCGGCCTCCCGCCAGAGCGGTTTGCTGAAGTGCGATTAACGCTGGCCGCCGCGATTCTGCTCTGTTGGGTGGCCATGCGTCGTCGCAAGGAGCTTCGACTCAGTCGGCGGGAGATCTTGGCTTACGGCTGCTTCGGAACGCTCGGCCTGATTGGCGTTCAACTTCTATATTTCGAGGCAATCAATCGGATTCCGATCAGCATCTCGCTCGTCATTGAGTACTCGGCGCCACTGCTCGTGGCGCTCTGGGTGCGCTTTGTTTGGGGGCGCATGCTGCCGTGGCTTGTCTGGATCGCAATCCCGGTCGCGATCGGCGGTCTCGTGCTCGTGCTGGGTGTCGGCAACGACACTGGTTCGCTGTCGTGGATCGGCATTGCCTTCAGTGTTGGGGCCGCACTCTCCTACGCCTACTACTCACTGCACAGCGAGTCACTGATGCGCACTCGTTCGGCCGTCTCTGTGCTTGGCATCGGCCTCGCCTTCGGCGCAGTTGCGCTCGGCATCGCACTGCCGTGGTGGTCGTTTCCGTGGCAGGTGCTGTCAGTCGTTTCGACCACTGCGCCGGTCAGTGCCCCCACGTATCTGTACGTCCTCTTCGTCGTGATCGTAGGCACGGTGATCCCGTTCGCCATGTTCCTCGCAGGCGTGCAACAGGTGCGAGCTGATGGGGCAACCGTGACGGCCATGCTCGAACCGATTATCGCCGGCGCTATTGCGTGGTCGCTGCTCGGACAGGTACTAAGTCCAGCCCAGGTGATTGGTGGCCTGAGTGTGCTGGCGGCCGTTACGCTCGCTCAGCTGAGTCGTGCACGCTTCGAGACTAGAGCCCAGAGCGAATCAGGTCGGCACACTTCTCGCCGATCATCAGAACGCCCACCACCGGATTGACGGTTGTGAGTGCTGGGAAGATCGAACCGTCTGCGACGCGCAGGCCGACGATACCCTTGACTCTGAGGTCGGGTCCAACGACGGTTGTTTGATCGTCGAGCGCCCCGATCTTGCAGCCGCCAAGGGGGTGATAGACCGTGTGGTGGGCTGCACGTCCGTAGGTCGAGAGATCTTTGCGTGAGGTGATCTTGGGACCTGGAGCGACCTCCTTCTTGATCCAATCCGCGAAGGGGCCGCACGCGGCGACCTCGCGGGCAATCTCGAGACCATCGACGATCGTCTGCTCGTCGTAGCCATCGGCATCGGTGAAGTACCCAAAGTCGATGGCGGGCTTGATGTCTGGATTCTTACTGAGCAGCCAGAGATTGCCGCGCGACTTGGTGCGGGGAATGTTCGGCGTCATGCAGATCACGTTTTCGGGGACCGGGTAGCCAAGCCGTTCGGTGTTGAACGTGAACGGCAACTGATAGGTGTGGTACATCAGATCGGGTCGCTGATCGGCTTTCAGCCGATTGACGAAGAGCGCGCAATCTGCACCCATCGCGGTCTGTGGGCCGAGCGGTCTCTTCAACTCCCACATGATGATCGACTCCGGATGGTCGAGAATCTCGCCGCCGACGCCGGGCAGGTCGTGCTGCACATCGATGTCCAGCTCCCGCAGGTCGTCCGCTGGTCCGATGCCCGATAGCAGCAGGAGCCGTGGCGAATCGATCGCACCGGCGCAGAGAATGACCTCGTGGCTAGCGCGGTACGTGACGGGACCGTCTGGGCCCTCACAGCGCACGCTGCGGGCGTGGCCGCTCTCGAGTCCGATGTGGAGCGCACGCGTATCGCAGATGACATGGAGATTCTCACGCGTATCCATGATCGGATGCAGGTAGGAGACGCTGGCCGAGGAACGGACGCCGGTGTCGGGGTCGTAGGCCACATCCAGGAAGCCAGCACCGTCGCTAAATGGCTGAGCATTCCAGTCGGGACTCTTCTGCACCCCGGTGGCGGCGACGGCGGACTCGATCCAGTCGGGAAGAATCGGATCGCGATCCTGCTCGGGCACAATCTGATGCTTGTTGGGGAGTTTTGCGTAGTACTGCTCCATACTAGTTCCCTCCCAGCCTGCCGCACCCTTGCTCGCCCAGTCATCCCAGTCGCCTGGGAGTGGCTTGAACCAGATCATCGTGTTGTGGGATGAGCAGCCACCCAGCACCTTGGCGCGGGAGTGCACAATGTGCGAGTTGCCGCGGGGCTGAATCTGAGTTGTGTACTTGTAATCGAAATCGCTCTCGAGCAGCTCGAGCCAACGCTTGAGCTTGAGCACCTCGTCGAAGGGACGATCATCCGGACCAGCCTCGATCAAGGCCACAGAGACGTCAGGATTCTCGCTCAGCCTCGCGGCGATCACCGAGCCCGCCGTTCCGCCGCCAACGATCACGTAGTCAAACTCGGTCGCCATCAGATCCCCTCCTGGGTACATGCTGCGTGAGAAGCGTACCGTTGGCAGCCGTGCATGTCAGACGCTGCGTCGCAACGGCGATGGCTCGACGCGCAAGATCTTGGCCACCCAGGCCGGCAGGACCCAGTTGTAGTCGCCGGCAATGCGCATGAATGCCGGGACGAGCAGCATCCGGATCAGCGTGGCGTCGATCAGGATGCCAGCGGCGAGGCCGAGACCAAACTGCTGGAAGCCAACCAACGAGCCCAGCAGGAAGCCAGCGAAGGCGGCGACGAGAATGATCGCTGCGGCGGAGACAATGCGGCCAGTGAGCTGGAGCCCACGGCCCACAGCCTCACCGTTGGAGGCTCCATCGTCGTAGAGCTCCCGCATCCGCGTCACGAGGAACACCTCGTAGTCCATCGACAGTCCAAACAGCATCGCGAACAGAAAGATCGGGATCCAGGCCTCGATTTGATCGGTGGTTTGGAGCCCGGCCCACTCACCCCAACCCCGTTGAAAGACCAAGACGAGAATGCCGTAGGCCGCCGAGACGCTCAACACGTTGAGGATCACGGCCTTGAGGGGCAGGAGCAGCGAGCGAAACGCCCGTACAAGCAAGATGTAAGAAATCAGCAAGACCGCAGCGACAAGCCAGGGAAAGACCCCGTAGATCTGGTCAATAAAGTCGACACCTGCGGCTGGTCCACCACCCACAAGCACCGTCGTCCCCTGGGGGAAATGCGCTTGTGGTACGAGCGTGCTGCGGATGCGTCGTGCAAGCGCTTGTGCCGACTCCGACCCATAGGCCTCTTTGCTGGCGGCAAAAATTACGGCGTACTGCTGGTTCGTGTTGACGAGGCCGGCCGTGGCTGCCTGCTGGCGTACCTGCGGCGTATCGCCCTTGATTAGCAGGTCCGCAGCAGAGCTAACCGCACCCGGCTCCGTGGAGATCGCCTGATCCTTGCGCAACTCGGTCTCGAGGCGATTGATGGCCGCCTGCACACCAGCGTCCCAGATCCCACCTGGACGTCCACTATTGACGATGATGGTCGATGGTGCAAGCGTCCCGGCTCCCACCGTGCGCTCCAACTTCTGCAGCCCCTGGACGCTCTCGATTGATGCCGGCAGGCCGACGTTGGTTCCCGGCGTCAACGCGATCCAGAAGGTCGGCAGCGCGAGCGCCACCAAAACTGCTGATCCGCTAATCAGGTAGGGCCAAGGACGCGCCATGATCGAGTTGGACAGTCGCACCCAGAAGCCCGTCTCGTTGTCCATGCGGGAGTCGAGGACCCGCGTTGGGACGACGCGTACGCGCGCGAGCCACGGACCGAGGATCGAGAGCAGCGCGGGCAGCAGCGTGACGGCCGCCACAATCGAAACGAGTGGGATTACGACGCCGCCGATGCCAAGCGATCGAATGAAGGGCAACGGCAGCATGATCAGACCGGCGAGGCCGACAGCGACCGTCAGGCCGCTAAACACGACAGCGTGACCTGCAAAGCGCATCGTGGGGTCGAGTGCGGCCCGCACCTCACTGCGATCGAGAGACACCCGCCGAGCATCTCCGGTGGCTCCCGACTCGGCGAGCTTCTGCCGCTGGATCGTCAGCATCTCCTCGCGGAAGCGATAGATCACGAGCAGGGAGTAGTCGATCGCAATCCCGATGCCAATCAACTCGACGAGGTTCGTAACGTAGATCGCCATATCCATCTGATGGGCGGCGATCCAGACCACACCGAGCGTTGTGGGGACCGTGGCGAGTACGAACACAAAGGGCACGAGCGTCGAGATCAAGGTGCCGAAGATAAACAGCAGCACGATGATCGCGATCGGGATCGTGATCATTAGGCCCCGTTGCAAGTCGTCGGCGATGATCGGCTGCAGGTCGCGATTGATCGCCGTTTGTCCTGTCAGATAGGCCGTTCCGCCAGGTATTGGACCGATTGCAGCCCGCATTTCGGGAACCTTGAGCTGCGCAGCAGCGGGCTCCTGCGTGGTGCCAATCCCCACATAGGCAAGGGACCCACTGGTCTGAACCGTGGCGACGCGTGCCGAGCCGAGTGCCTGAGCAGCACGCTGTGCTGCAGACTCGGTGTCTTTGATCAGTGCGGGCGTCGGAGCCTTGCCGTTTTCCGTGGCCGTGACGAGGACGAAGGATGAGTCGCCGCGCTGTCCAAAGTCATCCTGGAGCAGCTCGAGCACTTGGGTGGACTCTGTGCCCGGAATGTCGAAGCGGTTGGACAGCAGATCGTTGAGCCCTGCGCTCGCATACGCGCTGACGGCCACGATCACCAACCAGCCTGCGAGCACCGACCAGCGGAAACGATCAGAAAACGCGGAGAGTCGGAGCATCAGAGAAGTTCGAAACCGTTCGTGTGCGGGAATGCATGCAGTGTGCCAAACCCGCGGGTGAGGACACCCCTACAACCGCGAGTCTCCTAACGGGCACCCGCGAGCTGAAGATCTCGACAAATCAGGTCGGCCGCGATTTTTCCGGACAGCAACACCAGCGGTAACCCGCCCCCCGGATGCGCGCTACCACTCGCCAGGTAGAGCCGCTCGAAGGCAGGCGAGGCGTTGCGTGGTCTCAGGAAGGCGGCTTTCGCTCCCATCGATGCGGTGCCGTAGATTGCCCCACCTGGTGCGCCGGTCAGGCGCTCAAGGTCGGCTGGCGTGCGGCGAATGATCGTCCGCGAACGCTCACGGGCCTGCAGGCCCAGCGCATCAAGGCGATCGAGAATTCGCTCCTGGTAGCGCTCGCCTTCGGCATTCCAATCGACCGGACCATGCCGAGGCGCATTGACGAGCACGAACCACGACTCGTCGCCCTCGGGTGCGCAGGAGGGATCGGTGGCGGCGGGGTTAGAGAGATAAATCGTTGGCGTGTTGGGTGGCTGGGGATCGTCGAAGATGTCGGCGAACTCCGCGCGATAGTCGCGGGGAAACCAGATGTTGTGGTGGGCCAATTCGGGCGTCCGCCCGGCAACGCCCAACATCAGCACAAAGCCCGAAAGGCTGGCAGGAGCCGCTGCGATTTGGGCGGCCTGCTTGGGGGCAGTTACCAAGCCGTCGTAAAGGCCGGCTGCGTCGCAGTTTGCGATTACCGCGTCTGCGGGAAACACCTCACCCTCCGCTGTCTCGACGCCGACCGCACGCCCATTTTCGGTCACGATCCGGGCGACGGGTGTGGAGCACCGGACCTCTCCCCCCTGCTCTCTAATCACGTCGCTGAGAACCTCTGCAATCCGGTGCATACCCCCGAGCGGATGCCAGGCACCGTAGGCAGATTCTGTGTACGGGATGACCGACAACGTTGCGGGTGCCCGCGCAGGGTCGGAGCCCGAGTACGTCGCATAGCGATCGAGGAGTTGGCGTAGGCGCAGATCGCGAAAGTGACGAGCGCCATACCGCTCGAGCGTCGTATGGGC
>SHUX01000052.1 GCA_009694475.1 Thermoleophilia bacterium
TCATTGCCAAAACTATCGCGCGCGTCAGCGATCACGATCGGCGAGCACACGCCCTGTCGCAGCAGTGCATCTGCCAGAGACAAACCCGCGAGTCCGGCTCCAAGAATCAGGTACGACGGCTGGCGTGGGTTGATGTCGGGCATCAGGCGTCCATCATGACCGGAAGCCGGCAACGACTGGGTCAGGCCGGCCTTAACGCCAGTCCTGATCTGTCCATGCGAGGCCCCCGAACGCGGGCTTTCAAACCCGACTCGCGCCCGGCTTCCACATCGTCTCCCCACCATCACCATTGGCGGCACGGGCGAGCACGAACAACAGGTCGGAGAGGCGGTTGAGGTACGTGATCACCTCGGGCGTCATCGGCTCGGTGGCGGCAAGCGCGACGGCATCGCGCTCGGCGCGACGACAGATCGTGCGCGCGACATGGATGTAGGCCGAGAGCGCCGTGCCGCCCGGCACGACGAACGAGGTCAGCGGCGGCAGCGGCGCATTGATCTCGTCGATGCACTGTTCGAGCCACGCGACCTGCTCGGGACTGACACGCAGGCGCGAGCGGTGCTTCTCATCATCCTCGGGCGGTGGTGGCACGCAGAGATCGGCGCCGACGTCGAAGAGGTCGTTCTGAATGCGCACCAGCCAGGCGTCCCAGACAACATCGGCGCTGTGGAGGCGGGCGACGCCGAGTGAAGCATTCAACTCGTCAACCGTGCCATAGGCCGCGACGCGGGCGTTGTGCTTGGCCACGCGATGGCCATCGCCGAGGCTCGTCTCGCCAAGGTCTCCTCCGCGCGTATAGATGCGGTCGAGGCGGACCACGATGTCGTCGTTGGGAACGTCGCTCATATCGATCAAATCGCTTTCATCTTCGATTTCGTCATCGCTAAAGCCGAGTCTACGCTGGCAGGACCTCGAGCACCATCGCATCGCCCTGGCCGCCACCCGAGCAGATCGTGGCCACGCCGATGCCGCCGCCCGTGCGACCCAGCTGGTGCACGAGCGTACCGACAAGGCGCGCACCGCTGGCGCCGACCGGATGACCAAGCGCAACCGCGCCACCCTGGACGTTGACGCGGTCCGGATCGATGCCGAGCGTCTTGACGGTATTGAGGGCGATCGAGGCGAAGGCCTCGTTGACCTCGAGCATGTCGATGTCGGCGACGGTCAGGCCGGCCTTGGCCAGCGCCAACTCGACGGCCGTCGACGGCGCGCACGCCAGGCGACGCGTGATATCGGCAGCGACCGCGGACGAACGCACGATCGCCAGCGGCTTGAGGCCCCGGGCGGCGGCAGCGGCTTCGCTGACGGCCACAACCATCGCGGCGCCGTCCGTCACACCCGGACTATTACCGGCCGTATGCGTGCCTCCCTCGGTCAGCGGGCCAAGCAAGCCGAGCGACTCGAGCGTGGAATCGGCACGCGGTCCCTGGTCCTTGTCGATTACGCGCTCGTGCTTGCGCTCACGAATCGTGACGGGTGCAATCTCGGCGGCGAACCCGCCGTTTTCCATCGCCGCCACGGCACGCTCGTGCGAACGCAGCGCCCACACGTCGAGCTCCACGCGCGACTGGCCCAACTCGGCAGAAACCTCGCTGGCCTGGTCGTACATCACGCGTTGCGTCCACGGATCACGCAGACCATCATGCAGGATGGCATCGACAAACTGCTGGTCGCCAAAGCGGTAGCCCGCACGGGCGCCGAGCGCCACGTAGGGCGCGCTCGTCATCGACTCCATGCCACCCGCCAGCACGATCTCAGCCTCGTCAAGGCGGATCAGATAGTCGGCCAGGGCGATCGCACGCATACCCGAGGCGCAGACCTTGTTGATCGTCTCCGAACCGCTCTCGACCGGAATACCGACGCGCGTCGTCACCTGACGCGCCATCGCGTGCATCTGGCCCGCCTGCACGACCGTGCCGATCAGCGAATAGTCGACATCGGCGCCGGTTAGACCCGACCGTTCGATCGCCGCAGCAGCCGCAACAACACCCAAATCGACGGCGGAGGCACCAGCAAGATCGCCATTGAGGCGACAAAACGGGGTGCGAGCGGCGCTTACGAGGACGGTGCGAGCCACAGGAGCAGGCCTCCAAAACAGTGCAGCCGCAGGATGCGACAACGGGCGGAGGCTACCACGCGGAGAGTTGACAGATGCCCTGTCACTTGTCACCCTGCACGTATGCAAGGGATCCGCAAGGAGGCGTGGTGGTGGCTCATGTCCGGGCGGGATCCTGTGCGCTAACACGCACTGCCGATCTGTACCGCCCGGGCTCCCTGACAGGGAGCCTTTTTTATGCCCGCAATCCGAGGAACATGAACCCAACCGAACCCCGACCCAAGAATCCGCCGACAGTGCGCCCCAGCGTGCGTGAATTGCCCGCGGACCTGTTGACGCCCGTCGGTGCCTATCTGCGCCTGCGCGACCTCGGACCGGGCTTTCTTTTGGAGAGCGTGGAGGGCGGCCAGCAGGTCGGCCGCTACTCGTTTTTGTCGGCTGGCTGCGAGCGGCTAGACCTCGATCTGGTTG
This sequence comes from Thermoleophilia bacterium, assembly GCA_009694475.1. Lineage (GTDB taxonomy): Bacteria > Actinomycetota > Thermoleophilia > Gaiellales > F1-60-MAGs149 > F1-60-MAGs149. Next base: position 2,525 of record SHUX01000052.1, read on the forward strand.
GCGACGACCCGTTTGCACCACTCCGCGCCGAACTCGAGGTACATCGCTCGCTCGACCTGACCGGCCTACCCCCATTTGCTGGTGGCGCCGTTGGCCTACTCGGCTACGACGCGATCCCCGCCTTCGAGCCGACCGTGCCGCTACCAGCGGCCGAAGACGGCGACCTCGCGTACCCCGCCAGTTTTCTCCTAACTCCCGTCGTTGTTGCCTTCGATCACGTGCGCGCCATCGTCCAGGTGATCGCCCAACCCGGCCACGAGGCGCTGGCCGACGAGATGACCGCCCGCCTACTCGGCCCACTACCCGAGGACGTACAGCCAGTGCCACCACTCGTGACCGGGGGCGAGTCTGTGGCGGACCTCGACGTCGATGAGTACATCGAGCGCGTCGAGATTGGCAAACAACACATCACGGCCGGCGACGTCTTCCAGGTCGTGCTCTCGCAACGCCACCGTCGCCGCACGCCACGCAGTCCCGTCGCGATCTATCGCGCCCTGCGCGCTGTCAACCCCTCCCCGTACCTCTTCCTCGTCGAACTCGACGAGTTGGCGCTGATTGGCGCGTCGCCCGAGACGCACGTCGCTCTGTCGCGCGACGGCATCGCAGAGCTGCGCCCGATCGCTGGTACTCGACCGCGTGGCGAAGAGACCGAAGAGGACGATCGGCTCGCCAACGAGTTGCTCGCCGATCCCAAGGAGCGGGCTGAGCACCAGATGCTCGTTGATCTCGCTCGCAACGACCTTTCCCGCGTCTGCGACCCGGGCACCGTCCACCCCACGCGCCTGCTCGAGATCGAGCGCTACAGCCATGTGATGCACATCGTCTCGCGTGTTCAAGGTCGGCTGAGTGCCGGCGAGGACGCCTTTAGCCTGCTTGAGGCGACGTTCCCCGCAGGCACTGTTTCGGGCGCACCGAAGGTACGAGCCATGCAGATCATCAGCACCCTCGAACCACATCGTCGTGGCGCCTACGCGGGTGCTGTCGGCTATCTCGGTACGGACGGTACGCTCGATACCTGCATCGCCTTGCGCACGATCCAACTGCGCGATGGCGTCGCCACGCTCCAGGCGGGTGCGGGCATCGTCGCCGACAGCGACCCGGCCGAGGAACATCGCGAGTGCCTGCGCAAGATCGCGGCGCTGCAACGCGCCGTCGACCTGGCTGACGCCGGAGTGTACGGACGATGATCCGCGTGCTCCTGATCGATAACTTCGATTCGTTTACGTACAACCTCGCCCACGGCTTTGCCGAGGCGGGTGCTGACGAGGTTGTTGTGCGTCGCAACGATGCCATCACCGTCACCGAGGCAATTGCCTTGGCACCCACGCATCTCGTGATCTCGCCTGGCCCTGGTACCCCCGATCAGACCGGTGTCGCGGCCGACCTGATCGGCGAGTTTGCGGGCCAGATCCCCATCCTCGGTGTCTGCCTTGGCCATCAGCTGCTCGTACAGCTGCATGGTGGCGTGGTGGGCTCGGCCAGCGAGCTCGTCCACGGCAAGGCAGACGATGTCACGCGCATCGCACCCGACCCGCTACTCGACATGCTCGACGAGCGCTTTCGAGCCGGCCGCTACCACTCGCTCGCCGCCCACGAACCAATCCCGGCCGAGCTCGTGGTAACGGCGCGCGCCGACGACGGTACCGTGATGGCTGTGCGACATGCCACGCAACCTACCCACGGCCTCCAATTCCACCCCGAGAGCGTCCTGACGCCGCAGGGAGACGAGATGATGGCGGCCTTCCTAGGCTTGGCGGTGACGTCATGACCGCCCTCCACAACGCCATGGTGCGTCTCTTGGCCGGTGAGAGCCTATCCGAGGAGGATGCACGCGCCGCGCTCAACGTCGTGATGAGCGGCGAGGCAACGGCCGCCCAGACCGCAGGCTTCCTCGTGGCGTTGAGCGCAAAGGGTGAGTCGCCCGAGGAGATCGCTGGCTGCGCCCGCGCGATGCGCGAGCACGCAATTGCCGTACGCCCCCAACGCACGGACCTCGTCGATACCTGTGGGACAGGTGGCGATCACACCGGCTCGTTCAATATTTCGACGGCCGCCGCGTTCGTCGCCGCGAGTGCGGGTGCGGGTGTCGCGAAGCACGGCAATCGTTCGATCTCCTCGAAGTCGGGCAGCGCCGACGTGCTCGAGGCGCTCGGCATCCCCATCGAGATCCCCCACACCGCCGTCGCCACCATGATCGACGAGCACGGCTTTGGTTTTCTTTACGCGCCAAACCACCATCCGGCGATGCGCCACGCCGGTCCGGTTCGTCGCGAGCTCGCGATCCCCACGATCATGAACCTGCTCGGTCCGCTCGCCAACCCGGTGCAGACGCCGTTTCAGATCATTGGCGTGGCACGCCCCGACCTTGTCCAGCCAATGGCCGAGGTGATGCAGATCCTCGGCATCCAACATGCCCTGATCATGCACGGCGAAGGCGGCTTCGACGAGATCACGCCCTGCGGCCTGACGACGATCGCAGACGTCACGCAGGCTGGCATCGAAACGTGGACCTTCGACCCGACTGATGTTGGCATCGCGCGAGCGCCAGCCTCGGCCTTGGCCGGTGCGGACGCGATCGAGAATGCGGGCATCATTCGCCGCATCTTCGCGGGCGAGACCGGCGCGCCACGCGACGCCGTCGTCCTCAATGCGGCTGCTGCGCTCGCCGTCTGTGGGCAGGCCGAGGACATCGCCTCCGGAATTGCGCTGGCGGCACAGGCAATCGATAGTGGTCGGACACAGGCAGTGCTGCAGGCGGTCACCGCCGCAGCACAATCCGCAGCGGAAGGGGCGGCGTAATGGGCTACCTACAAGAGATCGGCGCGTGGACACACCGCGAAGTCGCACGCCGACGCGAGACGCGCCCCCTCGCCGGCGCACTGTACGAGGAGGGTCGCGTACGGGTGATCGCCGAGATCAAACGCGCCTCGCCCAGCGAGGGCCCGATCGCCCCGAGCGCTGATGCCGCCGACGTAGCGCGCCACTACGAGGCAGGTGGAGCCGCCGCGATCTCTGTCCTGACCAGCCCGCGCGATTTTGCTGGCTCGCTGCTCGACCTTGCCTGCGTCCGCGCCGTGACCGATCTACCCTTGCTCTGCAAAGATTTCTTCGTTGATCCCTACCAAGTCGGCGAGGCCCGAGCCCACGGAGCCGATGCGATCCTCGTGCTGCTCGCGCTGGTCGACGACTCGCTCGCCGCCGACCTGATCCAGGCCGCCGAAGACCACCAAATGGACGTGCTATGCGAGGTCCACGACGAGGCCGAACTCGCCCGCGCACTCGCCCTCGGCTGCCCACTGATCGGTATCAACGCCCGCAACCTGGCGACCCTAACCGTCGAGCCAATCCTGCAGCGGACCCTGCTGTCGTCCGTACCGAAGGGCTTTATTGCGGTCGCCGAGTCGGGTGTCACCAACCGGGCCGACCTCGATGCAGCGGGTAAGGCCGGCGCCTCCGCCGCACTCGTCGGCACCGCGCTGATGCGTAATCCGGACCTCTTGCTGGAGCTGACGCGACCATGACTCTCGTCAAGATCTGTGGCATGACGACGGCCGAAGATGTCGACCAGGCGGTTGCCGCCGGCGCGGACATGATCGGTTTCATCCTCGTGCCCTGGTCGCCACGGGCGGTCGATCTAGAACAGGTCCGCTCCTTGCGAACGCACGTCCCGTCCGGCGTCGAGGCGGTCGGCGTGCTGTCCGACGAGACCGCAGAGCAGGCGGCCGCGATTCTCGACAAGTCTGGACTCGACCGGATACAGGTCTATGGCGCCAATGCCGACGCCACCCAGGAGCTGCTTGGCGAGCGCGTAATTGTCGCGCGACGCCTCCCGACCGAGCAGCTCGGCGCAGCCGATCCCCTCCTGCTCGACCGCGCCTTCGACGGGGCACCAGAGCCCGCCCAGTTGGCAGAACATTGGGCAACCGTCCGTGCCCTGACCGAGGCAGGTCGCCGAGTGATCTTGGCAAGCGCCCTGACCGTCGACAACGTCGTCGCGGCGATTGCGGCCGCTCAGCCCTGGGCCGTCGATGTCGCACGCGGTGTCGAGCAGAGCCCCGGCCACAAGGATCATGCGCGCGTGTCGGCGTTTCTCGCCGCCGTCCGCGAAGGGAGTGCAGCATGAGCAATACCGGCCAGCGCAACGAAGGCCTGCCCGCCGACGCCTATCCGCCAGACGAACTCGGCCGCTTTGGCGCGTTCGGGGGCCGCTTCGTGCCCGAAACGGTAATGGCGGCGCTCGACGAGCTCGAGATCGCGATGAACGAGGCCTTTGCCGACCCCGCCTTTCATGCCGAGCGTGCAGAGATGGCGCGGGACTTTATTGGTCGCCCCACCCCGCTCTACCTCGCCGCGCGCCTAACCGAAGACGTTGGTGGCGCACGCATCTGGCTCAAGCGCGAAGACCTAGCCCACACAGGCGCTCACAAGATCAACAACGCCCTCGGTCAGGCGCTGATCGCGAAGCGGCTTGGTAAGCAGCGCATCGTGGCCGAGACGGGGGCGGGTCAGCACGGCGTCGCCGCCGCCACCGTCTGTGCGCGTTTCGGGCTACAGGCCGTGATCTACATGGGCGAGGAGGACATGCGTCGCCAACGTCCGAACGTCGTGCGGATGCACTTCCTCGGCGCCGAGGTAATTCCCGTCACGAATGGCGCTGGCACCCTCAAAGATGCTCTCAATGACGCGATCCGCGACTGGATTACCAACGTCGAGACGACGCATTACATGATCGGCACCGCTGCCGGCATGCACCCCTATCCCTACCTCGTGAGGCGCCTACAAGCAGTGATCGGCGAGGAGTCGCGCGTGCAGATGTTGGAACGCACCGGCCAGCTGCCCGACGCAGTTGTCGCCTGCGTCGGTGGGGGCTCCAATGCGATCGGCATCTTCCACCCCTTCCGTGACGATCCCGTGCGCCTGATTGGTGTCGAGGCCGGCGGCGACGGCGGTGCCTTGCACGCGCGCACGTTGAGCGGTGGTCGCGTCTCGATCCTGCACGGCTCGCGCTCGTACGTCCTCTGTGACGACGACGGCCAGGTCCTCGAGACGCACTCGATTAGCGCGGGACTGGACTATCCGGGCGTCGGCCCTGAGCACGCGGCACTATTGACCTCAGGCCGCGCCGAATACGTGGGCGTGTCCGACGAGGAGGCACTCGTGGCCTTCGACCGTCTCTGCCGCTTGGAGGGCATCATTCCCGCGCTCGAGACAAGTCACGCGCTGGTGACCGCCGAGCGCCTCGCCAAAGAGCTCGGCCCCGACGCCAATATCCTCGTCGGCCTGTCCGGACGTGGCGACAAGGACGTCGATCAGATCGCCGAGCGACGGGCGAAGGCATGAACATCGCGCGCCCCTCGCTGGCGGTCTACCTGATGGCAAACGAGGCCGCCCCCGAACTCGCCGAGGCGGCCGTCCGTGGAGGTGCGACGGTGATCGAACTGGGCATCCCCTACTCCGACCCCTTGGCAGACGGCACCACGATTCAGCGCGCGGCCCAGGCCGCACTCGACGCGGGCATTACCCCAACCCGCGCGCTCGAACTGCTCGCCGAGATCCACCGTCGTGTCAACGTGCCGCTCGTGCCGATGACGTACGGCGCGATCGTCGAGGGCTACGGCGAGGAGGCCTTTTGTCGCGACGCCGCCGCCGCGGGCGCTGAGGGTCTGATCGTGGCGGACATTCCGCCAGAAGAATCTGGGCGTCTGCGCGCCGCCGCCGAGGCAGTCAAGATCGACCTGATCCACCTCGTCGCGCCGACCTCGCGGCCCGAACGCATCCGCGCCGCCGCCTCCGCCAGCCGTGGTTTCGTATACCTCGTCGCCGCCGTTGGTGTGACGGGCGCGCGCGAGAACCTCGACAGTCGCGTCGCCGAGCTACTAACCACGACGCGTGCCGCTGCAGGCGACACGCCGATCCTCGGCGGCTTTGGCGTCTCCACCCGCGAACACGTGGCCGGACTGATCGCCGCAGGTACCGACGGCGCGATCGTCGGCTCGGCCGCGATTGACGCGATCGACACCGGTGGCGCAGAGGCGCTCGAGGCGCTCGTGCGTGATCTCGCCGCTGGTCTCACGGTCTAAGTCCACCTCGAGCACACCATCGATGGTCGCATTGCCCAAGTCGACCTGACACCGGGGCCGGTCGCCGTGCCAAGCGAGGTCAACGTAATCGTGACGAACGCCGTCGGTCAGCCTGCGATCGATATCAGCGATGCCAGCGTGACGCTCAGCTCCGAGGAGGCAGACATTCCACGCCTACCAGTCGAGTTGATGCAGATTGGTGCTGCACACTGGACCGGCAGTGTCACGATTCCCGCGCCCGGCACCTGGTTGGTGACGACCCACCTTCGCGTCGGCGAGTTTCGCGACGAGGTCCTAACTGGCACGATCACGATTGCCCCGTGAGCGACATGATTGAGCGCTACGATAGTTTTGTGCGAAAAGACGAGCGATGGAACTAACACTCTGGCAAGAGATATTCTGGGCGTGGCTCGTCTTGACGATCGCGCCCAAACTCGTCGTGTTCCCCATCATTCACCTGATGCGCGAGGCGATCAAAGACACCAATCGCCAAGACGAGATCGATGCCGCCTGGCTCGCAGGGCGCGAGGATTCTGGTCGCGGCGGCGGTAATGACCGTCAGCCTCGCCATCGCCGCCCGTTGCGTCCTGGACCGCGCCGCGGCCCAGCCAGTGGGGCGGGTGGCTCGATGCGTGTTTCCCCGCGCTCGGTGCGACGCATTGAGGCACGGGCTAGACACCTGAGCCGCCGCCTACCAACACGGTGACGGTCGCGCAGCTGGTCGGGGCACTCGCTGCCTGCGAGACCCCGGCAACGCTGATCAATCCCTACCGACATCGCGACGACGCGTTCGACGCAGTCGATGCGCCCCGGCACCGCCAGGCGAACCTGCTGGCCTACCTTGCCCTGCGCCCCGCGCCTCGCGCACTCCTCGTCGGTGAGGCGATGGGTTGGCGTGGTGGCCGCTTTTCGGGCATTGCCTTCACGAGCGAACGGCAACTAGCGCAGTGGGGAGCGCCTTTCTCGGCCTCCTCCCTCCACCCCGGTGGCTGGACGGAGAGTTCGGCCACGATCATCCACGGCGTCCTCGACGAGCTCGCCCTAGAACATCAGGTGGTGCTGTGGAACAGCGTCCCGTTCCACCCCCACCCATCCGGGAAGCCGCTCGGCAACCGGGCTCCTACGGGGGGCGAGATCGCACTCGGCAGGCCCCTCCTCGAGCAACTCGTTGGTCTCCTGCAGCCAGCCGAGATTATCGCCGTCGGGCGTGTCGCCGAGGCTACGCTCGGCGATCTCGCGACCGGCCGCGTACGGCACCCCGCCCAAGGCGGCGCGACACTCTGTCGCAACGGCCTGCGTGCGCTGCTCGGCTAGTCGTTCGGCACGCGAACCCCAATCAGCTGCGGTGGGTCTGCTCTAGGCGGCAGGCTCCGCCAGCCCACGCGCACACCAGTCGCTCCACGAACCAGCGTAAACCTGTGTGTCTTCCCGCCCAAGCATGGCTAGGCGCAACGCGAGCGCGGCCGCCGTCACACCAGACCCGCAGTACACGACCGGTGGCTCCTGCGCCGCCAGGACATCGTCGTCGATTGCGTCGGGCGCGTTAAACGGTGCGTTGCGGGCGCCGACGATGTGCCCCGCGACAGGATCCATTGGTTCGACCTCGCCACGGTAGCGTTCGGGTGCTCGCGCATCGAGCACGATCCGGCCGGCTGCGAGTGCTGCCTGTACGCCCGCCGCGTCGACCAGATCGTCGGTTCGCTCTGTGCCAAGCACGAGATCGCCTGGCACCACGTCTGGATCCCCAACCGCAAGTAGTTCGCCCCAGGCAGCAATCCCCCCCTCCAGCACCTGACTCGCTAAACCATGGTGCCGCAAGAGCCACCAGGCCCGCGCGGCGCCACCCGTACCGTCGTCATAGACCACAATCCGAGCGTCACTGCACAATCCGGCACCTTGTAATGACTGCTCGAACGCACCGCGCTCGGGGAGCGGATGGCGCCCACCGAGACGGTCGTCACGCATCGGACCACTCAAGTCGTCATCGAGATCGAGATACAACGCACCCGCAATGTGACCCTCGCGATACAACTCGAGCCCCGCACCGTGCTGGCCGAGCCGGAACCGACAATCGACCACCTGCACGCTGGGCAAGGCCCGAACCGCCTCCGCCGAGATCTCGTGAATGCTGGTCATGGCGCGCTCCTTGGTTGCGTCAGCCGGCGTTGCAACTGCAGCCCGCGCGTGTGATCAATGTCGATTTGGATCGTGACGTGTTCGATCTCAAAATGCTCCTGCACGATATGTTCGATCCGGTGCAGCATGGCGTGCTGGTCGACACCAGGTTCGATCACGACATGCATCGCCAGTGCCGGAAAGCCATCGGAGATCAGCCAGACGTGAAGGTCGTGCACGTTGCAGACTCCGGGCAGCGCCATCACGGATCGTGCAATCTGCTCGGGGTCGATGCCAGATGGCGCCTCTTCCAGCAGCACACGCACTGCACTCCGCAAGACGCGGGCCGAGGCGAGCACAATCAAGACCGCAACAACCAGACTGGCAATCGCATCGGCCTGTACCCACCCAGTCAGCACGATCACGACGCCAGCGATCATCGCGGCAACGGATGAGAGCACATCGGCGGCGAAGTGCAGCATCGTGGCATGCGCGTTGAGGTTCGAGCGGGCACCGGCCCGCAGCAGCAAGAGAACGGGAATCAGGTTGAGGACCACGGCCAGCGCACCAATCAGCGCGACGCCGCCACCCTCGACGGGCCGCGGGTCGGTGAGGCGAGCGAAGGCCTCCCACGCCACCCACACACTCAGCGCAATCAGAAACAACGCATTGATGGTGGCGGCGAGAATCTCGGCACGCCGATAGCCAAAGGTGCGCGTCTTAGTCGCGGGCAGACCGGCCAACCATGCCGCCCCGACGGCCAGGCCAACGGCGACGGCATCCGACAGATTGTGAATGGCGTCCGCGACCAGCGCGAGCGAGTCGAAGGAGATCGCCGAAACGATTTGAATCACGCCCAACAGCAGCGTTAAAGCCAGCGAAAACCAGAGGGCCCGTCCCATGCTCGCACCGTGTACGTGCCCGCCGTGATCATGCCCGTGATGATGGCTCACAAAAGAATCGTATCGTCTCCGTTGTTTTCAGCAGTTTGCACGTATGCTGCTGGCTCGAACTCGTTCGAGGGGGATAGACGGTGACAAAGCACACGCGAGCAGTAACGCTGATTCCGGGTGATGGCGTTGGACCAGAGGTGGCCGAGTCGGCACGCAAGATCGTCGACGCCACGGGTGTCAAGATTGACTGGCAGGTCCACGACGCCGGTGCTGAGGTCTTCAAGAAGGGGCTCGCCACGGGCGTCCCCGACGAAACAATCACCTCGATCGAGCAGACACGCGTTGTCCTCAAAGGCCCACTCGCGACGCCTGTCGGCTTCGGCGAGAAGAGCGCGAACGTCACGCTCCGCAAGCTATTCGAAACCTACGCCAACATTCGCCCTGTCCGCGAGCTGCCGGGTGTCCCCACCCCCTACTCCGGCCGTGGCATCGATCTCGTGGTCGTGCGGGAGAACGTCGAGGACCTCTACGCAGGCATCGAGCACATGGAGACGCCCGACGTTGCCCAGACCCTCAAACTGATCTCCCGAAAGGGCTGCGAGAAGATCGTCCACCTCGCCTATGCGTTGGCCAAGGCCGAGAACCGCACCAACGTCGCCTGTGCGACCAAGGCGAACATCATGAAAATGACCGAGGGTATGCTCAAGCGCACCTTCGAAGACATCGCCCCAACGCATCCCGAGATCGACTCGTGGCATGTGATCGTCGACAACTGCGCCCACCAGCTGGTCAAACGACCGGAGCAGT
>SHUX01000053.1 GCA_009694475.1 Thermoleophilia bacterium
TTGGTCTGCCTACGGCAAGTCTACTTGTCGTTGAAGACCAACAGCGCGCCACCGTAACAGGCAGCCCACACCCGTGCCGTCGGGGCGTCGTAGGCAATACCAATTGGGTGCTCGCAGGCATCGATCGTCTGCAGCACCTTCATGTCGCGTGTACGGACCTTCGAGATCGACGCACTCTCGTAGTTGACGACATAGATCGCCTTGCCATCACTCGAGACCGTCAGGCTACGCGGGGCCTGCCCGGTCGAGACTTGATCGACGTTGCCCGTCCGCAGGTCGAGCTTGGCGACCATACCCTCGGCGTTGAGAGTCGCGTAGATGTAGCGATAGCTGGGGTCGAACACGATTGCCCGAGGTCCCTGACCAATCGAGATCGAGCGTATCTTCCACGATGTCAGGTCGACACGCACGAGGCTGCTGCCGCCCATCACAGCGACGTAGGCGGCATTGCTCTTGGGTGAGATTGCGATGCCGCGCGGATAGGCGCCAATCGGAATGGTGCGTACGACACGACCCTTCGCCGTCGAGATCACACTCAAGTCCCACGAGCACCAGTTCGAGACGAGCACGTACTTGCCATCCGCCGTCGCCTGGACGACCTTCGGCACCGAGCCCACCTCGTAGACCTGATCGATCTTCCAACTGCCCGTCTTGATGCGGTAGGTAAACGAGCGGTCGTAGCCGGACTCCGGCGTACAAGTGTCCGAGCCCTCGGGACCAAAGCCCGCGCCGTACATCGAGTAGTTCGTGACGTACGCGTACGTCGCGTCGGGCGAGAAGGCGGCCTCGACAGGCGCGCCCTGCGAGCTACCGGGGTGTCCCTTGTAGCCGAACTTGGCCAGCGTGACGCTGTCACGGATCGTCTTGATCAGACGCATCGACTTCGCGTCATAGACCGTCACCGTGTGGTTGTACATCATGTTCTGCGCCGTGATGTACCCCGTCCCGGACGACACGACCGACTTCGGCGAGATATCGCCGCCGATCGTGTTGATCAGCCTCAGGCTGGTCGTGTCGGCGGCGCGTCTCACGGGCTTGGGCAGAGGCGTGGTGGCTGTTGAGGCAGAGGCCGTGGTGGTTGTGACCGGCGTGGTCTCTGGCGGGGCTGTGGCGGCCGTGTTCGTGTTGGCTGGTGCCTCAGAGCGGCTGATGATCCGTGGGTAGACGACGCCGAAGGCAACCAGCAAGATCACGAGGGCGACGACTCCGAGCGCCACACCACGGCGCCGCCGAATGCGCGCTTTTCGTGCTGCGGCACGATCGGACGGCACAGAAGAAGCCATATACGCCACTTTCGGGTGTGTCAGGCACCCTCCTGCCTCCGGCAGCGGTGCCGATAGGGTTGGCCTTAGCCATCGAATAGCCAGTCCAAGGCGGGGCTTGGCCTGTCGTATGCTGCGCGTCATGGCAGCAGAACCGCGGATCGGCATCTTTCTCAACGTGCAGCAACCCGACAGCGTCGCCCCGCAGGAGATCGTGCAGCACGCGGTTGCGCAGACCGCGTTGGTGCGCGAGTTGGGCTTCGACCTCGTCTCGGCGGGACAGCACTTCCTGACGGGCGTCTTTCAGATGCTGCAGACGATGCCACTGCTGGGTCGCATCGCGGCTGAGTCGGGCGACATGCGCGTCGCGACGAACATTGCGTTGCTGACGCTGCTCAACCCGGTCGAGCTGGCCGAGAACGCTGCAACGCTCGATGCGATCACAGGTGGGCGACTCGTGCTCGGCGTAGGGCTCGGCTATCGGCAGGAGGAGTTCGACGCGTTCGGTGTGCCTGACAAGAAGCTGCGCGTATTCCTCGATAAGCTCGACGTCGTCAAGCGCCTGCTCGAGGGCGAGGCCGTCACGGCTGAGGGGCTCGGCTACCGCCTCCACGAGCAGCGTCTCGCGGTGCTGCCTGTTCAGCGACCCCGCCCTCCGATCTGGCTGGCGGCAAATGCCGACCAGGCTGTGCGTCGTGCCGCGCGTATGTGCGACACGTGGACGGTTAACCCGCACGCGAGTCTTGCCGAACTGAAGCGCCAGGTTGCGATGTTCCACGAGGCGCGGGCCGAGGCAGGCAACCCACCGGTGACCGAACTGCCCGTGATGAAAGAGATCTACGTCGGCGAGGACAATGAGAGCGCCGATCGCGAGGCACGACCGTACCTGCAGGCGAAGTACAAGGCGTACGTGTCGTGGGGGCAGGATGATGTGATGTCGGATCAGGACTCGCTCGATCAGGATTGGGAGTCGCTCAAGTCGGGCGGGCGTTTCGTGCTCGGCGACCCGGATACCTGTGTCGCTGCGATCCAGGAGCACCTCGACGAGTTGCGCTGTGACACGTTGATCTTCCGGTTTGGCTGGTCAGGCATGCCAGACGAACTAGTGCAGGCAAACATCCGCCGCTTCGCCGAGACGGTCAAGCCACGGCTGCGCATCGCGGCTGGCGCACCAACGCCGCTCTAACTGTTCGGCAGGGTCGCCAGAACGCAATCCAGGTCCACTCGGGGCCCTAGGAGGACATGACAAGTGCGCACTTGTCATGTCCACTTGTCATGTCCGCCCGCGTTAGCTCGAGCAGGCGCTGGTGGCGGTGAGCGCTGCGTCGGCATACGCCTGAGCGTCGTCACCAAGACGTGTCTGCAAGGTCTCCGCACTCGTCAGATCGGACGTCGTTACTGCCCGCTGATAGTCGGTCACCATTGTCTGCATCGCACCGCTCATCGTTGCCAGGGCATCGTTGCACAGGCCGTCGGTCTGGTTGGAGGCGGCGGCGATGGAGTCCAACAAGATGGTGCCGGCCGTTGCAACAGCCGTGTAGGTAGCGCTGGCGCACGTCGCAAAATCCTCTCCCGCAGCAGCATCGGTCTGGCACGACGCGATGCTCTGCGTTGCCTGATCGAGGCTCGCGGCAAAGACCTGTGTGCTGGCGTCCACCGCCGACCAGGCGCCCGCGTTGTCGGCCGTGCTCGTAGCGATGGTCGTCTCAGTGGTGACGGCAGCGGTATCTGCGACGGCAGTGATTGCGGCTACCTCTGCTGTCGAAGTGGCTCCGGCGGCCTGTGCCTCGGTGGCCGTCTCGGTGTCGCTTAGCCCAGAGCCACCGCATCCAGCCGCGACGATAACGACAAGGAGGACGAGGCTCAACGAGAGAAGGGGGGCGAATCTGCGCATTGGGTGTCTCCCCATGGTGCTTCAGATTCGCTGCCGTGTGGTGTTGATCCTGCCTTTGGTAGTCAAGAAGAGCATGGTGTTTGGGGGGCCGTTGGGGAAAACGGCCCCCCAAACACCATGGCAGTGCTATTTGGCGACAGTGTTGCCGTCGAAGTGCTCGATGCCGTTGAGGTACGTGATGACCTCGTCGACGCCCATCACGTCGCCAAACTTGGCGTCGATGTCGAACAGGTTCCACTCGACAACACCCGCCACGCGGTCGCCAACACACTCGCGTGGCACGATCGGACGGAAGCCGTAGGCGATCGCGTCCTCGACGGTATGGCGGACACAGCCAGCCATCGTCACGCCCGTCACGATCACCGTGTCAACGCGGTGCGCGCTGAGGAAGCCCTGCAGGTACGTGCCGTGGAAACCGCTGGCGCGCTTCTTGCAGATCACGAGATCGCCTTCGCGCAACAGGCGCTCGTCGATGTCGGCCTCGTGCGAGCCCTCCTCGAGGATATCGACCGGGATCTTGTTGTGCCATAGCCCCATGTCGCTCCACTCACCACGCGTCGTCTTCTTATACGCCGTCGTGGTGTGAATGATCGGAATGTTCTTCGCGCGACCTGCATCGAGCAGGCGCTCCATCGCGGGGATGATGACGTCCATGTTGTCGCACGAGAACGCGTGGTCGGGGCGCGTCCACGCATTGGCGAGATCGATGTTGAGGATCGCGGGGCGGGTACCGAAGCCGATACGGCGCTGGAAGCCGCGTGCCTGATACAGCTCCGAGTCCTCGGCAAAGATCTTGTCGAGCATCTCCTGCAGTTCCATGCTGGTCCTTCTTTCTGGGTCGGTCGCTTGAGGTAGTTACGCCTGCCGCCGGGTGGCGCGCAGCGTGGTGGTCGCATCGATATCGACAGCGAGGTCGAAGCCCTCGCCGACGAGCACGACGCCGTAGTCCTGTGCGGCAAGGTCGCGCGTGGTGAACTCATCGAGCACGTCGTCGCGCACGAGATTTGGATCGCGATCGAGCGGGTCGCCGTAACCACCGCCCGAGGGAACGGTGATCTGCAGGCTGTCGCCGGCCTTCAGTTGCGAGCCGGTCACCTTGCTGTACCAGGATTCCTCGCTGGACTGGCCGGGGTTGCGGATGAGCGAACCATTGAGGCCCTCGTGGCCACCGAAAATGCCCCACGGCGGGTCGGACTCGTGACGCTCACCTTCGCACGTCACGATCGTGTCCGTCAGGAACGTGTTGACACGGACGATGCCGATACCACCACGCCACTTGCCGGCCGCGGCGGGCTCGTCGCGCAGCTCGTAGCGATCGGTCCGCATCGGGAAGCGCCACTCGAGCTCTTCGATTGGGTTGTTGCGGGTGTTCGCAATCAGGTTGTCGACAGAGTCCATCGCATCGCGGTCGGGGCGCCCACCGTACGAGCCCTCATCGACCTCGAGGTAGACCCAGTACTCGCCCTCTTCCTCGACGTAGCCGGAGTAGGAGAGAAAGTGGATGTGCGCCGAGTTACCTGCGGTGATCTGGTTGGGAATCACCGGTGCGAGCGCGCGCAGGACGAGATCGACGGCACGTTGCGCCTGCGAGAAGCGGGCAAAGCAGGCGCGTGGGTACTTCGGGTTGTAGATCGTGCCCTCCGGCGCGATCACCTCGACCGGACGGAGCATGCCCTCGTTTTGCGGGACGAAGACCGGATAGGTGGCCTCGTCAAGGAACATCATGCGGGCAATAAATGTCATGCCCGAGACCGTCGTGCCCTCGTACGGGCAGTTGTAGCCCGTCGGCACCTCGGGGCTCGAGCCGGTCAGGTCGACGATCATCTTGTCGCCCTCGATGCGTACGACGACCCTGATCGGCAGTTTCTCACCACGGTTGCGTCCGTCGTCGTCGAGCCAACCGTACTCGGGCCCGTACTCGCCGTCGGGGACCTTGGCGATCTCCTGGCGGAGCATCCGTTCGGCGTAGTCCATCCAATGGTTGGCCGCGCCCAGCACAGTCTCTTTGCCGTAGCGCCCGACAAGATTCGCAAAGCGATTCTTGGCGCGCTCACAGGCTGCAATCATCGCCTCGATGTCGCCCCGGTTATGGGTTGGGGTGCGGGTGTTTTCGAGGATGTGCTTGAACAGCGACTCCTGCCAGACACCCTTGTCGGCCAGTTTGACAGCACGGTAAATATTGCCCTCGGACCAATTGTCGACCAGGTCGATCGCAAGGCCTGGGAAGGCGCCACCGATATCAAGTAGGTGGGCAGAGGCGCCAGAGAAGCCAACCAGTTCGCCCTCATGGAAGACCGGCATCACGATTGCCACGTCGGGCGAATGAGTCGCACCGAGGTACGGATCGTTATGGAGGATGATGTCGCCGGGGTGGATGTCATCTCCGAGTAGGGAGAGGACGCCCTTGACGATCTTCGGCATCGCCCCCATAAACATTGGGGTCGAATCGGACTCGGCGATGTTGTTGCCCTCGGCATCGAACAGTCCGGCTCCAAGATCCTCGGACTCGCGAATGATCGACGAGTACGACATGCGGTAGAGGACGCCAGCCATTTCCTTGGCGATGGCGTTGAATGCGCCACCGATCACGCGCATCAGGATTGGCTCGGCGAGCCCTGTGTCGCCCCCTGCGGTGCGGCGGGCCTCGATCCGCTGGGAGACGTCGATCACGAGATTGCCGAAGCGGTCGACGTCGATCACGAACCCGGGCGGCACGATCGTCGTCGTGTCGTACTGTTCGACGATCGCAGGGCCGGCGATGCTGTCGCCAGCCTTCAATGCCTCGCGCTCGTAGAACGGTGTCGCGCACGTTGTCGCCTCGCCGTCGACGTCGAAGACGACATCGCGGGTCTCGATTGACACGGGCGCGCCGGTGCTCTGGGGCGCCTCGGGCCACGTCAACTCATCGATCCGTCCAATGCCGAGCACGCGGATGTTGATGATCTCGACCGGCGCGTCGAAGCGGTGGCCGTACTCTCCCTCGTGGGCAATGTGGAACGCCTGTACAAGTTCGTCGCTCCAGCCGGGTCGACCAGGCTCACCGGCGGGGACGTCGAAGCGCACCTCGTAGCCCTGGCCGGCATAGCGGCAGTCGGCCAGGCGGCGTAGGAGGCGACGATCTCCGGGCACGGCGTCGGCATCGAGCTGCGTGACGGCCTGGGCAACGAGTTCGTCGAACTTGGCCTGGAGGCGCGGTGCGTCGAGTGTCGCGACGGCCTGGCGCTCGGTGCCGACAAACTCGTGCTGGAGGTCGGTTGCTAGGAGTCCCGTGGCAGCGACGATGCCTGGGTGTGGCGGTACGAGGACGCGCGGGATCTCAAGTTCGAGCGCTACGTCGCAGGCAAACAGCGGGCCAGCACCACCGGCAGCAACGAGTGTGAAGTCGCGTGGGTCGTAGCCGCGTCGCACCGAGTTGACCTCGATGTTCTGCGTCATGCCGAATTTCTGGATTTGCAGCGCGCCTAGCGCGGCCTGTTCGGCCGACATCTCGAGTTCGCGGCCGAGGTTCTCCATCACGTCGCGAGCCAATTCGGGCTGGAGGGCGAGGCCACCACCGACGAGGCCGCGTTCGGGACGCAGCCGGCCGAGCAATACCTGGGCGTCGGTCGATGTTGGCAAGGTGCCGCCGCGGGCGTAACAGGCCGGGCCAGGCTCGGCTCCCGCGGATTGTGGGCCGACGCGGAAGACGCCACCCTCATCGACGTACGCAATCGAGCCGCCACCGGCACCAATCGTGTCGATGTCGACCATCGGCACCATCGCCTGGTAGTCGCCGACCTTCGTGTCGAGCAGGTGGCGCATGCGCATCTGACCACCAGCAGCCACGCCGACGTCGGCTGAGGTGCCGCCGATATCGAGGGTGATCACAGAGTCGTAGCCGGCCATCTTGCCGGCCCAGATGCCGCCGATCAGGCCCGCTACGGGGCCCGACATCAGCATGTTGACGGGGCGGCGCGAGGCCGATTCGACAGTTGCCATGCCGCCCGAGGACTGCATCAACTGGACGCCGTACTTGAAACCCGCATCGTGCATGGCCGTTGCGAACCGTTCGAGGTACGTGGAGACCTTCGGCCCAACAAAGGCATTGAGGGCCACGGTCGAGAAGCGCTCATATTCACGGTAGAGCGGTATCACCTCGCTGGAGATCGAGAGGAACGCCTCGGGGTACTCCTCGCGGATGATTTCGCCGATGCGCTGCTCGTGCGTGTCGTTGAGGTACGAGTGCAACAGACAGACTGCGATCGCCTCGACGCCAGCGCTCTTGAGGAGGAGTACCTCGCGACGCACGGCATCTTCGTCGAGCGGCGTGACGATCTCGCCATGTGGTGCGGTCACGCGCTCTGACACGACGCGGCGGTGGCGGCGCTTGACGAGCGGGCGCGCCTGCCACGGCAGGTCTTGCTGCAGCGAGAAGTTGAGGGGCTTCTTGTGGCGCGCGATGTGGAGAATGTCGCGGAAGCCTTCGGTCGTGATCATGCCGACCTCGGCACCTTGGTGGGTCAGCGCGATATTGGTGGCGACCGTTGTGCCGTGCAGCAGGTTGTCGATCTCGGACAGCTCGACGCCGGCCTTAGAGCAGAGGCGCGTGATCCCTTCGACAACACCGCGAGCCGGGTCGTCAGGGGTCGAGGGGACCTTGTCAACGGTGATCTTGCCGGCCTCCTCGTCAACGAGGATGAGGTCGGTGAATGTGCCGCCGACGTCGACTCCAATGCGCTTCACGTGAATGCTCTCCTGCGTTTTACGGGTAAACAACCAGTCCTTGCGATAAGAGGATACAGTGTATACACTGGAATGCAAATGCTTGCTGACTTTGCCCAACGTGTACGATCGGTGGCCATGGAGTCCAGCACTGCTAACGGGCGTCCAGCGCAGCGCCCAGCCATCGCGGAAGTACTCCGCGAGGGCATTCGTCAGGGCATGTTGGCTCCGGGCCAACCATTGATTCAGGCCTCGATTGCCGAGGCGATGGGCGTCAGCCGAATTCCGGTCCGCGAGGCACTGCATGCACTCGCCGCCGAGGGGCTCGTCACGTTCGGCGAGGACGGTGGTGCACGCGTGACGGCCCTTGCCCCCGAAGAGGTCGATGAGCTCTGGACGCTACGGGCGCTGCTCGAGTCGCACATGGCACCCGCGATCGTGCGCACGGCAACGCCCGTCGATGTGGCGGCTCTACGCGAACTTGTCGTAGCCATGGACGATCTTGATGCGACGACCTGGTCGGACCGCAACTTCACGTTCCATCAGGAACTCCATCGGCTCGCTGACATGCCACACGTTGCCGATGCCACCGGACGGGTACTAACCATGATCGAGCCGTACTCGCGGGTTGCCGTCACGGTTCTACAAGAACAGAGCGAGGCGCAAGCTGAGCACCACCAGATGATCGACGCACTTGCTGCAGACGACGGCGATGAGCTCGCGCGACTGCTCTTGCACCATTCGCATCGAGCACGTAAGGCGCTGCTCGCGTATGCGGCTCAGCGAGAGAAGCCGGCCGATCGGCACGCTGTCGCCACCGAGGCTGCTCGCTCGCTCGCCGACCACCTCGGCGCCTAACTGTCCCAAACGACGCGTAGGATGCGGTGATGCACCGCTTTGTGCTCTTGCTCTGTCTCGCCGCCCTCACGACCGGGCTGCTTGCCCCCGCGGCGGGTGCCGACCCGGCCCGTGGCGCTATCTTCTCGGGCACAGGCGTCTGGATTGACATCTGGGATGCGCTCGAGAAGAACCCAACCAGCGTTGTCGCCACGGCCCAGGAGCGGGAGGTCTCGGTGATCTATGTCGAGACGTCGAATGCCAAGAGCAAGGTCGACGTCGTCAATCCGGCTCCGCTCAAAGAGCTGGTCGTGCTCGCGCACGCAGCAGGGATCCGCGTCGTGCCTTGGTACCTGCCTGGCTTCCAGAGGCCCAAGGTCGACCAGCGCCGGCTTGCGGCTGCAATGGCGATTGGTGGCAGCGAGGCGGTTGACGGCATTGCCGTCGATATCGAGGCGACGTACGTCAAGAGTGCAAGTCTGCGCGCGCAGCGAGCAGCCGCGCTTGTCGCCTGGCTTCGCACGACCTACCCGAAGGCCGCGATCGGCGCGATCATCCCCTCCCCCGTCAACATGTATTGGCCGATCTTCCCGTATGACGCGTTGTACACCAGCGCGGATGCGTTTCTCCCGATGTGTTATCCACCCCGCCGGCTTAGTGATCAGCAGATGTACGACATGACCGTTGGGTGTGTGACGAAGATCCGCGACCTGACGGGCGATCAGGCGACGCCTGTTCACCTCGTTTCGGGACTTGCGGGTGGCCTCTCGAGTGGGGGGCTCAATGCGGCGGCCCGTGGTGCGCGCGACGCTGGGGCGAACGGGTTTAGTCTCTACGACCTCGCGACGACGAAGGCCAACGGCTGGGCTGCTCTGGCGACCTGGTCGGCGGGGTAGTTCAGGCTCCTTTCAGCAAGGCGGGGTAGAGTGCAAGTCGTGGACTACGCCGGCCTCGTTGACGACGCCCTCGATCGGCTTAAGGCCGAGGGTCGCTACCGCTTCTTTGCGGAGATCGAACGCACCGCTGGTACAGCGAAAGCGACGTTACGCGAGCCGGACGGTACGACGAAAGATGTCACCGTCTGGTGCTCGAATGACTACCTCGGTATGGCCGCCCACCCGGAGGTGATCGCGGCGGTTGCTGAGGCGGCGAAGTACGGAGCCGGCAGCGGTGGCACGCGCAACATCTCGGGCACGACCAGCATGCACGTGGCGCTCGAGCGCGAGCTCGCGTCGTGGCATCGCAAGGAGGCCGCGCTGCTCTTCTCGTCCGGCTGGGTCTCCAACTACACGGCGCTCGCGGTGCTCGGCAGCGTTCTCCCCGAGTGCGTGATCTACTCCGATGCCAACAATCACAACTCGATGATCGAGGGCATGCGCCGGAGTGGTGCGACCGTCCGGATCTTCAACCACAACGATGCTGCCCATCTCGAGTCGCTCTTGCGCGCTGAGGAGGCACCGCGGCCGCGGGTTGTTGCCTTCGAGAGTGTGTATTCGATGGATGGCGATATCGCCCCGATTGCAGAACTCGCCGATGTTGCGCGCCGGCACGATGCGCTCACCTATGTCGACGAGGTCCATGCCGTTGGCATGTACGGGCCCGAGGGTGCAGGCATCGTGGCCCGCGAGGGTCTCGAGTCCGAGATTGACATCGTGCAGGGCACGCTCGGCAAGGCAGTCGGTGCGATGGGCGGGTACATCACGGGTTCCTCGCGTCTGATCGATCTTGTTCGTTCGTACGGCACGGGCTTCATCTTCACGACCTCCCTTGCTCCTGTGGTGGTGGCGGCCGCGCACGCCAGTATTTGCCACCTACGTTCGACAGATGTGGAGCGCATTGCGCTGCACAGTCGTGTCGCGGGTGTGCGTGCTGTGATCGAGGCGGAGGGCATTCCGACGCTGCCGGCTGAGAGCCATCTGATCCCCGTCATCCTTGGCGACCCGACACGTTGCCGCCAGGCCGCACGACTCCTGCTCGATCATCACAACATCTACGTACAGCCGATCGATTATCCGACGGTGCCGCGCGGGACCGAGCGCTTCCGCATCACGACGAGCCCGCTGCATACGGATGCCGATGAACAGGCACTCGTCGCCGGCCTCGCGGATATCTGGGAGCGGCTCGAACTGCCACGCGTTGGCGAATTGCCCGTTTCTATTTCATCCGGTGACTAGCGGCGCCTCGTTGAGGTACCAAGCGCAATCCAGGTCGGCTCGTAGTGCAGGGAGGACATCACAAACCCCGGTTTGTGATGTCCCCGTGTAATCCAACGGTCGGGGTTGGGAGGACACTCCTCGGCAGGGGGACATGACAAACCGGGGTTTGTGATGTCCTCCCTGCATCAACGTGACGCAGCTGATTGCGCGACTGCCGGAAATCCGCTTGGTGGCTAGAGGTGCGCGAAGTCGACCGGGGCACCATCGACCCACGTCTCTTCGACACGGATCGAGCGCAGGTCGTCGATGTCGACTGCCAACGGGTCGTCCGAGAGCACGACGAGGTCGGCCAGCTTGCCTGGCTTGAGTGAGCCGACGAGGTGGTCGCGCTTAGTCGCAGCCGCACCATTGATCGTGTAACCACGCAACGCCTGCTCGACCGTGAGGCAGAGCTCGGGACCACCGAGCGTGGAGCCGTAGCGGGTCTGGCGCGTGACGGCCGCCCAGACAGCCTCGAGGGGGTCGGGTCCCGAGACGGGCGTGTCGGAGCTGAGTACGATCGGTACCCCTGCATCACGAAACAGGCCGTACGGGTTGTACCGGTTCGCCTTGTCGCCCAGTGCCTCGACGAGAGCATCGCCGACGAGGTAGTGGTGTGTCGGCTGAGGGATCGGGTAGATCCCGAGCTCGGCGATGCGGGCGATCTGCTCGTCGGTGGGCATGCCGCAGTGCTCGATGCGGTGACGATGATCGTGGCGCTCAACATCGTCGAGCGCCTCGGTGACAGCATCGAGGACGATCTGGATTGCCGAATCGCCCTGCGCGTGCGTGCCAGTCTGCAGGCCGAAACGGTGGGCGCGGCGGATCAGGCGGCGCAGTTCGGCGGGCTCGTGGTACAGCTGCCCGTGGTGGCACGGGTCGAAGTGGTAGCCACTCTCGAAGTAGGCTGTTAGGCCCGTCAGGGTGCCATCGGCATAGAGCTTGAGGCCGGCGAAGGCGAGGTGGTCGTCGCCAAGGCGTGAGCGTAGTCCGAGCTCGATCAACGCTTCGAGCAGCGTCGAGAGCGTGAGCATCGAGACGCGCAGCTGTAGCCGTCCAGCGTCGCGGGCCGACAGGTACGTCTCCATCTCGCGGCGCGTTACCTGACAGTCGGTGACCGACGTGATGCCTGCCTTGAGTAGCATCGTCTGCGCGTTGCAGAGCAGGTCGACGAGACGCTCGGGCGCATCGGGAATGTGGATATTCGGGCCGTGGTTGAGCGTCTTGACGCCGTCGGGCCCCGTGATTAGGTCGATCGCGGCATCCCACATCACACCCGTCGGGTTGCC
>SHUX01000003.1 GCA_009694475.1 Thermoleophilia bacterium
CGTGACGATCTCGTGCGCGCCAAGCTGTGTCAGATACTCGGCCAGCTCTGGACGGCCAGTACTGGCCGCCACGGTATAGCCATTGCGCGACAACAGAGCGATCGCGACGGAGCCAACACCACCGGCGCCACCCGTAATCAACACGGGCTTATCACCACCCGGCTTGAGTCCCTGCTGCTCGAGCGCCATCAGCGCGAACATCGATGTCAGGCCAGCGGTGCCGACGGCCATCGCCTGGCGCGTCGTTATAGCCTCCGGTACCTGCACGAGCCAGTCGGCCCGAACGCGAGCGCGCTCGGCAAATCCGCCCCAATAGCGTTCACCCATATGCCAGCCGGTCACGACGACCCGGTCGCCAACGGCGTAGCGATTATCGGTCGACGCCTCAACAACACCGGCCAAGTCGATACCAGGAATGTGCGGAAACTTGCGCGCCAGACGCCCCTTGTTGCCGTCAACGACGAGGCCATCTTTGTAGTTAAGCGTCGAGTGCTCGATCCGCACATCGACCTCGCCTTCGGGCAAGTCGGCGGCGGGCACGTCTTCGATCGCGGCGGCCACCTTGCCGTCCTCGGTCTCGCGCATCATCAGTGCTTTAAAGGCGTCAGCCATGTCTCGTTAGCTCCCAGTCGGTCTCGGTTGGAAGCCTACGTGCTGCGCTCACACGATGGCGCACGCGGTGACGTCCAGAGAAACGCAGAAGGGGCGCCTGTGGGCGCCCCTTCTGCGAACCACAACTTCGCTCTGCGTGTTACGAGCAGCCGCTCGTCTCACCGCAACTGATGCACTTCAGGCAGGTACCGTTGCGAACCAGAGTCATCTGGCCGCAGTTGACGCAGGCGTCACCCTCGTAGCCCTTCAGGCGCGCCTCGTCCCGCTCGGTCAGGAGCGGTGCAGGACGCTGAGCAAGACGCGTCTTCGTCGCCGGCGAGAGCGAGCGGGTCTCGGCAGGAGCCGAGGGTACCGCGCCGATCGCTGGGACAGGCGTCGCGCTGAGACGCTCGGACTTCGGCGTGCCGATCGCGTCGGTACGCAGGTCTTGGTCGTCGACGTGTGACAGGTCGTTGCGGTCGAGATACGAGATCGCGACCTCGCGGAAGATGTAGTCGATGACGCTCGTCGACATCTTGATCCGATCGTTGCCGACGACCATGCCGTTCGGTTCGAAACGGGTAAAGACGAAGGCGTCAACGAACTCCTCCAACGGCACGCCGTGCTGGAGCCCAAGCGAGATCGCGATCGCGAAGCTGTTCATCAGGGAGCGATAGGCCGCCCCCTCCTTGTGCATGTCGATGAAGATCTCGCCGAGTGTGCCGTCCTCGTACTCGCCGGTGCGCAGGTAGACCTTGTGACCAGCCAGCGTCGCCTTCTGCGTATAGCCGGCGCGACGATGCGGCAGCCGACGACGCTCGCCCATGATCTGGACGATGCGTTCTGCTCCCTGCTCGGCGCTTGGCAGCTCGGTCGCGACCTCAAACTCCTCCCCAACATCGAGTGCGTCGGCGGCCGCGCCTGAAAGCGGCTGTGAGAGCTTCGAGCCGTCACGGTAGAGCGCGTTGGCCTTGACCATCTTCTTCCACGAGACGCGGTAGCACTCGGCGACATCCGCAATCGAGGCAGAGGCCGGCAGGTTGATCGTTTTCGAGATCGCGCCGGACAGGAACGGCTGCGCCGCCGCCATCATCTCGACGTGGGCGAGTGCGCGGATTGCTCGGGTGC
The DNA here is from genome assembly GCA_009694475.1 of Thermoleophilia bacterium. Taxonomy (GTDB): domain Bacteria; phylum Actinomycetota; class Thermoleophilia; order Gaiellales; family F1-60-MAGs149; genus F1-60-MAGs149. Next base: position 1,720 of record SHUX01000003.1, read on the forward strand.
CAAGGCGCCCGCACTTGTTTGCGCAATCGAACACCGACAGGTGCTCTTCTTTGAGATGCGGGGCACCTTCAACGGTCATCGTGCCGCAGATGGTGACGTTCGCCTCGTCGATCTCTTCGGCGCTAAAGCCGAGGGCGGTCAGGAGATCGAACCCGGGTGCATCAAGATCATCGTGATCGATGCCGAGCTCTTTCACGATCGCGTCGTCGCCTACCGAGTAGCGGGTGAAGGCGAAGCGTGCATCGAATGCTGTCGGCAGAATCGCCTCGACCGCTGCCAGCATGACCTCGGTGAAACCAAAGTTGCGGAGCGCCTCGGGATGGAGATGCGGCGCGCCTTCGAGCGAGCCCGAGCCGACGCAGTAGCGCACGATCTCGTTGACCTGCTCGGGGGTGTAACCGAGGTGGACGAGCGCTGGTGGGACCGACGCATTGACGATCTTGAAGTAGCCACCACCAGCCAACTTCTTAAACTTAACGAGCGCGAAATCGGGCTCGATGCCTGTCGTGTCACAGTCCATCACGAGGCCGATCGTGCCGGTCGGTGCGATCAGGGTCACCTGCGCGTTACGGAAGCCGTGCATCTCACCAAGTGCAAGTGCGCGGTCGGCCTCGTAGCGGGCGACCTCAAGCAGTTCGGGCTCGCAGACGGTCGCGTCAATACCGTCGGGCATCACCGTCAGACCCTCGTACTCGGTCGCGGGCGCGGCGTAGGCCGCACGACGATGGTTGCGCACCACGCGCAACATGTCGTCCTTGTTGCGCTCGTAGGCGTCAAAGGCCCCATGCTCGGCGGCCAGTTCGGCGCTGGTGGCGAGCGACGTGAAGTGCATAATCGCGCTGATCGCCCCGCAGAAGGCCACAGCCTCGGGCGAGTCGTAGGCGACACCGCGCTGCATTGAGAGCGCACCGAGATTTGCGTAGCCCAGTCCGAGCGTGCGGTAGAGGTAGGAGCGATCGGCGATCTCGCGGCTCGGGAACTGCGCCATCAGAACGGAGATCTCGAGCACGATCGTCCAGAGTCGGCTGGCGTGACGGAAGAGCACGTGATCGAAGTGATCACCACGGTCGAACGTCATCAGGTTCATCGAGGCCAAGTTGCAGGCCGTGTCGTCGAGGAAGACGTACTCGGCGCACGGGTTCGAGGCCACGATCGGACCGTCGACTGGACACGTGTGCCACTCGTTGGTGGCGTCATGGAACTGGACACCCGGATCGGCGCACAGCCAGGCCGCTTCGCAGATCTGGTCCCACAGGTCGCGGGCGCGCAGCACCTTGCTCGGCTCGGGGTCGCGCTCTTGTTGACTGGCGCGGGCGAGTTCTGTGCGGTCGTAGAGCGGCCAATCACGGTCGGCCTCGACGGCCTCCATGAAGGCGTTGGTGATGCGGACGGAGTTGTTCGAGTTCTGGCCGGAGACGGTCAGATAGGCCTCGCCCTGCCAGTCGGTGTCGTACTCGTCGATCTGGAGTTCCTTGACGCCCTGCTTCGCGAGATCGAGCGTGCGCTGGATCGAGGCATCAGGAACACCTGCGGCGCGGGCACCACGGACGGCCTGCGCGAGCGGCGGATTGTCGCGCGCCACGTAGCGGGCGTCGCCCTCACCCTCTTGCGTCGCCGCGAGCACGGCGTTGAGGTGACGGTTAAGCATCTTGGAGCCGGCCACAAGTGCGGCGACCTTGGTCTCCTCGACGACCTTCCAGCGGACGTACTGCTCGATGTCGGGATGGTCAAGATCGAGCGTGACCATCTTGGCGGCACGACGCGTCGTGCCGCCGGACTTGATGGCGCCCGCGGCGCGGTCGCCGATCTTGAGGAAGCTCATCAGGCCCGACGAGCGACCACCACCGGAGAGACGCTCCTCCGAACCGCGCAGCTTCGAGAAGTTCGAGCCGGTGCCCGAGCCGTACTTGAAGACGCGTGCCTCGCGGACCCAGAGGTCCATGATGCCGCCCTCGTTGACGAGGTCGTCGTCGACGGACTGGATGAAGCAGGCATGCGGCGCAGGTCGCTCGTAGGCGCTCGTCGAACGCTTCAGCTCACCCGAGCGGGGCTCACAGTACCAGTGCCCCTGAGCCGGCCCAGAGATTCCGTAGGCCCAGTGCAATCCGGTGTTGAACCACTGCGGCGAGTTCGGTGCGGCAACCTGGAGGGCGAGCATCGCCTGCAACTCGTCGCGGAATGCGAGCGCGCCAGCCGCGTCGAAGTAATCGTGCGTGTAGCCCCAGTAGGCCCAGCAGCCAGCAAGGCGCCCGAAGACCTGACGGGCGTCGTTCTCGCCAACGAAACGCTGATCTTCTGGCAGCGCGGCGATTGCCTCCTGATCGGGCTCGTGGCGCTGCAACCACTCGGGCACGCCGGCCTCGTTGATCGGCTTCAACTGCGCGGCGACACCGGCCTTGCGGCAGTACTTCTGCGCGAGGATATCGACAGCAACCTGGCTCCATGCCTCGGGCGCCATGATCGTGGCCTCGAAGGCCACAGACCCATCGGGGTTGACGATGCGAGACGTTCGCTCGACGAAGGAGATACCCGCGTACGGGTCGCTCCCTTCCGTTGTGTATCGGCGCTCGATCTCCATCGTGTTCCTCCTGCTCCACCCCGCGGTGGCATGTACGAAATCTTAGTACCCGCTGACTCGCGGGGGACGACAAACTTAGCGCCCCCATCGGACAGACCCCCCGACGTCGCGGTCTGTAACGGGATTGCTGCCACTACACTAACGCAGTGGACGTTGAGGAAACCCTCCGCACGATCGGTATTGTGCTCGCTGTCGGTCTGATCGCCTTTCCGATCGCACGTCTCTTGCGCCTGCCGAGCATGGTCGTTCTGGTCGCCGCCGGTATCGTGGTTGGTCCGCAACTGTTCGACATCGTCCGCGTGCCGATCGATGCGCCAGGCCCCTCCCTGCTCTTCTCGATCGGCGTGGCCCTGATCCTTTTTCACGGTGGAATGGGTATCTCGATACGCGTGATTTCGAAGACCGCGATTGGGTTGCTCCTCCTCTCGATCCCTGGTGTCGCCATTACCGCCGCGATCACAGGTCTCGCAATTCAACCGCTGTTCGCTGTCACCTGGCCGATCGCCCTGATGGCCGGCGCCGCGTTGGCAGCAACCGATCCCGCAATCCTCGTGCCTCTGTTCGAGCGCCTTGGCCTCCGCCCGCGCGTGGCTCAGACGGTTATCGCCGAGAGCGCAATCAACGACCCAATGGGCACGATCCTGACTCTAACGCTGTCCGCAATTGTGGTGGCTGGCGGCATGACGAACAGCGCCCTGTCAACCAACGGACCGCTGGTGGAGTTTGCGCAGAGCATCGGCGTCGGCTTGGTAATCGGCGTCGTCGGAGGCGTGGTGATCGCCTTCCTCTTGTCGAACCATCGACTGGGCGTGCTCCGCGAGTCGGCGGGCGCGACCCTGTTGGCCATGGTCGCGCTGGCCTACGCCACGAGTGAGGCGACCGGCGGATCGCCGTACCTAGCGGCCTTCGTCGCTGGCCTGATCGTTGGCAACAAAGAATTGCTGCGCATTGCCCACAACCGCGTGCAGGAGGAGGCGCTCGACACGTACGTCAGACAGACCGTCGACATCGTGGTGCTCGCAATCTTCGTCGTTCTCGGTCTCAATCTTGATGTGGGTGCGCTGGTCGACAACCTCTGGGCTGGACTGGCAGTGATGGTCGTCTTTATCTTTGTCGCCCGACCCATCACCGTCGCGATCTGCCTCGGCCTCGACCGTCGTGCCAACTGGACGCGGCAAGAGGCGGTCTTCGTTGTCTGGTGTCGAGAGACTGGCGTTGTCCCTGTCGCAATCGCCAGCATGCTGCTCGCCCAGCACGTACCCGGCGCGCCACTGGTCGCCACGCTCGTGACCTTTGCCGTCGTCACGACATTACTTTTGCAGGCGACCACCGCTGGCTGGCTGGCACGTCGTCTCGGGCTACTCGAGACCAAACCGCTCAACGCTGATCGCTAGAGCGTGACTTTGACGCGTTGAGACTGGATCTGCGGATCTTCTGTGTTGTCGTTTGATACGAACACGGCGCGGAGAATGTATGTCGTGCCAGCCTTGAGCATGCCCTTTATGGTCCAGGAGTACGTACCAGCATCGCCCCAACCCACACCAACCGGCGGCTCGGTCGTCCACTGCACGATCGCGTTGTGGGAGCAGTTACTCGGCCGCGAGCGTCTGCAGCACGACACCCGCGCAATGAGCAATCAGAGCCGCCTCGGCGCCCGGCGTGGCATCCGCGATGTGCGGCGTCAGTACAACGTTCTGCAGTTCGCGCAGTGCGACCGGTACGCGCGGCTCATCACTAAAGACATCGAGCCCCGCACCACTAATACGTCGTTCGGCTAGGGCGTCGATCAGGGCGTCTTGATCGATCACGCCTCCGCGCGCGGTGTTGATCACCACCGCCTCTGGGCGCAGGAGCCCAATCCGTTCACGCGTCAGGAGCCCACGCGTCTCGTCGGTCAGTGGGCAGTGCAGGCTGATCACATCGGCCCAGCCAAGGAGGTCGTCGAGGTCGCTGTGCTCGATGCGAAGATCGGCTTCACGCTCGGGCGTCAGACGCCGTGGTGTTGCGTAGCGCACGTCCATCGCAAACCCGTGTGCGCGTCGCACGAAGGCTTGCCCGATCGATCCGAGCCCGATCACACCGAGCCGCTTGCCGGAGATGTCGCCCGCCATCAAGGGCAGGTAGTTGTCGGTCTCCCAATCGCCGCGACGCACGAGTGCGTCGTTCTCGACGATGCGGTGTGTGACGGCGAGCAGGAGCGCCATCGCGTGGTCGGCAACGGCCTCGGCATTGGCGCCGATCGGCCAGGCGAAGGCAACGCCTCGACGCTTTAGACATTCGAGGTCGATGCCGTCGACACCGACACCAAAGTTGACGACGCACCGCAGCGCCGGCATGTGGTCGAGCAGGTCGTCGTCGATCTGCTCGCCAAACGTCCAGATCCCCCACGTTCGTTCGAGATCCTCTGGCGACGTCGGTGGCAAGACGGGACCATCGAGGAAGCGCACGTCACAGCGCTCGAGCACCTCGTCCATCAGGCCGCCGGCCAGGCGGTAGCGGACCAGTAGCAGTGGCTTAGGCGACATCACTCTCGATATCCGCGACGAGGCGATCAAAATCGGGTCCGTCAAATTCGAGCGTGGCGCGATCATGCTTGTCCATCTGCCACTCCCAAAAATCAAAGTCGATGTCGGAGAGGTTGTGCTGGATGACACCCCACAGCGTCCAACCGTATTTCGACATCAGTCCCCACATGCGGGCGCGAGCGATCTTGGCGGCTGTCGCCTCGCCCCAATAGGCCGCGACGAGTCGTTCGAGTTGCGTCAGAGAGAGGTCGGATTCGCTCCAGACATTGCCGAGCTCGAACGACGCCTCGTTCATCCCGGAGTACTCCCAGTCGATCAGGCGGAAGCGCGTGCCATCCCAGAGGAAGTTCTCGGCCAGCAGGTCGTTGTTACAGGGCACGAGCGCCTCGGGGTTGAGTCGCATTGCCTGCTCCAGGCGGCGCACCTTGGGCTCGAACTCGTCGTAGCGGTCGGGCAGCGCGAAGCCACGCTGTCTACAGACCTCGCGGTAGCCACGCTGGATGGCGAACATGTCGAAGGGGTCGCGAAACACGGGACCTGCATGCAGCGTGCGAATCGCAGCGGCCGCATCGTCGAGCCGGTCTCCACGCTGCATCGTCTCGCGGGACATCGTCTCGGTGTCCTCGAGGAACTCCAGCACGAGCATGCTGTTTTCTGGCTGGTACTCGATCACGCCCGCGCCGACTCCCGATGCAGCCGCTGCGACCGAGTTGATGTGCTCGTTATCACGATCAATTGCCAGCAGACCGGTGTCGGGGTCAGAAATCCGCACAACGAACGACCCAACGCCACTATCGACCTTGAAGTTGTGGTTGGTCAGGCCGCCGGCGAGCAATGTCACCGTGCGAGGGCCGCGCAACGCCGCCACGCCGTCGAAGAGTTCTGCCAGCCGAGTATTGTCGAGTTCCATCCCGTTCTCCCGCTCGGATCGGGAGCGTAACCGACGACGCTAGTCTGCAGTGATGGAGCTCGGCTGGAGGCACTGGTTGCCCACGCCCCTCGTGGGCATCCTCGAGACGCTCGCTGCGTCCGACACGCGTCGCCGCAAGGCCTTCGCTGCTCTGACAGATGCACAAGACCACTTTGCACTGATGGAATGGGAGCGGTTTCGGCTCGTCGCACCTTCCCGCGTCGATGTGCCTGCACTCCCATCCGATCTCGATGCCGAGCAGGCAATCGCTCTGCTGGAGGGCCTTGGCCTCGTCGCAGGCGATCCACCTCGGGCCGTTGCCAACCCCGATCCAGTCGAGACCGTACTGACGCTGGACAATGACGACGTCCGCGAACTCGAACGGTTGCGTTCGGCAACGGAGGTCGGTGCCATCAGCACACCGACAGAGGCGCTACCGAATCTTGGCGCGCAATTTGGTGGCGCCAAGGTCGGCCGTAACGATCCCTGTCCGTGTGGCTCTGGTCGTAAGTTCAAAAAATGTCACGGGGCATAGACCCCCACTCGATCGAGGGGGCGCGCTTAGCCCAGGACGCGCTTGCCGAAGGCGAAGTTGTCTTTGTAATAGCCCGTGTCCCAACGAGCCAAGGCGATACCTTGCCCGGACGACTGAATGAACAGCTGCGGCGAGATCGTCATGCCGGTATGACCAATGCTGCCCGACGGCGCGTTGACGCCACCGCGACCGAACAGCATCACGTCACCTGGCAGCATCTGCTCTGCAGTTAGGCGCTGCGCAGCCGGGGTCTTACCGGCCATCTCGTACGTGGTGCGGCCGCCGAGCGCCTTGGCCACGGTGGTTGGCGAGGTCGGGTCGAGGGCCAACACGCGCCACAAGAAGCCCGAGCAATCGAATCCGCCAGCCGTGTTGAATCCGAACAGGATCTGCGGCTTCTCAGACGTGCCACCCCAGATGTAGGGCATACCAATAAAGTCGAAGGCGCGCTGTACGGCGTCGTGCTGCGGGCCAGCCGTGACCGGCAGGGTCGCAAGCAATTCGACGGTGTCGATCGCGCCCTGCTTCTCCCAGCCACCCCACTTCAAGACCTGGGCTGTGCTCCAAATCGCGTCACCACGCGAGGCCTGCTCGTACCAGGCGTGTTCCTTGCTGTCGTCGGCCTGGTCGAGGTTCGTGCGCAACCGTAGAAGCCGAGCGACGATTTCGTACCCGACACCCGGCCGCGCCACGTAGCCAGCAGCGGTAATCAACTCCTCCGCGCGCACCGCGGTCGCGTCGAGACCAGCGGCCGAAACGAACGCGGCGTCAACATCACCCATCGTGACCGTCTGTCCGGCAGCGATCTGGCGTACCTTCTTGGCGTTGTTCGGGAAGGCCACCGCTACGAATGCCGCCAACGACGGCCCGTCGAGCGCGTCATCAGGTGCGATCGTGTCGCGCGTCACACCAGGGAAGGCTCCGGTCGAGAGCACGGTCACGATCGAACTACTCACCCAACTGCGTACGGCCGGCGCCAGCACAACTGCGGCAGCAGGCCTTTTCTTCTTTTTCTTCTTTTGCTTCGCATCGGCAACCCCCGTCGTGGCAACGAGAGCCATCAACAGAAGGGCGACGATTTTGGTGATGCGGGTGTAAGTCATTGCTCCACTCGACCGTTAGGGGTCTATCCGTCATCCTGAGTCTTTGCATCTCAGGTACGGATCGAGACTCTATGCAAACCCCAGTCTACACGCAAGCTCGTAGGCGTTGCGTTTTTGTAAAACCCTCCAGTTACACTTTAGGCACTCACCAGTTTTTGGCTCTAAATAGGGAAATAATTGCGAAATTTTGCGTGTAACGGATGCGTTACGACGGCGCCGATTCCGGCCAAAACCCTCAACCTAAGCAGTAGGTATGTCAGATTTAGGGTTACTCTAGACTCTCTGTGCTACCTGAGAGTTAGCGGCTCGCTGCAAGCAGCGCGGCAAGTTGCGTGGGATCGTCCAGTAGTGCCCGACCGACCACGGCACCGACGCAACCGAGTGCACGCGTCGCCTGCACGTCGACGGCCGTCGTAACTCCCCCAGCGGCGATCACGCCGCAGGCTCCCCCAACGGTGTCGATCACGGCCTGCAGGAGTTCCAGGTCTGGACCACCGAGCGACCCATCGCGATCGATACCCGTCACCAGAAGCGTCTTGACTCCCTGTCCGGCGAGCCTGGCTGCAGCCTCGGCCACCCCGACACCAGCGTCCTCGACCCAGCCACCGATGCGAACCATGCCACCACGACTATCGAGTGCCACGGCAATTTGCTCGTCATACTCGCTCAGTAGCTCTGCCAGCTTCTCGGGATCACGGAAAGCGAGAGTTCCAAGCAGAACACGATCGACGCCCTGCTCGAGCAGGTTGCCGATGGCGGCAGGCGTCCGCAGGCCACCACCAACCTGGAGCAGGCTGCCAGCTGGTCGGTTGCGGGCCGCCTGCGCAATGATCGACGTGTTGGGCTCAGCCGGAACGCCAGTGCGAGCTGCGTCGAGATCGATCACGTGCAGCGCCAAAGCGCCTGCCGCCCAAATTGCCTCGATACGACCGAGCGCGTCGTCATCATCGCTTGTCAGCAGGGCGGAGAAGTCTCCTTGGGCGAGGCGTACGGCCTTACCGTCGATTAGATCGATGGCCGGATAGAGCAGAAAGGAATTGCGAAGATTACTCATTGTGCTAACATGCTAACACGATGAGACAAACAGACAGCTCCCTCTGGCGCACACCTGCCGTAGAACAGCTCGCCACCGCCCTTGTAGAAATCGATGATCAGGAGTTGATGCTGGCCTTCCTCCGCGATGTATGTTCGTTCAACGAGCTCGCGACGCTCGCTCAAAGACTCGAGGTCGCGCGGCTTGTCGACGCCGGCGCCTCCTATTCGGAGATTGCCCGCGAGCTTGGAGCCTCCACCGCCACCGTCACACGCGTCGCTCAGTGGCTGAGGCATGGTGAGGGCGGATATCGCGTCGTCCTCGATCGAGCCAAAGCCAAATGACACTCCCCCTCCGCATCGCGGTCCCGTCCAAGGGTCGACTGGCCTCGCCCACCACGCAGTTGCTGCGCGATGCAGGCATCGCCGTTCCCGGCGACGATCGGCGCCTTTTGGTACCCGTCGAGGAACAGGGCATCGAGATCCTGCTCGCCCGCACCGACGACATCCCCACGCTGATTCGCGATGGCGCTGCAGATATCGGTGTGGCTGGTTGTAATCAACTGCTCGAACACGGCTCCGACGGCATCGAGACATTGGTTGAGCTTGGCTTCGGTGCCTGCCGCCTTGTCCTGGCTGTGCCGAACGCCTCGACCATCACCTCCAGCGCGCTCCTGTCCGGCTCGCGCATCGCGACCTCTCACCCGAATGTCCTGGCTGCCTACCTCGAGGCTAACGCAATCGCAGCATCCGTCGTGACGCTCTCGGGTTCGATCGAGCTCGCCCCCACGATTGGCGCAGCAGATGCCATCTGCGATCTTGTTTCGACCGGTGAGACGCTGCGTCAGAACTCGCTGCGGATGATCGGTGAGGTTATGCGATCGCAGGCTGTCTTGCTGGCACGTGTCCAGACGACACCCGATCCGCGCATCGCCGTGTTACAGACCGCCGTCGAGTCGGTGTTGGCCGCACGACCGAAGCGCTATCTGATGCTCAACGCGCCTGACGCTGCACTCGATGCGATCATCGCTCTGCTGCCTGGACTCGATGCTCCGACGATTTTACCGCTCGCACGCACCGACATGCATGCCGTTCACGCCGTTGTCGATGCTGCAGAACTTCCCCGACTGCTTCATCCTCTCAAGGAGGCCGGAGCCTCTGGCCTCCTCGTTCTGCCGATTGAGCATCTGATCCCATGACCGAACTCGACATTCCCTGGATCCGCCCCGAACTGGCCAAGCCCTCCCCGTACCGCTGGCAGGAAGGCATTCCGGACAACGTCGTGGCGCGCTTCGATCTGAACACGTTGCCGCTCAACCCCTCGTGGTGGCCCGGCATCGCTCGTACGATCGCCGCGCAATCCGTCAGTTCCTACCCCGAGGCCGACTACGCGCCACTCAAGCGGGCGATCGGAGGCTACCTCGACATCGACCCCGCCTGCGTGGTACCGACGGCCGGTGGCGACGAGGCAATTCTGCTGACTGCTTGGCTGGCCCTCGGACGCGGTGACCGAGCCGTCGTCGGGCGTCCCACCTACCAACTACACGCCACCAGTGTGCGGATGACGGGCGCGGAGCTAGACCTCGTCGATCCGCTGCCTGGTCCCACGCTGCGCCTCGACCTCGCGACCATCACAGAGAAGGCCAAGGGTGCGCGTCTGGTCTGGCTGTGCTCGCCGAATAATCCGACGGGCGAGGACATTCCCGCCGATACGATCTGTGAGATCGCGGCCAACTGTGACGGGCTCGTCTGCGTCGACCAGGCGTACCTCGAGTTCGGTGGGACGACAGACCACCTTCCGCTGCTCGCGCAATGCCCGAACCTCGTGATCGTGCGCACGTTCTCTAAGGGCTGGGGCTTGGGTGCTCTGCGCGCTGGCTACGCCATCGCAAGTCCGCTCGTCGCGGGTGCAATGGATGCGCTGCGTCCGCCCGGCTCCCTCTCCACCGGTTCTGCCCTCGGCGCAGAATTGGCGTGTGCGCATGCCGACACGATGCGCAACGACGCCGCGCATTACCGTGCCGAGCGTGAGCGCTTCAGTGCCGGCCTACGCGGACTCGGCCTCGAGGTTGTCGGCGAGGCCGCCAACTTCGTACTCGCTCGAACACCATGGTCAGGTGACGACCTCTTCGAGAAACTCGCTAGCCAAGGGCTCGTCGTGCGCACGTTCGGCCACGAGCCGCTGCTTGCCGACGCCTTCCGGGCCTGCGTGGCCCTGCCCGCCGACAATGACACGTTGCTCGCCGCGTTGGCGAACCTCTTGAGCAAACCCATCCCGGCAGCCGCAGACCCAACCACCGGTGCCAGCACCTTCGGGCGCGGTGCACTGATCGAGCGCCGTACCAAGGAGACCGAGATTCGACTGCGCACCACGCTCGATGGCAGCGGTACTACATCCGTGACGACGGGCGTGGGCTTTCTCGATCACATGCTGACCGCCCTTGGACATCACTCCCTGATCGACCTGGACCTCACGTGCAGCGGCGATACGCACATCGATCTACACCACACAGTCGAGGATTGCGGCATCGTGCTCGGCCAGGCGATCGACGCAGCGCTCGGCGACCGCGCCGGCATCACACGCTTTGGTGACGCTTCCGCCCCGCTCGACGAGGCGCTTGGTCGGGCGACCGTCGACTTCTCTGGGCGCGGCTCAAGCACAGTGCGCATCGCGTTCCGCGACACGATGATCGGCGCGCTGCCAACCACTCTGATCCCGCACCTGATCGACTGCATCGCGATCAACGCCCGTGCCACGATCCACGTCGAGGCGACCGGCGAGGACGACCACCACGTCGCCGAGGCGGCCTTCAAGGCGCTGGCCCGCGCGCTGCGCGAGGCCTGGTCGATCGATCCACGCCGTGGTGCGAAGATCGCGTCGACCAAGGGTTCACTCTGACGTGACTGCAGTCACAGTCGTCGACTATGGCGGCGGCAACGTCCGCTCGCTGTGTGCCGCACTGGAACGCTGTGGCGGAGAGGTGACAGTCTCAGCAGATCCAGTTGTCATTGCATCCTCGGAGCGCCTGATGCTGGCCGGCCAAGGCGCTGCCGGTGCAGCGATGCGTGCGCTCGCCGCGACAGGCTTGGCTGAGGCGCTGTGCGACGCCGCCGCGCGCCACGTGCCGCTGCTCGGCGTCTGCGTGGGACTGCAAGTGTTGTTCGAGCGCTCCGAGGAAGACGCCTGCGCCTGCCTCGGCCTACTGCACGGCTGCGTTCGTCGTATCGAGGGCGCCGAGCGGCTACCGCACCTCGGCTGGAACGACGTCGACGCGATCGTCGAGCACCCCCTGACAGTCGACCTGCCTGCGATTGCGTACTTCGCACACTCCTACGCCGTCACCGCCGACATCCCCTCGGCGCTCGCCGTCACGCGCATCGATCAGTCCACGATCGCATCGATGGTGGCCCGTGGCTCCGTGGCGGGCGCGCAGTTTCACCCCGAACGCTCGTCGGAGGCCGGACGCCGGTTGCTGCGCCGCTTCCTTGCCTGGGACGGGAGCCGCTGATGCTGCGCCGACGCATCATCCCTTGCCTCGACGTCTCGGGCGGTCGTGTTGTCAAGGGCGTCGAGTTCGTCAACCTGCGCGACTGCGGTGAGCCGGTCGACGCAGCACTGCGCTACGCCGAGCAGGGCGCCGACGAACTGTGCTGGCTCAACATCACCGCTGGTAACGAGGCTTGGGACGAACTGCTCGCTCAGGTGGCCGCTGCCGGCACGCGCATCGACGTGCCACTGACGGTCGGCGGTGGTGTGTCCGACGAGCCCCACGTCCGCGACCTGCTTGGCGCGGGCGCCGACAAGGTGTCGATCAACAGCGCTGCCCTCGATCGACCAGCGCTCGTCGGCGAATGTGCCGAACGCCACGGCTCGCAGTGCATCGTGGTCGCAATCGACGCCCGTCGTACGGGCGCCACCTGGGAGGCGGTCGCCTCCGGCGGTCGTCGAGTCACTGGCCGCGACGCCGTCGAATGGGCCAAGGAGGCCGTTGAGCGCGGCGCCGGCGAACTGCTCGTCACGAGCATGGATTCCGACGGCACGCAGCAGGGCTACGCCCTCGAGCTCTACACCCGTCTGCTCGAAGCCGTCGACGTGCCAATCATCGCCTCGGGTGGTGCGAGCAGCCCCACCGATATCGCTGACGTGCTCGAACTGGGCGTGTCCGCCGCGCTGGCTGCGAGCATCTTTCATGACGGCATTCACACAGTCGAGGAGGTAAAGCACGCATGTCGGGAACGCAACCTACCGATCCGCTGACAATTACGGGCGAACCCCGTTTCGACGAGCACGGACTGATCCCCGCGATCTGCCAGGATGCGGTCGGCGGCTCGGTGCTGATGCTGGCCTGGATGAACACTGCTGCGCTCGACCGTACGCTGACCACGCGACACGCATGGTTCTGGTCGCGTTCGCGCCAGGAACTGTGGAAAAAGGGCGCTACCAGTGGCAATGTGCTGACCGTCAACGACGTGCAACTCGACTGCGATCAGGACGCGATACTGCTCATGGTCTCCCCCGCTGGCCCTGCCTGCCACCTCGGCACAGACACGTGCTGGGGCGACGACTCCGGCCCTCTACTGACGCGTCTTACCGCAACCATCGAGGCTCGCCGCGGTGCCGACCCGGAGACCTCGTACGTGGCGCGACTGCTCGGCTCCGACCGCTCACTGGCGGCCGGCAAGGTGGCCGAGGAGTCGGCCGAGTTGCTCGACGCGGCGCCGGGTTCCGACCACCAGGTCGAAGAGGCTGCCGACGTGCTTTTCCACCTGCTCGCACTGCTGGCCCGCGATGGTGTCGATCCCTTGCGCGTGCTCGACGTGCTGGCGCAACGCGAGGGCTTACCGCCACGCTGGCTGCGAAACGCCACATGATTGAGAGCGCAGACGCGTACGCCTCAATCGCCGAGATCTACGACGCCTGGTGCCTCGAGGTGCAGGAAGACATCGGCTTCTACGTCGGCATGGCGCTCGGCACCGAGACCAAGGTGGTCGAGCTCGCCGCCGGCACGGGTCGTATTGCGATTCCGCTCGCCGAATCGGGCTACGACGTCGTTGCAGTCGATCGCTCCCAGGCGATGCTCGGGCTGCTGACGGGGAAGGCCGCAGCGGCTGGCGTGTCCAACCGCATCGACGCTCGCCTTGGCGACCTCACCAGGCCAGGGATTGACGGTCTCTACGATCGGGTCGTAGTCCCCTTCCGAAGCCTCTTACATCTGGGCAATGACGAGGAACGGCTTGGGGCGCTGCGCGCAGCCCGCGCGCTCTTGACCGATCAGGGATACCTCGCCTTCGATGTCTTTAGTCCAACACCAGACGACGTCCAGTGCACCCAAGGCGTCTGGTGCAGCCGCGAGTCGGGCGCCCGGGAGCGGGCCGACTGGTATCGCGCCGACGGCACGACGCAGATCGAGGTCGAGATGCGCGGACGCACTACCACCCTCGTCCTCCACCCACTGCCGGCGGCGCGCTGGCTCGAACTCGTAGAGCAGGCGGGCTTCGAAGTCCTGACGGCCTGGGGTGATTTTAACGGCGCCAAGGTGCGTGGCGATGGGACCGGAGACCTCGTGGTTGTTGCCCAGCCGGTCTAGCCGCAGATAGCAGCAATCAACGCGTCGACATCAGCCGGCGTCGTGTCCCACGCCGTCATCAGACGCGCAACATTGTTCGTCGCATCCCAGATGTAAAATTGGTGCTGTTCGGAGAGTGCCACGATGCGCTCGAGGGGTAAGACCGCAAAGACGGCATTCGCCTCGACCGGGTGGACGATCGAGACACCAGCCGCATCACTAATACCGACGGCAAGACGCAGCGCCATCGCATTGGCATGGGTCGCGTGCGCCAACCAACGATCGTCGGTCAGCAGGGCCGTCACCTGCACGGCAACGAAGCGTAGTTTCGACTGGAGTTGCGTGGCCTGCTTGCGTGCGTTCTGGATCGGTGCTCGCAGGGTCGGATTGATCGCGACGACGACCTCGGCACCCATCGCACCATTCTTGGTCAGACCGAACGAGATGATGTCGGCGCCGGACGCGACCTCCGCTAGCCCACAGCCGTGATGTGCGGCGGCGTTGCAAAGCCGCGCGCCATCGACGTGTAGGAGCATGTCATGGGCGTGCGCCCAGTCCGCGAGCTCTTGCACCGCAGCCGGTGCGTAGGCCGTGCCGCACTCCGTGGACTGCGTGATACTGACGACACGCTGGACGACGTGGTGCTGCTCGTTCGAGCGCAACGCGCCCTCGAGTAGTTGCGGTGTGAGACGTCCGTCGGGTGTCGCGATTGTCTCGATCTTGGAACCGGTGATGTGTTCGGGTGCGCCGGCCTCATCGAGGTCGATATGGGCACCCCGGGCGGTCAGGACCGACTCCCACCCGCGCAATGCGAGCGATAGCGCCACGACGTTCGAGCCTGTGCCCGTCAGACAGAGCGCGTAGGCTGCATCGCCGAATGTCTCACCAAGCACGGCCTCCGCGCGGACTGTCCACTCGTCGGCGCCATAGCCCAAGGCGTGTCCAACGTTGGCCTCTGCGATCGCCGCAAGGACCTCGGGCACGATCCCAGCGTGGTTGTCGCTGCCAAATGTCATCTGCGTGCTCATCGGTTGCACCGATAGGCGAGCGCCAACGCAATCGCACCAGCGGCCGCGACGTTAAGCGACTCTGCCTTGTCGGATTGCGGAATCCGACAGATCGCCTCTGCGCGCTTACGTACCGTGTGCGGCAAACCGTCTCGTTCGGCACCAAGTGCGATCAGGACCGGTCCGGAGAGGTCGACATCATTGAGATCCGTCTCGCCGGCGCCATCAAGCGCCACTAAGCGCGCCTCGGGATAGGCGAGAGCGGGATCGTCCAGCGTGAGTGTCGGCACAAAGAAGGTAGCCCCCATCCCGGCTCGCACGGCCTTCGGACTGGTCGGATCGGCGGCAGGAGCACCCAAGACCACAACCTCGGTCGCAAAGGCCGCAGCCGAGCGCAGTAGCGTGCCGACGTTGCCCGGGTCGCCGACGCCACAGAGTGCGAGCGCAACGCCCGCCAGCGTTGTCGGCGGCGTGGGTAGCGACTCGCGCCGCACCACTGCGATCACGCGCGAGCCAGAGCGCACGGCCGAGAGCGTGGCGAGAATCTCGGCCTGAACGACCAACGGCACGATGCCGACGATATGTGGGGGCACGAAATCCTCGCTGACGAGGAGATCTTCAAATTGTGCGCCCGCGCGGATTGCAGCGTCGACGAGATCCTCTCCCTCGACCACGAAGACGCCGCTATCGCGACGTTCCGTCGTTCGTTGCAGCGCACGGACGCGCTGCAACCGAGGGTTCCGCGTTGTGCGGATCGGTTCCACGAACGTGTGCTCTACGCGACGAGTGCGGACTTAGCGCGCTCGGCAAGG
The DNA here is from genome assembly GCA_009694475.1 of Thermoleophilia bacterium. Classification (GTDB taxonomy): domain Bacteria; phylum Actinomycetota; class Thermoleophilia; order Gaiellales; family F1-60-MAGs149; genus F1-60-MAGs149. Next base: position 17,789 of record SHUX01000003.1, read on the forward strand.
CTACCGAAGGCGTCGGGCTCATTCATTGCGAGGTCGGCAAGGATCTTGCGATCTGCAGTCACGCCGGCCAGTTTGAGACCGTGCATAAACTGCGAGTACGAGAGATCGTGCTGCCGGGCGCCCGCATTGATACGAACAATCCAGAGCGAGCGGAAATCGCGCTTGCGCACGCGACGATCACGGTACGCATAATTGCCGGAGCGCTGAACCTGCTCCTTAGCTCGACGATAGAGCTTCGACTTGAGACCCCAATACCCGGAGGCCTCGGCAAGTACTTTGCGGCGCTTCTTATTGGCGCTTACGGATCGCTTAACGCGGGTCATGCCGGAACCTTATCGCTTTCCGAGGAGGCGAAGCGCCTCTTTGTAATCGGACTTCGCCATCGGCTGGTCCTGACTGAGCTTACGGCGGCGCTTAGCGGACATCTTGCCTCGCAAGTGAGCCTCCATCGCCTGGCGGCGCATGATGGTGCCCTTGCTGGACACCTTCATCCGCTTCTTCGCGCTCGAATTGGTTTTCATCTTCGGCATGGTGGTCCTTCGTTTTCTACGACTTCTTCGGCGCCCTGGTGGGCTTCGCGGCCGGAGCCGTTGTTGCCTTGGCAGCCGGAGCCGCCTTGGTCTTAGCAGCCGGAGCTGCTTTCGTCTTCACAGCCGGAGCTGTTTTTGCCTTGGCTGCCGGAGCCGCCTTGGCCTTTGCGACCGGAGCCGCCTTCGGCTTGGCAGCAGGGGCCGCCTTTGCCTTCACAGCCGAAGCTGCTTTTACCTCAGCAACCGGGGCTGCTTCCTGCTCAGCGACCGGAGCCGCTGGTTCCGCAACGGCCGGAGCCGCCTCTTGTCCGGATTCGGCGGCCACAGCCGCTGCCTCCAGCGCCGCTGCAACCAAGGCTGCATCAGCGTCGATCACCGCCAGCGGTGCCTTAGCGGCACCGCTGCCGGCCGACTCAGCGTTCTCCTCCTTGAGAAGTTGCTTCGACGGAGCCAACATCATGACCATATTTCGTCCATCTTGTAGCGGTTCCGACTCGACGACCGCAAGTTCCTTCAGATCCTCGGCTAGGCGCAGCAGCAAATCACGGCCTCGTTCAGGGTGCGTCATCTCGCGCCCACGGAACATAATCGTCACTTTGACCTTGTCGTGGTTCTTCAAGAACCGCACAACATGGCCTTTTTTGGTCTCGTAATCGTGTGCGCCGACCTTCGGGCGCAGCTTGATCTCCTTGATCACGATCACGTTCTGGTGCTTGCGCGCCAGCTTGGCCTTCTGTTCCTGTTCGTACTTGTACTTCGAGTAGTCCATCACGCGACAGACAGGCGGACGCGCGTCAGCGGCGACTTCGACAAGATCAAGGTTGAGATCCCACGCGTATTCCAACGCGTCGTCTCGGTCCTTCAGACCAATTTGCTCACCATCTGCGCCGATCAGGCGCACCTGCGGGACACGGATCGCTTCATTGATGCGGGTCCGCGGCTCTTCCGGGGGACGGTCGAATCCGCGACGTGGTCTCAAGACTGCTGCTCCGTGCGCAAGGGTGGTGTGCTCCGTTCGATGGTTGTAGAGGGACGGTCGTTCACGACTGCCCAACGCGGGCGATGGTAGCACGCGTTAGCCCTTTGCCGACCACGCTAGGTAGATCAGGCGCCAAAGATCACACGACTGTCGCGCTCGGTTACGAGTGCGTCGATCACACCATCGAGCGGCAGCGTGCCTAGGTCGATGCGTCCGTGGCGACGAACCGCCACCGCCCCAATCTCCGCTTCGCGGTCACCGATCACAAGCATGGCTGGAACTTTTTGCGTCTCCGCCTCGGCGATGCGCTTACTGATCGATTCGCTGCGCGCATCGACCTGCGTGCGAATGCCGGCGGCCTGCAAAGCGTCTCGCGCCAACTCGGCCGCCGACCCGTGGCGGTCAGAGATCGGCAGAATCACGGCTTGGACAGGTGCGAGCCAGAGCGGGAAGGCACCGGCGTAGTGCTCAATCAAAATGCCAATGAAGCGCTCGAAACTCCCGAGTAGTGCGCGATGGATCATCACTGGACGATGGTCGTGGTCGTCGGCACCCGTGTAGGTCAGGTCGAAGCGCTCAGGCAGGTTGAAATCGAGTTGCACCGTGCCGCATTGCCAGGAACGACCAAGCGAGTCGGTCAGGTGAATGTCGACTTTCGGCCCGTAAAAGGCGCCGTCGCCCTCGTTCACGCGATAGTCGATGCCGCGCGCCTGCAACACGCGATGCAGCGACTCCTCGGCCTTGTCCCAGATTGCGTCGTCCCCCACCCGCACCTCGGGTCGCGTTGACAGCTCGATTTTGAAGTTCATCGCGAACAGCTCGTAGAGGTCGAGTGCAAAGCCGAGCACGTTCTGGACCTCCTCCTCGATCTGGTCGGTGGTCACGAACAGGTGCGCATCATCTTGGGTGATGTGCCGCACGCGCATCAGACCGTGCAGGGTGCCAGATGGCTCGTGCCGATGGACGAGACCAACCTCGTTCATCCGCAACGGCAACTCGCGATACGAGCGGCGCTGGCTCTTGAAGATCAGGCAGTGCGCAGGGCAGTTCATCGGCTTCATACCGAAGGCACGCTCTTCGATCTCGAGCAGGTACATGTTCTCGCGGAACTTCTCCCAGTGACCCGAGGTCTTCCAGAGGTCGGAGGCATACAGAATCGGCGTCTTGACCTCTTGGTAGCCGCGCGCATTGTTCTCGCCGCGCCACATGTCGACCAGCGTGTTCCAGATGACCATGCCCTTGGGGTGCCAGAACGGGCCACCAGGCGAGGCGTCGTTGAAGGAGAAGAGATCGAGCTCGCGGCCGAGCCGGCGATGGTCGCGCTTCTGGGCCTCCTCGATGTTGTGCAGGTGCAGTTCGAGGTCTTCCTGCGTGAAGAACGCTGTGCCGTAGACCCGCGTCAGCATCGTGCGGGTCGAGTCGCCACGCCAGTAGGCACCGGCCAGATGCGTCAACTTGAAGGCCTTGATTGGACCCGTGTCCTGCAGGTGAGGGCCGCGGCAGAGGTCGCAGAAGTCGTCTTGCGTGTACGTCGTCAGTGGCTCGTCGACAGGAAGATCGTCGATCAACTCGACCTTGTATTGCTCGTCCTCATCGACGAAGCGCTGACGCACCGTCTCGCGGTCGATCGTGGCGCGCTCGAAGGCGTGCTTTTGCTTGAGGATGCGACGCATCTCGTTTTCGAGCCGTTCGAGGTCGGCCTCGCCGATCGGCTCAGGAAAATCGAAGTCGTAATAGAAGCCGTTATCGATCGGCGGTCCAATCGAGATCTTGACGCCCGGAAAGACGTGCCGCGCGGCCTCGGCCAGCACGTGGGCTGTGGAGTGCCGCAAAATCGGCAAGGCCTCTTCATCCCCAACGCGCAGAATCTTGACGGTCGCACCGTCCGTCAAGGGCAGGCGTAGATCCTGCACCTGACCATCGACCTCGATTGCGGCCGTGACCTTGGCGAGGCGATCGCCGATGGCGCGTGCGCAATCCAGACCAGTTGCGCCGTCCTCGAGTTCGAGTTCCGTGCCGTCGGGGAGATGAACCTTCACAGGCAGAGGCTACCAAGCAGGCTCAGCACGCCTCGTCAGATCAGGGTGAACGACGTCATCGCGTGGAACGCGGCGACGCGGAGTTCGACCTCGTCGCGGGTCAAGCGCTGCACGCGCTCCGTACCGAACTCCTCGACGTTGAAGGAGGCGACAATCGAGCCGTAGGCAACGGCCCGACGGAGGTGCGCGAGATCTGGTTCGGTCTCACCCGTTGCGGCCAGGTAGCCTACGAAGCCACCTGCAAACGAGTCACCGGCGCCAGTCGGATCGAAGACCTCTTCGAGTGGATAGCCAGGCAGGCCGAAGAAGCCCTCGTCGGTAAACAGCGCGGCACCATACTCGCCCCGCTTGATCACGACGATGCGCGGCCCCACCAGGGAAATCGCGCGAGCCGCCTTGACGAGCGTCGCCTCACCCGTCAACTGCCGCGCCTCGCCGTCGTTGAGGATGACGCAGTCGACCTCGCTGATCGCCGCCAGCAGCGCGTCGTTGGCGATCTCGATCCAGAGATTCATCGAATCCAGCGCGACTAGGCCTGCCTTGGACTGGCGGCGGACAGATCGCTGCAGGTCGGGTTGGATGTTGCCGAGAAACAGCACGGGCGACTCGGCTTGGGCTTCGGACAGCACAGGATCAAAGTCTGCGAACACGCCGAGCCGCGTATCCAGCGTCTCAGCGATATTGAGGTCAAACCCGTAGCGTCCGTCCCAGGCAAAGGTCGTGCCGCCGGCGATCCGTTGAATACCCGCCGTGTCGATCCCCCGCTCTGTCAGCACAGCTTCGCTCTCGAAGTCGTCGCCGACGACGCCTACGACACCGACGTCCGTAAAGAGATTGGCAGCGAGTGCAAAGTGGACGGCGGAGCCTCCGAGTGCACGGTCGCGGCGACCAAACGGCGTCTCGAGGCTGTCGTAGGCGATCGATCCAACGGCAGTGAGCGTGTTCACGAGGCAGACGGTAGCAGCGAGCACTACAGCTCCACGACCACCTTGCTGGTGCGACCTGGCATCGTGCGTAGGCCCTCTTCGACGGCCACCAGAGCGTCCCAGTCTAAGACCCAGATTAGGCGGCGTTCGATCGACGCGATGTCCTCGGAGCGCAACCAGCCCGAGACCTTGGTCAGTGTCTCTCGCGTTGTGCCTGTCATCTCGGCCAGCGAACCGTGTGTCAGGCGGATGTCGATGCGCACGCCCTCGGGGGTGACCTTGCCGAAATGGTCGGCCAGTTCGGTTAGGACACCTGCAAGTCGAGCCGGAACCGGCTGGAAGGCAAGGCCGACCAGACGCGCCTCAGAGGCGCGCAGGCGGAGTGCGTTGGAGCGTGCGAGATTGCGGGCGACAATCGGATCGACCGCGGCAAGCGTCTGTAGATCGCGCGTTGAAGACACGAGGATGTCGCAATCGGCCAGCGCCTCAACCTGCTCGGTGCGGGTCTCCTCGACGAAGGGCAGCCGACCGAACACCATGCCCGCATCCAGCAAGCCACTCGTTAGGCAGCGACCGTCACTGTTGACGCGGACTGCGCGCGCCACACCATCGACGACCACGTACGTGCGGGCGTCGACGTCTGCGACGCCCGAGATGATTTCACCGCGCTGGTAGCGAACGGCATGAAACGCGCTGAGGGCGCGTGTCAGACGATCGTCTTCGAGCCCATCGAAGAACGGTGTCTCCTTGATCCTGGAAAGCAACTGCGGATTCATGATCAACCTCCAAATGGTGATCTGGAATCCGACGGTAAGCCGGAGCCCAAATTCATCATGGGCGGCTGGTGTTGCGTTTCTGTTGATCTCGAGTGGCGCCTAAGCGAACCTTTGTAAAGGCTCTGCGCGCAGTGTTAAGAAGGCGTTTAGGCGGCGTCTGGAGTGAGGATCTTGGCGAGTTCGCCCTGGGTGTGCAGTTCCTCGACAATGTCACACCCACCGACCAGCGTGCCGTCAACAAACAGCTGTGGTGTGGTGGGCCACCCCGAGTAGGCCGACAGTTGTTGGCGAATGCGCGGGTCGGGCAGGATGTCGATGGCGATGAACTCCACGCCGCTCTCGAGAATGCGCTCGGCCACGCGTGCCGAGAATCCGCAGCGCGGCTCCTCCGGCGTGCCCTTCATAAACAGTGCGACCCGGTTGCCCGTGATGATCGCTGTGATCTCGTTGAGGATGTCCTCGTCGCTCATGACGCTCATGCTGATGCTCCCGGTGTACGAGGGACTGTGGTGATGGAAAGGGCGTGGATTGCTCCCGAGTCGAGGTGTTCCTGCACAGCCGCATAGATCATTTTGTGCTGCTCGATCAGGCTCTTGCCGGCAAACTGCTCGGCCTCGACACGGACGGCGAGATGATCTCCACCGGCACCCATAAAATCGTCGACGGTAGCCCGGCTGCCCGGCAGAGACGTCTCGATTAGTTCTTGGACGATGCTTAGTTCCACGGACGAAGGGTAGCGTAGGCTCGCGGCAAATCCGGCACCTTCGCTGCGTCGACCTTGCGTAGGCATGGCCGAACCCAGTGGCTGTTCGTGCGCAGGAAAGGCGACGCTGCAAGGTCGCTCGTACCGGGGTCGTAGACAAGGCGCCAGCGAGCCCGACTCCAGGCTCCTCGGGTCGAGCAGCCACCGCGCAGCAGGCCAGCGTCCACGGACTGCACGCGCTCGCCGCTACGACACACGGCTGTGCCTCGCTGTTCGCCCGGCAAGATGCCCTCCCAACTGAAGCGGAGACCTGCCACACCGGGAGCAACCACGCTCCCCGCGAGCAGCGTAAGGTCGCGAACCAACGCTCGGCCCTGCGCGTCGACGCCGTCACGACTGGCTGCCAGCCGCAGCTGAATCTGTGGGCGCACGCCAACAACGCCGAGACGGATGCGCTGTGGCGCCTCGAACCCACTCTCAAGCACGAGCCAGGCGACCGCATTGACCGTTGGTGTAATGACACCGCTGACGTGACCATGTTCGTTTGCGGTCAGCAGGGTCGCGACGGGGCCGTGTCCGGCAACGGTCGCCTCGAGCACAACCTGTGCCTCGGCGTCAAGCCGGTCGGTGGGCAACTGGCCCGTGATTGCAACCCTCGTTCCAGCCGTCACCACCCACTGCGCCAGCCGGACCGGCGTACCATCAACGCTTCCAGCCTTCAGTGGCCCACCGTGCGCTACGGCATCCGAGGCATGCGCGACGAGTGCCGTTGGCGTTGACCATGCCTCGTCGGTACCCGCCGCGGTCTCGACCACGACGTGGACTCGCAAGCGCCGACCGCTATCGGCACCGTCTACGAGGTACGACGGATCGTGTGCAGCGGGTATCGCGACAAAGCCAATGCCCTCCATTGAGCGCTCCCAGGTCAGTGTCAGATCGGCATCCGTAGCCTCATCGATGAGTGTGTCGAACGCCTCGAGACGATCACCAACGATCGCCTCACCACTGATCGTGGGTGGACTCGTGATCGTGGGCGCCGCCGAGCAGGTCGTCGTGACAACCAGGAGAAGCAGGAGCGCGAGGAGCGCGAGTCTCATCGGCAGGTGAGCGCGGCCGAGCCAAGGCCGCAGGCTGGTGTGGGTGCAGAGTTCGCCACGCCGACAGTGACTGTTGAAGGTAGGAGTGCAGCGCTTACAGCGGGTACAGCCGCTCCGCTAGCGACGCCGCTCGACGCTGGCGTGGCAGCACGAGGACGAGTGGGCTTCGGTCCAGGCGCACGCACTTCGGTAGATAGCCGGCGAGCCGCCTCGAGAGCCAGCATGCGCCCGGCGGGACCAAACGGTCCTTCTCCATTGAACGCCGAAACCTCGGGCTGCGGCTCGGCTAGCACTCGAGCTGGTGGAGCCTGCCCCTCAAGCAGGCTCGCAGTCGTCAGCGCACCAAGCGTGCCCAGCAACAGCAGTGAGGCCGTCACTCCTCCGACCAATCGCCAGCGCACTGCTCGACGCACGGCAATATCGACGTGATCGGAGACCCGTACGAGCACGCCGCCACCGAGACCGGCGGCCCTGCCCCGCGCCGCCACGCCCTGCCATTCGGGGCGCAGCCGGAAGATCGCCATCCAGAGGCTGTTCGAGGAACGGCCTGTACGGCGCCCGGCTTCGACGTACGAGAGTTCCGAACTGACGAGTCCGAGCGCGATCTCGTTGGGTATGCCGATACGCTCGGCCGTCATGGCGGCGGTCCGCTCGACGTCAATCCGAAAGCGCGTCAGATCGACGGGATCGCGATCCTGCTCGCCAACTGTTTCGACGCGCAACTCCTCGACGCGCTCCTGCCGGCGGCGTTGCGTATCGGAGCGCCACGCCTCGCGTCGCATTGCTCCCTCGACCACCAGGTAGGCAAACAGGCCAGTCGGCCCGGTCCATTGCAGCACACGGGTGCGCTCAAGATCGATCGGTTCCCACAGTCGTGCTGTTGCCTCGTCGAGCAGGAGCTGGTCGGAGCGCGTGATCTGCGAGGCATGTTCAAGGGCGATGGCAAGCTGGAGCGCACGCGCCACCCCGTCGGCGACGGCCTGCCGACGTTGCTCCATGCTCTGAATGGCGGCCGCCGGAACCGCCTCGCTGAGGACGAGCAGCACGGCTGGGCGCGAGCAGACATCTCGGATGGCATCGGCAGAGAGCGTCGGCTTGACCGAGAGGGTGGGGCTCAGATCTGGGGTCGTCGTGGCTGCCATGGGGGGACAACTTCCGAACCTAGTCGCCCGCGCAGCATACGTCCGGCGTTGAGTGAGACGGCTTACGCAGGCGGGATCACGATGGCGCCGAGCGTCTGCACCTCGTGCTCGAGCTCGACGCCAAATTGCTCACGCGCCCGGCGACGGGCCTCGACCATGACGGCCAGCACGTCGGCCGAGGTGGCATTGGCGAAGTTCTCGATGAAGTTCGCGTGCTTCTCGGAAATCCGCGCACCACCAACCGTGTAGCCCTTCAGGCCACAGGCCTCCAAGAGTTGGCCGCTGGTCTGCTCACCCGGCGGGTTCTTGAAGACGCTGCCGAAGGTACGTGCCTTACGTGGCTGGGCGGCCGAACGGCGCCCCTGGTAGTCCCGCACGAGCGCCTTGATGGCGGCTGCGTCGCCCGGAGCGAGGGCCAGTGTGGCCTGCGTGACGATCTCGCCGGGTTCGAGGTTGGAATGGCGGTACGTCAATCCGAGTTCGTCGGCTCGCGCATGGCGTACGCCCGCCGCACTACAGATCGTCACACTCACGAGCGCGTTTTTCAGTTCGTACCCGTAGGCACCGGCATTCATCCGTACAGCACCACCGATCGTGCCAGGGATCGCGCAGGCGAATTCGAACCCCGCGAGCCCAGCATCCCCCACCTTGCGCACGACGGCCGCGAGGGGCGCGCCACCACCGACCGTGGCTCCAGTCGCGGTCACCTCAATTCCAGCGAGCGCGCCAGCCAGGCGTAGCACGAGCCCGGCGAAGCCGGTGTCTGCAGGCAGCAGATTCGAGCCGAGGCCGATCACGGCGATCTGCAACTCCTGCTGTTCCGCCCAGCGCAGCATCGCCAAAAGAGCGAGTTCCTCGTTCGGCTCGGCCAGATACTGCGCGAGTCCCCCTGTGCCAATCGTCGTAAAACGACTCAGCGGCACATCCGTCTCGACGCCGGCGGGCAGCATGCTCAATTGAGCACCGCCCGCGCGATACGGTCGACGGGACCGGCACCACAACAGAGAATCAGATCGCCGTTGCGCGCAATCCCCTGGATCTCGCGTGCTGCTGCACCGCCCGTTGCGATAAAGACGGCCTTCGATCCGACGAGCTGCGCAATTCGGCGAGCACTGGCCTCGGGGTCGGGCGTCCCACGCGCCACGTACGTCTCGACCACAATCACCCGATCGGCGGCCTTCAAAACCTCGGCGAACTCCTCGCCGAAGGCAATCGTGCGCCAGGGCATATGCGGCTGGAAGAGCACGATCAGCCGCTTCGGCTCGCGCCCACGCGCAGCCGCGATCGCGGCTGCGAGTTCGGTTGGGTGGTGCGCATAGTCGTCAACGACGGTGTACCCAAAAGCACGACCGACGACCTCGAAACGACGCCCAGCCCCTTCGAAGCGTTCAAGCGCTGCGAAGGCCTCGTCTAGTGGTACTCCGAGCCGCTCCAGCACGAGTGCAGCGGCGCAGGCATTGCCAGCATTGTGGACGCCCGGTACGGCGAGTCGTACCCGCTCCGGTCCACGGGATGGACGAAAGGCGACGCCATCGCCATCAGCAGTCGCAGCCAGCGCCCGCAAGCCCTCGCCTGGACCAACGCCAAAGCGTGCAACCTCGGCCACCGGGGCAATCGCGACCCCATCTCCGAGCACGATCAGCCCATCCGTCGGCACCGTCTCTGCCCACTCACCCAGCAGGGCAAGGACATCGTCGACGGAGTCGTAGTGGTCAACATGATCGAAGTCGACATTGAGGATGACGCCGATCGTGGCCGGTAGTTGCCGCACCGACCGATCCGACTCATCGCCCTCAACGATCGCCAGCATGTCAGCCCCACCGCGCGCGTTGGTCCCGAGCTGCCGAACGTCGCCACCAACCACGAAGGTCGGCTCGAGGCCAAGTTCGACGGCAGCAAACGCCAGCATGGCGCTCGTCGTGGTCTTGCCGTGGGCACCGGTCACAACAATGCGCTCGGTGTGTTCTCGGAGGATCTCTGCGAGTGCCTCTGCACGGTGCTGGATCGGCAGGCCCCGCTCGCGCGCGCGGACCAACTCGGGCAGGTCATCTGGGATCGCGCCCGAAACGATCAGGCGTTCAGCGGCGGCGGCGTGCTCGGCACTGTGACCGATCACACATGCAATCCCCTCGGCGATCAGCGCCTTTGTCAGTAGGCTCTCCTCGCGATCGCAGCCCGTCACAACTTGCCCGCGCTGGGCGAGCACGCGGGCGATGCCACTCATGCCTGCACCTCCGATTCCGACCAGATGGACGCTCATCGCTTGGCCCTCTCCGCGAGGCGCAGGAGTTCGCCCGCTATCTCCTGTGCCGCGTTGGGACGCGCCAGCGTCTGCATCGCATGCTCCATCTGGCTGCGACGTTCGGAGTTGCCTACGATGGCGTCGATTGCCTTGCGTAGACCGTGCGGCGTCAACTGCGCATCGGAGATGACGGTGGCCGCACCCGCGGCAGCAAACGAGGCGGCGTTGAGCGTCTGGTGATCGTCTGCCGCTCCCGCCCACGGCACGAGCACCGCGGCTCGTCCGGCTGCGGCCACCTCCGCGACCGACCCGCCGGCTCGGGCAACCACGACATCGGCGGCCGCAAGCAGCACGGGCAGTGCGGTGCTGAACTCCTGCTCGTCAAACCGATCTGGACCGCCCGCCGTGCGAGCCTTGCCACGCCCCGCGATCAGATAGACGCGCTGCCCGACCGGCACGGCGTCGTCATACGCGGCACGGAGCGCAGTGTTAATCGGGCTGGCGCCGAGCGACCCCCCGAAGGCGACGATCACGCGCTCGTCGATCCCGATGCCGAGTTGGTGCCGAGCATCAGCGCGCGTCGTCTCGAAAAAGGCGCGGTCGACAGGGCGGCCAGTGACGAGGTACTTGGCCTCCGTACGGCCAGCCACGGGAAAGGCAAGAAAGACGCGATCGACTAGCGGTGCTGCCAGCCGATTAGCGAGCCCAATTCGCGCGTCGGCCTCGCTTAACGCCGCAGGAATCGCATGCCGACGCGCCGCCACCAGCATCGGGCCAGCAACATAGCCCCCAGCCCCAAAGATGGCGTCGGGGCGAACAGCTTTGATGATGCGGGAGCACGCGAACGGGGCGACGGCTGCCCTGCCCAGGGCCCTGACGAGCGCAAGGCTTGGGCGTCGCGGGAAGCCCTCCACGAGAAACGGCAGAAACGGGTAGCCTCGCGCTGGCACGAGCTCGGCCTCGATCCGCGTTGGTGTACCAGCGAAGGTGACGAATGCCCCACGCTCGCGCAGGGCGTCGGCGACGGCCAGCGCTGGCGCAACGTGACCAACGGTTCCGCCAGCGGCAATTAGGATCCGCACCGGCATGTCTCCAAGGCTAGAGGACGATGCGGCGTCTAGCCGACATTCGTGGCGGCTCGCCGACGGGTCGCACGCGGCGCGGGACCATCGGGAGTGGGCCCTGGCGCCCGCGTGCGCTTGATCTGGGGCAGCATTTGTGGTTCGCGACTAATCGCAATCAACATACCGACCAGCGCGAGCACCACGATTCTCGACGACGAGCCATACGAGATCAACGGCAGTGGAATACCCGTCAGCGGGAGGATGCCCATCACTGCGCCGAGGTTGACGATCGCCTGGCCCACGATCAGCGCCGTTGCACCGGCAGCGAGCAACCGTTGAAACGGATCGGCTGTCCGCATCGCGATCGTGTAGCCCGCCCAGGCAAAGACAGCAAAAAGTCCGATGATGGCAATCGATCCAACCAGCCCTAACTCTTCACCGATCACGGCAAAGATCATGTCGGTGTGCGCCTCGGGTAGAAAGTTGACTTTTTGTACGCTGCTCCCGAGCCCGGCTCCGAAGATGCCTCCCGAGCCAATCGCGATCATCGATTGCACGACCTGGTACGCGCCATCGGCACTCTGCCCCCACGGATCGAGGAACGCAAAGATGCGATCACGCCGGTACGGCGCCGCGTACACCAACAACGCCCCGAGCAACATGCCAGCACTGATCAGCTTGGCCAGCAGCAGCTTCTTCGTCCCTGCCACAACCAGCAGCGCCAACACCATGATGCAAATCGCAATCGTCGTACCGAGATCGGGCTGCACCATGATCAGAGCGCAGACGATGCCCACGACGAGCCCAATGGGCATCAGAATCTCTCGGACGTTTTCTGGCGGACGCTTTTTGGTTGTCAGCATCGCCGCGACAATTACGAGCGTCCCGATCTTCGCAAACTCTGACGGTTGAATCGTGATTGGTCCGAGCGCGAGCCAGCGGGCAGCACCATTGGCTGTAACGCCAATCCCGGGGACCTTCACGGCAACAAGCCCAATCAGCGCGACAATAAAGACGACTGGCGCAAAGCGGCGCAACCAGCCGGCAGGTACGAAAACCAGTCCGACCATTAGCGCCACACCAATCACCGTGTACAACAGTCCGGTCTTGATGAAGTACAACGAGTCGAAATTAAACTCGGAGTGCGTCATCGCATACGCGCTGGACGCCGAGTAGACCATCAGTTGCCCGAATACCGTCAGAACGATCGTGACGATCCCCAAGACCTCCGCCTCGAGCGGCAATTTGCGCCGCAGCAGCCGCGGGGCAGTGTCATTAGAACGAAACAGTCGAAGCGGGTTTGCGCGTTTCACACCGGTGGTTTCGCCACCCGCTTGGCATCCCCTCTACCTCGTACTACATCGCGCCGAGCGCTGTCACGAGCGCCCGAAACTGCTCGCCGCGAGCGACGTAATCAGCAAACTCGTCGAAGCTGGCGCAGGCGGGCGCAAGCAGCACATGCTGACCAGCACTCGAATCGTGCGCGGCCGTGTGGAAGGCGGCGGCAAAATCCTCACACAGCACTGCATCGACACCGGCCTCGGCCAGCGTGTCGACCATACGCGCCCCCGCTGGCCCCGTCAGATAGGCGCAGAGAATGCGGCCGGGCAGTGCGGCGGCGAGCGGCGCAAAATCGGCGCCCTTATCGCTCCCACCGAGAATCAACCGCACGGCGCCATCGGGAAACGCAGTCAGCGCCTTGAGCGTCGCATCGACATTCGTCGCCTTCGAGTCGTTCCAGAACCGTACACCTCCCAAGCTGCCGCAATCTTCAAGTCGGTGTGGGACGGGCACGAAATCGCGCACGGCCGCGGCAACGCAATCGAGCGAGACACCGACAGCCTGCACGAGCGCGGCGGCCACAGCCACGTTCTCGCGATTGTGGTCGCCCAGCAGCAGCCCGTGCGCAAACCCAAGTGCCTCCGCATCCGCGCCACGAACACGCACGATCTCTCCATCACCAGGCAGGCGCGAGAGGTCGGCGCAACGAGGATCGTCGTCGTTGAGGACAGCGACGTCGCTAACGTCCTGGGTCTCAAAGATCCGCAACTTCGCGCGCTCGTAGGCTTCGATGGAGCCGTGTCGATCTAGATGATCCGGCGTGATGTTCGTCACCGCCGCGGCATCACACCGAAAGCTGATGATGTCCTCTAACTGAAAACTCGACAGTTCGCAGACCACGATAGAGCCCTGCGGGAGGTGCACGGCGACGTCACACAGGGCGGTGCCTACATTGCCGCAGACGACGTATGGCAATGCAGCCGCGTAGAGCATCGCGCCGACTAGCTCGGTCGTTGTAGTCTTGCCATTGGTTCCCGTCACCCCAATCACGCGCGCGCCGGGCGGTAGCAGCCGATAGCCGAGCTCGGCCTCCGCCCAAATCGGCAGCGCGAGTGCTCGCGCCGCGACGAGCAGTGGATGGGCGCTCGGGACGCCTGGACTCTTGATGACGACGTCGAACTCCGCCACGTCGACGGCCTCCGGCGCCACGATGGCGCAGGGCGCGTCGGTACTCTCGGTTGGCTCGTCGTCGACGAGCGTCACCTCCACGCCAGCCTCCAGCAACGCTCGTGCCGCGGCGCAACCAGAGCGCGCAGCGCCAAGCACGAGCGGATGTCTCGGTAACTCGAGGTCGCCGCTCATGTGTACTGGTTAAAGCGCATGTAGTAGAGGACGAAAGCGATTGAGGCAAAGATCGACGCGACGATCAGGAAACGGAACATGATCCTGGTTTCACTCCAGGCCTTCATCTCGAAGTGATGATGAATTGGCGCCATCAAAAAAACGCGCCGACCAAAGCGACGGAAGCTGATCACTTGGATAATCACGCTGGCGGCCTCGGCCACGAAGATACCGCCGATCAGGGGCAGCAGGAGCTCTGTCTTTGTGAAGATCGCGAAACCTGCCAACGCACCCCCGAGCGCGAGCGAGCCGGTGTCGCCCATAAAGACCTCAGCCGGATGGCTGTTAAACCAGAGAAACCCGACGCAGGCGCCCAACAGGGCGGCGGCCAGGATCGCGAGATCGAGCGTCTCGGTTGTCGCACGCTGCAGGTCGAAGAGTCCAGGGCCGGTGGTGGTGCTGTCGATGCCCGGCATCGACAGCGCGCGCTGGCCGACTTGGAAACCGATCACACACATTGATGTAAAGGCGAGCATGGCGATCGTCGAGGTACCTGCGGCCAAGCCATCCAGGCCGTCGGTGAGGTTGACGGCGTTGGAGGCACCAACCACGATCAAGAAGACCAGCACGTACCAGGCTAGACCTAGCTCGAGATGGATGTCGGCGATCGGGAGAAAGATGCGGGTCGAGATTCCCTGATGGACGGCGATAAAGCAGATCCCGATCGAGATGATCAGCTGACCGACCAGCTTCCATCGTCCTCGCAGACCGAGCGAGCGTCGGCGAATCACGCTCAGGTAGTCGTCGATAAAGCCAATCAGTCCACAACCAATCATCGCGCCGAGCACCGCGAGGCTGCGGGCCCCGTAGGACGAGAAGATCATGTACGGCACCAGCGTCGCGATGACGATCATGAGGCCGCCCATGGTGGGCGTGCCGGATTTGGTCTGATGCCCCTCCGGCCCTTCAAGGCGGATGCGCTGTCCGACCTTGTAGCGACGCAGGAGCGCTACGAACCGCGGACCCGCGAAGATCGAGATCAGGATCGCGACAACGCCGGAAGCGAGCACGTTGGTCATGCTGCGGTGTCCCCGAGGCGCTCTGCGAGCAGAGCCGGCACGACCTCTAGTCCGGCGGCACGCGAACCCTTGACGAGCACGCGATCGCCCGCCTGCAGCGTCGTCAGCAGCAGCTCGACGGCAGCGTCGGCGTCGGCGACCGCTAAGCCAGCCACGTCATCACCGGCTCCGTCGAGATAGGCGCGTGCGAGATCCCCCACGGCGACCACCATATCGACCCCGACCCTCGCTGCGAGCGCTCCAGCCTCGCGGTGGTACCGCTCTGCCTCTGGCCCGAGCTCGGCCATCAGCCCCAGCACGGCGATACGACGCCCCTCTGTGGGGGTCTCTGCCAACAGCCGCAACGCTGCCTCCAGTGAGGCCGGGTTGGCGTTGTAGGCATCGTTGACGATGTCGATGCTGCTGCCAATGCGCTGTGTTTCGCCACGCCAGCGCGGCAGGGGAATATCGCTTGCGCGCTCGGCGACACGTTCAAGGTCGAGACCGAGCAGGTGGCAAACGGCGATGACAGCAGCCAAATTGCGAGCATGGTGCCGGCCAAGGAGATTGGTATTGAGGGCGAGGATCTCGCCCTGAACGAGATATTTTAGGTCCTGTCCATCAGCGCGAACGATCCGATCGACGAGTTGGACATCCGAGCCAGCCTCATCGCCAAAGGTCGTAATCTGCGCGTCGGCTGGCAGGTACGGGTCCAGCAGCGGTTCGGCAAACGGCAGAACCAGCAGTCCACCGTTGCGGAGCCCCTCGGCGATCTCCGCCTTGGCCGCCGCAATCGCCTCAGGCGAGCCGAGCAGTTCCATATGCGCCACGCCGACGTTCGTAATCACAGCGATGTCGGGAGCGGCAATTGCGCACAGTTCGGCAATCTGCCCTTTGCCGCGCATTGCCAACTCGCAGACCACAACCTCGGTGTCCTCGTTGATGCGCGTGAGGGTCAGCGGATAGCCAATCTCGTTGTTGTGCCCCTCAAGCGCGGTGACGACCCGCCGTTGGTCAGCGATCAGGTGCGCAAGCGCGTCCTTCGTGGAGGTTTTGCCCGTGCTGCCGGTAATGCCGACGCGCCGTGCCAGCGTGGCCGACGCGTTGACATCACCGAGACACTGCAGGCAGCGAATACTCGAGAACGTCGCCAGAATCGTCGGGATCGTGGTCTCGAGCGCCCCTTCGACGTGGTCCTCTTCGACGACGACCGCAATTGCGCCGGCGGCCGTGGCCGCCTCGATGTGATCGACTCCGCCACGAATGGCGACAAAGAGATCACCAGGCTCGACCAGTCGCGAGTCGATCGCGACGCCCGTGGCCCGCGCCTCAGGGTCGCCACGCATGACAATCGAGGCCGGTACATCGACGAGTTTGAGGGGAATCACGCCAACACCTCGCGCGCAACCACGCGATCGTCGAAGGGCGTCACGACGCCGCCACTGTCCTGGCCCTGCTCGTGGCCCTTGCCGGCGATCAGAACGACGTCGCCCGGCCCTGCCAAGGCAATCGAGCGGGCGATCGCAGCGCGACGGTCCAACTCGACCTCTACCTGACCCTCGGCACCGACGAGCGCTTCGTCGACAATCGCCTGGGGGTCCTCGGAGCGCGGATTGTCGGATGTGATGATCACATGGTCGGCCAGCGCACACGCCACACGAGCCATCTCGGGCCGCTTGCCACGATCGCGATCGCCCCCACAGCCGAACACGACGATCACGCGTCCGCTTGCGAGTTGCCGCAGCGCGCGTAGGACGTTGGCGAGTGCGTCCGCCGTGTGCGCGTAGTCGACGATGACGGCGAAGGGCTCGTCGCTGCTGACAACCTCGAGGCGCCCAGGCACGCCTGGCACTGCGGCGAGTCCGGTCACTATGGACTCCATGCCAAGACCAGCTAAGCCGGCTGTGCTGGCGGCCGCCAGCGCGTTCTCGACGTTAAAGAGCCCGACGAGGTGCGTCTCGATATTGGCCTCGCCCCACGGGCTGCAAAGGCGAAAACGCGTGCCGGCAGGGCCGAGCGAGATCTGCTCGGCACGAACCTCGGCAGCGGCCGTAGCGACGCCGAAGCGGAGGTCTGCGGCAAGCTTGCAGCCGTAGGCATCGTCGGCGTTCGTAGCTGTCGGGCAGCGTCCATCGAACAGCAATGCCTTCGCCGCGAAATAGGCGTCCATGCTCGGGTGGTAGTCGAGATGATCACGCGTCAGGTTGGTAAAGGCCGCAGCGGCAAACCTGACTCCCCCCTCGCGCTGCTGCTCGAGGGCGTGCGACGAGACCTCCATCGCGCAGGCCGTGTCGCCGGCGTCGACCATGCGACGCAGATCGCGATGGAGATCGATCGCCTCTGCTGTCGTACGCGCTGCTGCCTCACCAGTACCACCAATCCGTCGTTCAATCGTGCCGAGTAGACCGGTCTGATGCCCGGCCGCCGTCAGGATTGCGTGCTGGAGGTAGGCCGTCGTCGTCTTACCGTTGGTGCCGGTGACGGCCAGCACGCGGAGGTCGTGCGAGGGGTGACCAAAAAACGTGTCTGCGAGGGGGCCCATCACGGCGCGTGTGGACGCAGCGACAACCTGCACAACGGCGATTGGCAGCACACGCTCAACGACGAGGGCGACTGCACCAGCGGCGATAGCCGCCTCGGCGTGGTCGTGTCCGTCCGTGCTCGTACCTGGAGCGCAGAAGAACAATGTCCCGTCGGCGACCCGTCGCGAGTCGTACGCGAGATCGACGACGTCAACTCCAGCAATTGGGAGCGTCGTGCCCCGCGCTAGAACGGGACCGAGGAGGTCCGTAAGCAGCACTATGCGACTAATCCTAGTCCGCGCACCCCGTGCATGCCTCTGTTCTGGCCGTTTCCACGTCGCGATCGGCTCCGGGTGCTCGGCCTACCCCGTCGTCGTGCTGGGTTGATCCTGCTGGATGCCGAGCGCAATCAGAGCTCGCTCGGTCAGTTTGGCAAAGGCCGGCCCAGCGACTTCGCCGCCGTAGTACTGACCTCCGCGCGGCTGGTCGACCATGATCAGTGTCAGGACACGCGGGTTCTTGACCGGAGCGAAGCCGACGAACCAGGCCAGGTACCGGTGATCAGAATACTCACCATTTTTGTCAATCTTCTTCGTGGTCCCGGTCTTGCCTGCGACCGAATAGCCTGGGATTTGTGCTGCCGAGCCCGTACCCTGGTCGGAGACAACACCCTCGAGCATGCCGATGAGCGTACGCGCGGCACGGGCTGGCATGACGCGTTTTTGCTGGAGTCCAACAGGTCCTTGGCCGTCGATCCGCGTCACGACGTGAGGCGTGGTCTGCACACCGCTGTTGGCGATCGTGGCATACAGTTGAGCGATCTGAATTGGCGTTGCCGCGATACCGTGGCCAATCGGAATGTTGAGAGGTGAGGTACCCGACCAATCCTGATACGCCGGCACGATGCCCGCTACCTCACCGGGTAGGTCGATGCCTGTTGGCATGCCAAAGCCAAAGCGATCGATCCACTGGGATAGCACGCTGTCCTTGGCACCAGACGTCGAGAGGTGCTCGTAGGCGAGTTTGGCAATGCCGATGTTGGAGGACTCGCGGAGCGCCTCCGTGGCCGTCTTGACGCCGGGATTGGGATGCGAGTCGTGCAGGATGCCGTCGTACAGTTGCCATCCGTCGCCAACGTCTACCGTTGTTGTCGGCTGGATGCGTCCGGTTGCGAGCCCCGCCCCCAACGTGACTGCCTTAAACGTCGAGCCTGGCTCGTAGACGTCGGTGATTCCACGCAGGCGAACTTGGTCATTCGTAGCCTGCCGATAGTCCCCGTTTGTGGGAGCGGGAGCAGATGCCATTGCGAGGATCTCCCCGGTCTTCGGGTCCATCACGATCGCGGTCACGGCCTTCGCGCGATAGGTCGCGCGCGTCTCTGCCGTAACCCCCTCCGCCTCAATCTGGATCTGCCGGTCGAGCCCGGTGCTAATCGTGTGGCCGGGGCGCATGACCTCGGTCCGGATCACGCTGATGGCGTTGCCACCTGGATCCTCCGTGCGCACCTCGAGACCATCCGTGCCGCGCAAGATCTTGTCGTATTGCAGCTCGAGCCCGGCGAGGCCCTTGCCCTCCAGATCGGTCACGCCGATCACTGGAGTGGCGATCGCACTTGGGTAGACCCGGCGATCCTCGGCAGTAAAGTCAAGTCCTTTTAGCCCCATCGCCTGGACGCGTTTGGCGGCCGCTTCGGGGACTTGGCGCGCCAGATCGACGTGGACGGCACCCGTTCCTTCGAGCCGCTGCATGATCGTGTCGGGAGACTCTCCGCTGGCTTCGGCGATGGCGGCCACCACCCGCGCCGGGTCGCTAATCATCGCTGGTGTGGCACCAATCGTGCTGGCCTGTTCGGTCATGGCCAAGCGATAGCCATCACGGTCGAGAATGGCGCCGCGCGGTGCAGTCGTGACCAGCTCAACGCGATGCTGCCCACTGGCGCGCTTGGCGTACCAGCCTCCATCGACGACCTGCATTTGGACGGCCCGCCCAAGGCAGACCGCGAGGCAGAGCGCTGCCGCAACCAGCAACCAGCGAATGCGTCGCGCCGGCGGAGGGGTCGTGCGTTGACGGACGGGGCGGCGCGGCGTTCTCGGAGGAGCGGAGCGCGTTGCCACGTTAGTGAGTCTGCAGATCCTTCGGGATCTTGATGGGCAGCGTGCGCATCGCCTGTGACGGCACCAGCACCATGCCGTAGGCGGCCGCAGCCTGCTCCACGCGCCCGTCGGCGAGGCGTTGCTCTGTCTCGGCCTGGATGTTCGAGGCGTCGTTCTGGGTTGCCTCGACCTGCGTGCGCAACTCGCCAGCCTGCATCGTGGACCGCAACGACGAGACGTGGAGAAAGACGATCACCGACAGCACGACACCGACGAGGGCAATCAGCGTGGCGATCCAAAATGGCGCGAGCCGTCCACCGACGGATGCCCGTGCTGTGCGGCTGTGGTGCGTCGTTGCACGCCGGCGCGGTGCTGCTTTGACACCGCTAATTGGGCGTGGAGCGGGCTTGCGTCGCGGCCGCGAGGGGGCTGTGCTCGGGCGTGGAACGGCGACGGCCATCAGGCGGCGTCCTGCGTGAGTGCTGCGGTCGTGCGTTCGGCGACGCGCAACCGCGATGACGCTGCACGAGGATTGCGGTCCAACTCGGCCGAGCCGGGGCGAATCACGCGTGTCGTGAGGACACGCAGCGTGGCCTCACGAGCGCAACCGCAGATCGGCAGATCCGGCGGGCAGGTGCAGGGTGCGGAGGCGTCGCGGAAGCGCTCCTTGACGATGCGGTCCTCGAGCGAGTGGAACGAGATGACGGCGATTCGACCACCCGGCTTGAGAATGTGCATTGCCGCATCGAGGCCCTCTTCGACCATCGCCAGCTCGTCGTTGACGGCGATCCGCAGCGACTGGAAGACGCGCTTGGCGGGATGGCCTGAGCCGAACTGCGCGGGCGTGGGGATGGCGTGACGAATCGTGTCGACTAGATCAGCACTGCGCTCGTACGGCTGCGAGGTACGGCGGCGGCAGATGGCACGGGCGATCTGCCGGCTGTAGCGCTCTTCGCCGTAGCGGCTGAAGAGATCGGCGAGGTCGCGCTCTGACAGTTCGGCGAGCAGGTCGGCAGCGGTCTGTCCCCCGCGCGGGTCCATGCGCATGTCGAGCGGCGCATCGACGGCGTAGGAGAAGCCGCGTTCGGGCTGGTCGATCTGCATCGACGAGACGCCTAGGTCGAGCAGCATCGCGTCGGCCTGCACGCCCTCGACGGCGAGTGAGCGGAAGCCGTCAACGAAGTCGCGCTTAAGCAGGCGTACAGCCATATCGGGGTGCGAGGCTCGGAACGAGCGAGCGCGGTTCTCGACGGACGGGTCACGATCGATGGCGACGTAGGCGCCACGTCCCTGCATCAACTCGGCCAGCATCGTGGCGTGGCCGCCAGCACCAAAGGTGCCGTCGACGACAGTCATGCCGGGCTGCACGTCGAGGAGAGCAACGACCTCGTGCGCGAGTACAGGATCGTGGATAGCGGCGTTAGTGGGCATCACGGACCAGGCGCTCTGCGACATTTTCGGCGCTCCCTTCCAAGTCGGCGAGGCCACGTTCCCAGGCCCCGCGATCCCAAATTTCGAGTCGATCACGTACACCAACAACGACGATTTCTCGTTGCAGGACGGCGTGCTGCATCAGTGGTGCGGGGAGAGCGACGCGTCCCTGTCGATCGAGTTCGGCTTCGACAGCCCCACCAAAGAGGAAACGCTCGAGCTGGCGACCCTCACGCGTAAATGGGTCGAGTCGTGCGGTCTGCAGCTCGACAAAGCTCTCCCAGCCGTCACGGGCGTAGATCGCGACGCAGTGATCGAGGCCACGCGTCACGAACAAGCCATCGGCAAATGGCTCGCGCAGACGAGCAGGAACCGTCACGCGGTTCTTCTCGTCGAGCTTCTGAGCGTATTCACCAAGCAGCATTTGGGGTCATTTCTTTGGTGTCCGGAGCCCCCACTCGGGTTCCCCGTCTGTACCAAGATGCCCCACCTTACCCCACTTTGTCCCACTTTGCAACTATTACGTTTAATACGAACATACGTTCGTATTAGCATGGTTGAGCGAAAAAAGCGCCTCAGACCCGATCTCACCCCCACACCTTTGTGACAGCACACAAAGGCCATCCCCCACCACACCCCACTACCCGCGGCACGCTTGATCTAACGAACAAGACCACATCACAGCGCGATCAAACAACGCCCCTCAATCCAAGGCGGACATGACAAGTGCGCACTTGTCATGTCCGCCTTGGATCACGAGTGGCCCCGGATCGCGACCTCGCGCCCGAACAAATACTCCGAACGAGCGGTCAACTAAAGCGCCGCTCCGTAGGGGCCGCGGCGACAGACGGTCTCCGCTCCCCACGCAGCGCCCGTCTGCACCGCTGCCGCTAGGGGCAGTCCCAAGCCGAGACCATATGTCAACCCAGCCGCAAAACAATCGCCAGCGCCGTACGTATCGACGGGATCAGTTGGCAATGGGACGGCATCCCAGAGGCCAGAATCGTCTGTCGACATCCAACGGCCACCACGCGCCCCATCGGTCAACACAATCGCTTTCGTGTGTTTACCGAGCACACGAAAGTCGACCTCCTCACCACGATCGGTCAGCGAACTGACGACCACATCGGCCTTCACTCCACTCTCGATCAGGGCGCCGAGTTGGCGTGCCGAACAGACAAGTGACCCGGCAGCACGTGCCGCTGCGATCCCCGAGGGCTCACCACACGTCGCATAGACCGCCGTGCAGTCCATCAGAGACTCCCAGCCGAGCGGCTCATCACCCCGTGGATACTCGTTGGGTTGCGACACGATGATCGTGCGATCACACGCATCGTCGAGGATTGTCACTGCTCGTGCCTGCCGCCCTGCTCGCTCGGCAACCCGCAGGTCAATACCCTCGACCAGCATCCGCTGACGTGTCGCAGCACCCTCAGCGTCGTTTGCCAATGCTGTCACGAAGACGACCTCGGCACCGGCACGCGCCAAGGTGATCGCGGCAACTGCTCCGCCACCAGCCGGCTCCTCGAACGGAGCGGTGAGATGAATGATCTCTCCCGAATTTGGCGGTCTTGTCGCGCGTCCAAATAGCACCCACTCAACATGCCCCACGACCGCAATCTTCGGGCGAGCCTGAGGCATCGTGGACGACTAGAGGCTGAGATCGTGCTCGCGCACAGCGGTCGCCATCGCCTCGACATGCTCGTCCCAATCCTGGCCCGGCGTCCAGTTCGGAATGGCCACACCAGCCTGACGCAACGTCGTGACCAGTTGATCGGCGAGTTTGTCCTCAAACAACCGGGAGGCTGTCGCGATCGCCTCATCGCGCGTTGGCGCGTGGATCTGCATCGGTTCAACCAAGGCGTTTCCCGCCGGCCGGATCGTCGCGTACCAACCCTCGGGACGCGCAGGTTCGAGAAAGACCTGAAACCCAAAACGTCGGGCGCGGGACTTGAGGGCATTGGCGTCGTTAGCGATGTTCACAGGCAGGAACCCTACAGGAAGCGAATCTGGATCAGCTGACCTTGTCGATCGCGCGGTCAAGAAACAGGGCAGCCGAGATCAATGAGAGGTGTGTAAATGCCTGGGGGAAGTTGCCGAGCGCCTCTCCCGATGCACCGATCTCCTCGGAGTACAGCCCAAGGTGGTTGGCGTAGGTCTGCATCTTTTCGAACGCCAGCCGAGCCTCGTCGATATTGCCAGCGCGTGCCAGCACCTCGACCCACCAGAACGTGCAGATCGAGAAGGTGCCCTCTTCCCCACCGAGTCCATCGTCGGCTGCGAGATCAGGGTTGTAGCGATAAACGAGCGAGTCGGTCACGAGTTCGTCACGAATCGCGTCGATCGTCGACTTCATCATCGGATCGTTCGGCGCTACGAAGTGCCCCATCACCATCATCAGTGTCGACGCGTCGAGCACATCACCGTCAAGCACTTGCACGAAGGCCTGACGCTGCTGAGAAAAGCCGCGCTTCATAACCTGCTCGTAGATCGCATCGCGCGTCTCGCGCCAGCGAATACGTGGGCACGGAAAGCCGCGTGCCTCGGCGATGCGGAGCGCCCGATCAAAGGCAATCCAACTCATCACACGCGAGTAGGTGAATTCCTGTGGCCCTCCGCGAACCTCCCAAATCCCCTCGTCTTTGGAGTCCCAATGCTCAACGAGCCAGTCCAGCAGTTCGACGACGACGGTCCAGAGCTCGTAGTCGATGGGGGCGCCAGACTTGTTGTAAAGGTAGATGCTATTGATCAACTCGCCGTAGATGTCGAGCTGCAACTGACCGGCAGCACCATTGCCGACCCGGACGGGTTTCGAGTCGCGATATCCCGAGAGGTGATCGAGTTCGAACTCCTCGAGTTCGTGCCGTCCATCGATCCCGTACATGATCTGCAAGGGCCCGGCATTTGAGGAGTGCTGCTCAAGTGCTCGCTCCTTCAGGAACGCCATAAACTGACTTGCCTCGTCAAGGAAGCCAAGCTTCAGGAACGCGAATAGCGTGAACGACGAGTCGCGGATCCACGTGTACCGATAGTCCCAGTTGCGAGCGCCGCCAATCGTCTCTGGCAGCGACATTGTTGGAGCCGCGACGATCGCTCCGGTCGGGCGATAACAGAGCAACTTGAGCACTAACGCAGAGCGCCTCACGGTCTCACGCCAGCGGCCGCGGTAGGTGCACTGGTGGATCCAACTGCGCCAAAACTCGACGGTCTCGGTGAACAGGTGCCCACAGACCTCCGGCGGAAACGGCCGCGCAGAGTGCCCATCATCGGGCACGCGCTCGAGCACGAAGGTCAGACGCTGCCCTGCCTCGAGCGTAAAGAAGGCGTGCACATCGCTACCGTCTGTCGTCAACTGCACCGGCGAGTCGAGTGCGAGCGTGAGGTCGTCGGTCTCGAAAACCACGCCGTACTCGTCGACCTTGATCGTGTGTTCGGTGCGACCATAGTTAAAGCGCGGCGAGCAGTCGAGTTGGAAGTGCATGTGCCCGCGCACGCACTGAACGGTGCGCAAGATGCGTTGACGATCCTCCTCAACCGAGCCGACCGGCATAAAGTCAACGAGTTCGCCGACGCCCGTACCCGACAGAAAGCGTGTGATTAGTACGTTCGTGTCAGGCAGGTAGAGCTGCTTTGCCCGCACATCCCGGTCCTGCGGACCAATCCGAAACGAGCCGCCCTTCTCCTGGTCGAGAATGCCCCCAAAGACGCTCGGCGAGTCGAACCGTGGGCAGCAGTACCAGTCGATTGTGCCCTCTTCGGTGACGAGCGCGACAGAGTGGAGGTCGCCAATGATCCCATGATCTTCAATCGCAGCGTAGTCCACGCAGATCTCCCTCGCCTTCGGCAGAGAGTTTAGGCGGAATGCGTGCTGAGGTTGAGATCGGCAACGAGCCGATCCTTGGGCTTGAGCCCCACGGACCGCTCGACGACCTCGCCGTCTTTGAACAACGCGACCATCGGGATCGACAGCACGCCGTACTGGCCGGCAAGACCAGGTTCGGCATCGACGTCGAGCTTGGCGATCTTGACCTTGCCTGCATACTCGCCGGCGAGCTCGTCAATGATCGGCCCGAGCGTCTTGCACGGCCCACACCACTCAGCCCAGAAGTCGATCAGGACGGGGATGTCGGATTCGATGACTTCGCCCTGGAAGTTGGCGCTATTAATCTCGAGTGCGTCGGACATGTGCTGCTCCTTCAGGGGCAAAGCGGTGGTTTTGAAGAGTATGCCGGGCGCGTCGCCCGTCTATCTCATAGACGAACGACGCGCCGCTGGCATTCCCGTTACTGCGTGTAGAGCTTGCTGAGGACGAACGTGCCACTCGTGCTGTCGACGTTCAAGATCGCCACGGGAACGTTCGAGCGGTAACCCGTCTCCGGGTCGATCGTGATGCTGCCCGTTGCACCGGAGAGGTTGGTGGTGTGGAACGCCTTCTTCGAGACGGCGCTCACGCTGAGCCTCCCGGCACGGCGAATCGCATTGACCAGCGTGTAGACGGAGTCGTAGGTGAAGATCCCCCACGGGCCAGGATTGGCGCTCAACTTTTTGGCGTAGTTCTTCACGTACGCCGTCGACTTGGCGTTACCAAACTGGCCTGGCGTTGGCACACCACTAAACGTGCAGGCTGATGCTGCCGGAATGCCGGCCTGCTTGACGAAGGCAGCGTCCTGGTTAGCGAGCCCCATGAAGCACTTGGTCGGATGGTCGGCCTGCGCAGCGAACAGGTTCTTGGCGATGATTGCGCCCTGCGGGTAGTAGGTGCTGACGTAGACGACATCAGGATTGTTCGTCACGGCCTGCGCAACCTGCGCAGTGAAGTCCTTGCTCTTGGCATCGATTGGGATCTTTGTAACGAGCACGCCCTGCTTGTTGAGCGCCTCGAACATGCGGTCTGCCATACCCTTGGTGTAAGCGTCAGGGTCGTACAGG
This sequence comes from Thermoleophilia bacterium, assembly GCA_009694475.1. Taxonomy (GTDB): domain Bacteria; phylum Actinomycetota; class Thermoleophilia; order Gaiellales; family F1-60-MAGs149; genus F1-60-MAGs149. The sequence goes on from SHUX01000003.1 coordinate 43,942, forward strand.
ATCGAGACCTTGCCAGCCTTCTCTGCCGTCATCCACTGGACCTCAACGGGCGAGATCTGCGAGTTCTTCGGCTGGACAGTGATACCCATGTTCTTGGTGTCGTCGGTCGAGGTCAACTGAACTGGAAACACCCCGGCAGCAATAAAGATTGGGAGATTCGCGATACCAACGGACGAGTTGTACGGTCCGATCAGCGCGAATGGCTGCTGCTTGACAAGGTTCTCCGCAACCGTCACACCAATCGATGGTGTCGCCTTGTCATTGCCGGTGATCAACTTGATCTGCAGTCCAAGAACGCCCCCTGCCTTGTTGATCTCGGCAATAGCGAGCTTGGTGCCCCGCAGCATGTCTTGCCCGTTGGCGGCCTGTCCACCCGTTAATGGGCCTTCATACGCGAGCGTCAGCACCTCCGAGCGTGGCGCCAAGGATCGCGCAGCAGCAACTGGGACGACAATCGCAGCAATCGTGACGACCGCAAATAGGCTGATAAGACGATAGTGCACGTGGACTCTCTCGCGTTTCGAGTGACGTGACTGTAGCGATCCTCTCGGCGACGACAATCCATCAGTCTTTTTCGTGGGCTACGTTACCAACGGGCCGCCCGAACCCACCAATACTCGTGTTGAGTCGCCATCCGCTGTAGGTGTGCTCGCTGACAGCGTCGCCCGAGTTGCCTTCAATGGTGTCGATCGTTAGCGGCGTCACCCGTCGCACGATGCCGACGTGGCCGAACGTAAACCAGACCACATCACCAGGCTGCGGGTCGGCGACGAGTCGGTCGCGAAACGCGCTCCGCTCGGCAAACCATCCTCGAACATCCAGCGTCCAACCCAACCGCCAGCCACCGGACGCGCCCCCTGTAAACGGTCGCCCGGCGGCGCGCAACACCCAGGAGACGAAATCGGCGCACCACGCTTCGGCATTGTCGTCCGTAAATTCGCTGATACCTGGCCCACTATTCGAGCCGGGTGGCGCCTCCCTAATCTGCATCTGCAGCAGTCGTTCCGAAATCGCGACGATCGAGCCCCCGTCAATTGTCGGGAGCGGTGTGACTGGTAGACTTAGGAAGGTAGGTACTGCCAAGCCACCATCAGCGCGTCCAGTGCCAGATTGCCCAACCTCGGCAAACAGTGGTGACAAACGCGGCAGCAGCACGAGGCCGCTGTTGGAGGTTTTCACGGCGATCGTTGCCAACACGGTACAGGCCAGCAAGACGGCGACCCACTCCGTCGTCGCCTGCCCCAGTCGCCGCGCGAGCGTCATGCAATCACCGGTCCGATCAGACTGCGCAACACGAGCGCTTGACCACCGATCACGATCAACAGCGCTGCCGGTGCCAGCAGTCCACCGATCACGAGCAGCATCTTGGGCGCAGCCGCGGCGGCGCGTTTGCGAGCCTCGGCACGCGCCTGCAGTCGAGCATCGGCGGCAAGCAGACGCAGTGCTCCCGCGATTGGAACCCCCAACTCTTCGCTCTGCTGAAACAACGATCCCAACGAGCGGAGAGCGGGATCGGCAGCGCGTAACGAGGCTCCTAGGCCGAGTACGGTGGCAGTCCGCGTCGCATCGACGAGCACGCCCCTGAGCGGTTCGGATGAGAACGTGGCCACCCGCTCGATTGCAAGCTCGGGCGCCGCGCCGCCATCAACGGTTGCCGCCAGCAGCTCGAGCACATCCGGGAGGGCGTTCGTGATCGCGCTCGCCCACCGCTGCTGCGCCGAGCGCTCCCGGCGGCGGGTCGTGACGAACCCCACGCCAAAACCGATACCACCACCACTGATGGCGAGCACTACATTACCCGTCCCCAGCCACCCCAGCCAGAGCCCTAGACACCCCCAACTTGCCAACCACACGAGCCACGTTGCACGGCGCGGGCGTGGTGTCACAACCCCACCGCCCGCGCGATGCGCCGTAGTAGGAGCAGTGCGATGCCGGTCAGTCCCGCTGCCACTCCGATAATCACAAGCCCAGGCCCGGTCGTAAACAGCGCTGCAAGTGCCGACGGCGCGAGCACGGTCAGGAAGCCGAGCGAGACGACAGGTGCAAGCGGCACAATGCGTGCGGCCAGTCTGGCCTGCGCGGTAGCAACTTCCGCCTCGAGTCGTAGCCGCTCGCGATCGGCGAGCCCTTCGGCGACAGCCGCGAGCGATGCGACGAGATCGCCGCCGAGCTCCTGATGAAGCTCGATCGTCCCCACCAGCACACTGCCGCCTGGTACGGCAAGAAGTGGCGCGAGAGCGCTCCGGGTCGCAGCGCCAGAGCGCAGGCCAGCCGCACACGTTCTGAGCAGGTCGACGACCACCTCGTCAACTGCATCCGCCGCGCGCTCAAAGGCATCTGCGATCGGCAGGCCCGCAGCACAGCACCGTGCGAGTGCCCGAGCAACCTCTGGCAGCGTCTGTGCGATAACGCCCACAGTCGGTCCGTTGCGTCGGGAGAACCTCATCGCTCGAACACCCGAATCTGCCACCCAGCACCCTCTCGCTCAACGCTATGGATCGAAGCCACACTGCGTCCGCCGTCAGGAGACCGCACGACATGCACAACGGCATGGACCGCCGACGCGATCTGCTCGCGAATTGCGGTGTGGGGAATATCAACGCCACCCATCAGCGCCATCGTCTCCAACCGGCGCAGTGCATCGTCAGGCCCGTTGGCATGGATCGTGGCGAGCGAGCCATCGTGGCCCGTATTCATCGCGAGCAGAAGGTCGATCGCCTCACCCCCGCGGATCTCTCCCACGATCAGTCGATCCGGTCGCATCCGGAGCGCGTTACGGACGAGTTGGCGGAGGTCGATTGCTCCCCGTCCTTCGACGTTGGCGGGGCGCGCTTCGAGCCGTGCGACGTGCTCGGCCTGAACCGACAACTCGGCGGCGTCTTCGACCGTCACGATCCGTTCACTGGCCGGCACCAACCCCGTCAGCGCTCCAAGTAGCGTCGTTTTGCCCGTTCCTGTGCCACCACTGATGAGGGTGTTACGACGGCCCCTGACGAGCGTGGTCAGATCGCGAGCCTGCTCCGATGAGATCGCGCCACGTGCGACAAGATCGCTAAACCGCAGTGCCGCGGTGCCGAAGCGACGAATGGTGATCAGCGGGCCGTCGACGGCAAGCGGCGGTAGCACGACGTTGACTCGCGAACCGTCCGGCAGGCGAGCGTCGACCATCGGCGTCGCGTCGTCGATGCGCCTCCCGCAGGCCGACACTAGGCGGACCGCCGTCTGTCGCAACTCGAGCGAATCACGAAAGCGTGTGTCAACGCGACGCAACTTCCCATCGAGTTCAACCCAAACGTCGAAGGGGCCATTGACGACGACCTCGCCAACCTCAGGGTTCATCAGCAGTGGTGCGAGCGGACCAGCCAACGACAACAAGAAGGTCATCCGCGCTTCCTCGGTCCGAGGGAGGCGATGCGACCTTCGATGAGGAGGAGCAACTCGTCACCGTGCTGCACATCGATGCAGTTGAGCTTTCCCCTTAGTCGCCCTGAGATGCGTTCGACGATCGTGGGAGCGGTTGGACACACCACAATCCGCGCGGCATCGACGCCGAGCCGAGTGAGTCGCTGCTGTGTCTGGTTGATTGTCTTAAGACGATTGGCGTGCCCAACGATGACGACGACATCCGCATCAAGCACCGGCTCGCAGGACGGTCCGACCGGTCGTGCCACATCGATCACGATCAGTGAGGCCTGTCGCATCGCCTGTCTCGTGAGTGCGCGCAGCGTGCCGTCCCGAATCAGCCAGACCAGTTCGGGTCGTGGGCCGATCTCAACAAACCAGCCGAACGGCGCTCGCTGTGCGAGCGTCGCGAAGGCAGTCCCGTCAGCCTCCCGCACGCCAGCCAGGCCTGCATCGCCAATGCGAGGTTTGAGACCAAGTGCGACTCCCAGCGTTCCACCGGCTAGGTCCGCATCAACCAGGCAGACGCCCCGATCGCCACCGCGCGCGATTGCCAGTGCCGCCGTCGATGTACCGGCCCCACCATGCGCGCCAACGAGCACAACCGAACGGCCAGTCGAGCCGACACGCTCGATCGATTCGAGCAACGGTCGAGCCTCGTAGTCTGCCTCGAGCAGTGCCATCAGGTGGCCCCATCAGTCTGGGGAATCCGCAAGGCGACGCGAGTTCCACCACCGGGGCGGGATTCAAACCGAGCCTCACCACCAACAGCCGCAGCCACCCTGCGCACGCTCGCGAGACCCAGCCCGGCCCGTCCAGGACAGTCCGAACCCTGCCCAAACGCCGCGCCCAGCGATCCTGCGTCGAAACCAGCGCCAGCGTCCTCAACGACAAACTCAATCGCACCTGACTCGACCTGTGTTACGCCCAGTGAGATCTGGGTTCCAGGAGGGGCATGACGGGCTGCGTTCTCGGCAAGGTTTGCGACCGCACGGGCGACGCTCGCGTCAACGGAGACGCGTACTGAAGGTGCCTGCGTCAGGTCGATCTGGGGCGATGCGTGCTCGCCACCGCGTAGTCGCTCGGCAACATCGAGCAAGAGTTGGTCGGCTGCAATTTTCTGTCCTTTGCTGACGACGGCAGAATTGGTCTCGCGACAGAGCTGCAGTACATCGTCGGCAATCGCAGCCAGGCGGTCGCACTCTCGTTGGATCAGTGCCCGGGCACGGGCCCGCTCGATGCTATCCGTAGCGCGTTCGAGACGGTCTCCCGCCAAGCAGATCCCCGTCAGTGGACTGCGCAGATCGTGAGCCACAATGCCGACCAGTTCGACCTGTGACTGCGCCTGATGTAGCAGTGTTGCCCGTAGCGCGTCGACCGCGCGCACGAGCGGCTCCGTCGACGTCGACCGTAGCGGCGCTTCGTCAACTGCAGAGCCACCGCCGAGTGAGCGAATCGTTCGGCAGGCCTGCTCAAGATCACGGGTTCGCGCGAGCCCGGTCCAGAGTGCCCAGCCCGCACCCGCCAGTGCGCCCGTGCCGAGCACCAGCAAAAGGCCACGCCAGAGTCCGCGAGACAACGCTGCGGCTGTGTGTACGGGAACGCGGACCATGCGCCCATCGTCAAGTGGAGCGCTCGCGACGACAGTCTCTGGTCGCGAGTGTTGTCCAACGATCGTCGCGTCCGTCGAGGGAATCCCCCCTCGTTGAATCAGACGTGCTGCCAGGTGAGCCTCAACCGCAGCAGAGGCTGCAGCAGCACGATTGGACTCCACCGTCGCCGGCCCCACGACAAAGGTATCGAGTGCCATCGTCAGGGTCGCGCCAATCGCCATCGTCGCAACTGCGACACGGAGCCAGAGGCGTGTCATTGCAGCACCGTCCGCAGGGAGTACCCAACGCTCCAATTGTTGATCACCCACGGACCGTCAGAACTCGCTGCCAACCGGCGCCGTAGACGCGAGGCATGCGAGTCAAGCGTGCGCGTGCCGCAGTTGCGATAGCCCCAGATCCGCTCCATCAGATCCTCCTTCATGTGGACCTTGTGTGGATCACGCGCGAGCACGGCGAGCAGCTCGTACTCTTTACCCGGTAGGTGGACCAAGACACCATCGAGCGTGACCGCACGGGCGGCCAGATCCATCGTCAGTGAGCCAACCGTGAGGACGGAGCCGACGCGACCATTCAGCCGCGACTCCAACGAAGCCGTCCGGAGTAGGAGCTCCGGGTAGCTGAACGGTTTCACGATGAAGTCGTCCACGCCGCGTTCGAACGCGCGAACCCGATCCTGTTCGGTGCCGCGACCGCTGACAACGATCATGCCAATATCGGACGCACCGGCCTCACCCATCCGAACTTTTCGTACGACATCAAGGCCAGAGCCATCCGGAAGACTGACGTCGATGAGCGCAATATCGGGGCGAGCGCGGCGTAGCGTGGCGAGCGCGTCCGTCGCCGTTCCGACCAACGTCACAGCGTGGCCGTCCTCACGCAGGTTATCGACGAGGAACTCCGAGATCACCTGGTCGTCTTCAACCACCAGCAAGCTTGCACACATAGTCTCTATTCCTTTGGGTTGTTCCACTCGCCACCGACGGCAGGGCCTCGGGGGTCGCGTGGTGCCTCTCGCTGAGGCCAGAGCGCACGGTAGGCAGATCGCGAGCCCCAGCGCAAGCGGCTCGTGGGTAGAGGTGAGAGGGGTCGCCAGAATCGGCTTTAGTCTGTGGAGATTGCTGGTTGCAGCGTCCCCTGGCTGGCTCGATGCCCCGCTCAACCAGCGTCAGGCGCCGACCAACAACGAGGCTGCGAGCGGCTGCTTGACCGGCGGCAAGCTCGAGCTGAACGACACCTCCCGGCGACCACCGCAGGCGACGTGGAGGCACGTGCGGGGAAACCTCTCTGACCTGCAGTTCGCGCGAGAGAAACACGATGTCGATCGAGCACCGCATACCGAAGGTGTGGATGCATCCGAGTGGATCCCGCAGCAGTAATCCCCACTCCGGATCGATCGACGTAGAACCAATCAGCCCTCGCATCGCGCCTAGGCTGAAGGCAGCAACCGTGGTCACCGATGGTACGAGCACAAGGCCCGAGTCGTAGTCGCGAAGTTCAACCATGCCGCCACCGTTGCGCACCCACTCGGACCCTGGACGCGCGGCCGACGCGGAGACCACTGCGCGATACACGCCAGATCGGTAGCGGCGCGCACACACTCGAATCAACCGCCACCACTTCGCTACGCTCCTCACGTGGACTGTGAAGACTTTCACTCGGGCGACGACGTTGTATTGGCTTTTCTAGGCTGCACCTATTCCTTTGCGCGAGCCGACTTCGAGCAACGCGTATTGAGCGCCGCAGTCGAGCTCGAACTGGCAGAGCACCCACTCAGTCGCTCTGTACGCGCCGATCTGGTGACAGCAGCCATCGAGGGCGAACTCCCCGATCCCCATTCTCGCGTCGGCGAGCAACTGGTCGATCTCTGCGAGCGCGACGGCGAAGACCCCATCTACTGGCTACGCAAGCTCGTCTTTCGCTCGGCCTGGCTCGACCACCGCATCAAGCACGGGCTCGTCGATGTTCAATTCGATAATGCCGCGGGCGCCTTTCGGATCGAGCCGGGGCGCTACCCTCTACCTGGCGGGGGCAATCCTTCGTTCGCCACACTCACCGTTCCAGAGGATCGCGCATGACCGACGACACCCCACAGTACGAGCCTGACCTAACAGCAGAGATCGATGAGGTCAAGGAGATCGCCGCAGATCTACGGGCCGTCTTGCCAACGCGGATCGAGGCAGCGGTCGCTCGCGCACTCGACGCGCACGAGGGCACCGGTGTTGATCATCGTGTCGCCGAGTTGCACGCGCTGGCGATCGATACGGCGCAACGTACTCGCGCGCTTGCTGCGGACATTCGTGCCGAGCGCGTTGGCCGCGTCGAAGACCTCGAGGTTGTCGTTGACGTCCTTGTCGATGGTCTAGGTGCTGTCCGCGGCGATGTCGCGAAACTCGAGGCGCGCTCGCAGCGCATCGAGAAGGAACTCGAGCGCATCACGTGGGCGATCGATCGGGTCGGCTCGCAACTCGAACGCATCGCCGATGCTGACGAGCCTTCGTCGCCACCGCACGCCTAGAGGGTG
>SHUX01000054.1 GCA_009694475.1 Thermoleophilia bacterium
ACGTCACCGGTCGGCGTGCGGACGTCGAGCTTGTCGGGCAAACCGAGCATCTCCCAGATGCGCGGGACCCACGGTCCAACGCCGATGATGACCTGCTCGCACTCGATGTCGCCCTCGGAGGTGTTGACCTTCGTGACCGCACCCGAGTTGTCGAGCTCGAAGCCATTGACCTTGACGCCCTCAATGATGGTGACGCCTTCGCCCTTGGCCTTGGCCGCGAGCCCCTGCATCGACTCGATGTTGAGGGCGAAGCCACCCTTGTGCTCGTGCAGTGCAACCTTGAGGCCCGGTGCGCGCCAGTCGGGGAAGAGCTTGAGCATGTGCTCGCGGACTGCGTCCTCGCCCGTGACGAGCGTGGAGGGGTAGCCAATCTGCTCGTGGCGAGCAGCGACCTCGGTCAGATCGCCGACCTGGCCCTCGGGGCCGAGGGCGATGTAGCCGACTTCGTGGTAGTGGTACGCGGCTGGATCGGATTCCCAAACCTCAATGTTGGCGGCCATCAGTTCGGCCATTGCGGGCTGGAAGTAGTTGTTGCGCACCACGCCACAGGCGATGCCCGACGCGCCGGCGGCGACGCCGGACTTGTCGATGATCGTGATGTCAGCGCCGGAGCCTGCGCCCGTTGCCTTCAATTGCATGGCGAGGTGGTATCCGGTCGAGAGACCGTGGATACCGGCACCAATGATCAGGTACTTGCTGGAACTGGGAACAGACATCCGTCTGATCGCCTCCTCCGTGTTGCCGATAGGGCAACACCGTTGCCGTGGGTGATGTACGGAGTGTAGCGCACGTGTACGCCGAAGGGAAGGGCGCCGGTCACGTACGCTGCCGGGCGCAATGAGTACGTGGCAGATCATCGATCTCGATCCCTTCACGGCGGCCCGTGCCGGGCTACCTGTACAGGTCGCGGTGCCTGCCGATGTCGATCCGGCTGAGGTGACCCCGGCTGACCTCGCTCGCTACGGCGTTGAGTATGCGGATGCCGAGCCCGATGGCCCACTCGCCTCCGACCTGCGCCGCCTGGCCGCCAAGCAGCGGCCGGTCGCGCGAGCCCAGGAAGCGCTGGCCGAGCGACGCTGGGCCGATGCGCTGGCAGCGGTCGATGAGGTGCTCGCAATCGACCCGCAGGATGCACCCGCACGTCTTAATCGCTCTGCCGCGCTGCGCGAATCGGGTGAGCCGAAGGCGGCGCTCGCCGAACTCGACGCGGTCGCAGCCATTTTCGCGGTCGTGCCACTGTTCCATCGCAACCGTGCGCGGGTGCTTGAAGACTTGGGTGATCCGACGGCGGCAATCGCTGCCTACCGCGAGGCCTTGGAGTTGACGCCAGGCGACCCAGCGGTCGTTGATCGCCTGCGGGCTCTCGGTGCGATCACCACCGTCAGTGGGCCGGATGGTCCGATCGAGGTCGACCGCGAGGCGCTGGCCGATCTTGTGCGCCGCGATCTTGCCCAGCACGATGATGATCACCAGCATCTTGCAGCTGCGGCGCGGTCGTTGCTCGGCGATGGTCAGCCCGACCTTGCTGCCACAGCGGCAGCGCTCGCACTCGCCGTGCAGGATGACGACGAGAGCACGCGGCTGGTCCTGATCGAGGCCTTGCTTGCGGCCCAGCGTTCCGCCGTGGCACTGGCCGCAGCCGAGCGTCATGTGGATGCCGAGCCGGCCTCCGCGCTCGGCCACGAGTTTCGCGCCGTCGCCTTGGCCCGGCTCGGGCGAGCCGACGAGGCCACGTCTGCGGCCATGAGGGCAGTCGAGCTGGACCCCGCCGCACCCGCTGCGGCGAGAATCCTCGCGGACGGCAGCGGTTGAGCGCCACGCCGCGACTGATACGCTTCGCACATTCGTGGGCAACGCCAGCGATCAGACAGCCAACAGACCGGAATCAATGCCTCCGTCAAAGCGTGAGGTGACGCCATGACGTCGGTCACGTTGATCGAGATCGCTCTGATTGTTGTGATCATCGCGTGGAACGCCTTCTTCGTGTCGGCCGAGTATGCCTTTGTCGCCGTCCGGCGCACGCGCATCGACGAACTCGTCGAGGAGGGGTCGATCGCGGCGAAACGCGTCCGACGATTGCTGGACGACCCGGCTCGCTTTATCTCGGCCTTCCAGGTCGCGATCACGCTCTCCTCGCTGGCGCTCGGTGCGGTCGGCGAGCCCGCGGTCTCACGCGTGTTCGAAGAGCTCTTTGGCAACGTCGGCATGCTCGGCGACGGAGCCGTTGTCGTGATCAGCGTGATCCTCGCGTTTGCGATCATCTCGTCGCTCCACGTCGTGCTTGGCGAGATCGTGCCGAAGACGCTCACGCTCTCTCGTGCCGAGTCTGTGGCACTCACCGTTGTGCTGCCCGTGACCATCTTTATGTGGGTCTTCTGGCCGTTTATCTGGGTGCTGCGCGGGATCAGCGAGGCGCTGATCCGCCTGATGGGTCTCGAGTCGCCCTCCGAGATGCGCCTCGTCCATTCTGAGGAAGAACTCAAGTTGCTGATCTCCGCCTCGCACGAAGAGGGCGTGCTCGAGGCCGAAGAACGCCAGCTGCTTTACAAGGTCTTCGACTTTGCCGAGACCGAGGCGCGCCAGGTGATGGTACCGCGGCCCGACGTCGTTGCACTGCAAGTCGACCTGACACCAGACGAGGCGATCGAGCAGACGCTCAACGCGCCCTACACGCGCTATCCGGTTTATCGCGAGAACCTGGACGACCTCGTCGGCGTCGTCCATATTCGGCACCTGTTCGGTGCCCGCCTGCAACAGTCGGACGCCACCACGCTCGAAGCCTTCGTGCGCCCAGTCCCGATCGTGCCAGAGACGAAAAAGCTCGACGAGCTGCTGGCCGACTTCCGGCGCACGAACACGCACATGGCGATCGTCGTCGACGAGTACGGCTCGACCGTCGGGATCGCGACACTAGAGGACGTGCTCGAGGAGATCGTGGGCGAGATCAACGACGAGTTCGACGTGCCTGATCGCGAACTAATTCGCCTCGCACCGGATCGCATTCGGATCGAGGCATCCTTTCCGATCGAGGATTTCAATGAGCGCTTCGCCGGCGATCTTCCCGATGAGGACTACACCTCCATCGGCGGTTTCTTGTTCGGTGAACTGGGTCGACCAGCCCGTCCCGGTGACGTCGTTTCTCATCAGAGTTTCCGGTTCACCGTGCGCGAGGTGGATGGACCGCGCATTCGCATCGTTGACGTGGAACTCAAGGCGCAACCACTGGCGGGCGCTGACGAAGTTTAAAACCGCGAACATTTCAGCACAATACTGTGCTACAACATCTTTTGTTCGCTAGGAATATGGATTTAATCGTAGCGTTTAGGTGTGCTAAAAATTGTTAGCACGACGAGACCTGAGGAGGGACCTCGCATGACAGATTTTAATCAGTTGGACCCGTTCCGCAAGCAAGCGGACCCGCTCCAACTTGATCTCGTGGAGTCGTTCGCGAAAGGCAAGATCAACCGCCGTCACTTCATCCAGCGAGGTACGGTTCTTGGCCTGTCGCTCGCCTCGATCAGCGCAATTGTCGCAGCGTGCGGCGGTAGTAGTAGCGATGGTGGTGGTGCGAGCGTCGAGACGGCCGAAGGTGCCATCTCGGAGGCAACGACCGCCGCGGCCGTCGCCGGTGGCAAGATGATCTGGGGTATGTCGAAGCTCGGCTCTGAGGGCATCAACCCGGTCACGATGATCGACCTCGTCACCTACAACGTGACGGCGCAGGTTTTCGAGTACCTCGTGCGTTCGGCGTCCGACCTGTCGGTGCAGCCGCAGCTCGCGAGCGAGTGGACCGCGAATCCGGACGGCACCGAGTGGACCTTCAAGTTGCGCGAGGGCGTGATGTGGGCGGACGGCACGCCGTTGACGTCGGCCGACGTCGTGGCGACCTTCGATCGTCTGATTGAGGCTGGCAACTCGGCCCTCTCGGGTACGCTCGAAAAGGGTGGCACGACGGCGCCCGACGACACGACGGTGGTCTTTACGTTGGCCTCCCCGAACGGCAACTTCCCGTACCTGGTCTCCTCCGATAACACGCAGTCGCAGATCGTGCAGGCAGCGTGGACTGTCGAGAAGAACCTCGAGGCGGGTATGGGCGGCACGGGTCCGTGGATTGTGGACACGCTTGATCCGGCAACCGGCGTCACCTACAAGCGCAACGAGGCTTGGTGGGGTGGCACGACGCCGCTCGACGAGATCGAGTTCAAGTTCATCGAGGATCCGCAGGCGCAGATTTCGGCGATGGCTGCCGGCGAGGTCGACGGTCTCCCGGCCTTCTCCTACGACATCGGTGAGGTCCTGTTCCAGGACTCGAACATCAACATCGTCGAGATGAAGTCGGCGACTCACCGCCAGATCTCGATGCGCACCGACAAGGGCGCCTTGGCTGACAAGCGGCTGCGTCAGGCGATCGCTCTGACGTTAGATCGCGAGAAGATGGTGAAGAACCTACTTGGCGGTCGCGGCGCGGTGGCGAACGACAACGTGATCTTCGGTCTCTACCCGTACTCGGACACGTCCGTGCCTCAGCGCGCGAGGGACCCCGAGAAGGCCAAGGCGCTGCTCGTCGAGGCTGGAGCCGAGGGACTCGAGATCGAGTGCCAGTACATCAAGGGTCTCGAGATGCCCGGACTTGCCCAGATCATGCAGGAGGGCGCGAAGGAGGCCGGCATCAACATTAAGATCGTCGGTGTCGACTACTCCGTCTACTACTCGAAGTACTGGTGCCCGGCCGAGCCGGCCGATCCGCCGTGCTCGGGTGCCACGGACTTCAACATCTGCGACTACGGGCATCGCGGTACGCCCGACGTGTACCTCAACGCTGCCCTCAAGTCGGGCGGTGTGTGGAACTCGGCGCAGTACCAGAATGCCGAGTTCGACGGCCTGTTCAAGGAGTTCCAAGGCGCCATTGACGTTGACGCCAAGATGGGTGTCTGCAAGAAGATCCAGGAGAACCTGATCGAGGAGACGCCGTACGGTATCGCCTACACGATCAGCGCCCTTGCGTGCTACGGCACGAAGTTCCAGGGCGTGGCCAATACGGCCATGGGCTTCACGTTCCTCGAGGCGACCTCTCAGGCCTAAGCAGAGCAGATAGCCGCAGCACGTTGCGTGAGATCCGAGGGCCGGGGTGCCATGAGCACCCCGGCCCTCGCTGTCTCAGTGATGCGACATTCGCGGTCAAGGGCTCTCATTCTGCGAGGCTATCGATGGCAAAAACGCATTAGACTCACTATCCCGTGGCACTCTTTCTCATCCGTCGAATCGGCCTCGCGATTGTCACACTGCTGCTCTTGACGGTGATCGTCTTTGCGCTGTCGAACGTTCTTCCCCAGAATGTGGGTCGCGCGATCCTCGGACCGTTCGCTCCACAGGAGTCCGTCGACGAACTCAATCAGCGACTCGGGACCGACAAGCCCCTCGCCGTGCAATATTTCAACCAGATGAAGGGCTACGCGGTACTCGACTTCGGCGAGTCGTACACGACCCGTGAGCCGGTCACCAAGGTCATCAAGACGACCTTCCTCAACTCGGCAAAGTTGGCGCTACTGGCGCTGCTGATCACCGTTCCACTGGCGATCCTCGGTGGGGTGGTCGCGGCAATCAAACGCGGTTCAATCTGGGATCGCCTCATCGTTACCGTCAGCCTCGGCGGCTCGTCGCTGCCCGAGTTTGTGACGGCGACCTTCATCATTGTGGTCCTCGGCGTCAACTTTTCGCTGTTTCCTGTGCTCGCACGCCCCCCGGACGATGCAGACCCGTTGACCGTGCTGTGGTACTTGGCGATGCCGATCCTCGCCCTTGTGATCGTCTACTTTGGCTACATCGCACGCATGGCTCGTGCCGGCGTGATTACGGCACTCGAGGCGGATTACACGCGCACGGCGATCATGAAAGGTCTGCCGCGGCGCGTTGTGATTCGCCATCACGTACTTCGCAATGCACTGCTGCCGACCATTTCCGTGGTTGCCACACAGACCGGCTACCTGTTCGGCGGCCTGCTTGCCGTCGAGTTGATCTTCAACTACAACGGTCTCGGTCGGCTGCTCGTCTCTTCGGCCCGCGAGAAGGACCTGCCCGTGCTTGCCGCGGGTGTGCTGATTATCGGCGCCGTCTACATGGTGGCGAACCTGCTGGCCGATATCCTGATCTCGATTCTGAATCCGCGCGTGCGTCTTGGGGAGGACGGATGAGCACCGTCGGTGCGACCGCACCAGATCAGCCCACCACGACGGCCGACATGACTGCCGCCGATCGTCGTTCGGCGCGCACCGAGACGCTACGGTCTTTTCTCCGCAATCCCTCAACGATCATCGGCATGGCGATCCTGACCGTCTGGATCATCTGCGCTATCTTCGGCGAGAGCCTCGCACCGTACGATCCGTATGTTCAAGACTTCGACGGGCACATCCCGCCTGGCGTCGACGGGCACCTGCTCGGAACCGACCGGCTCGGTCGAGACGTGCTTTCGCGTCTGATGGTCGGAGCGCGCGATGTGCTGATCGCAGCACCGCTTTGCGCAGCGATCGGAGTGGGCTTCGGCACGCTGCTTGGTCTCATCATGGGCTACTACCGAGGCATCACAGACGATGTGCTGTCGCGTTTTGTCGAGGCGTTTCTGTCGTTGCCGATCGCACTGGTCGGCCTGCTGGCAATCGCAGCGCTTGGTCCTTCGACGGTCACCGTGGTCATCATCGTCGGCCTCCTCTTCACGCCGATCGTCGCGCGCACCGTGCGCGCCGCCGTCCTCGCCGAGCGCGAGAACGATTACGTGCAGTCGGCGAAGCTGCGCGGCGAGAACGGCGTCTACATCATGGGACTCGAGATTCTGCCGAACATCACCGGTCCGATTGTCGTCGAGTTCACCGTCCGCATCGGTTACGCGATCTTCACGATCGCCACCCTCTCCTTCCTCGGTGTTGGCATCCAGCCACCGACGCCGGACTGGGGTCTGATGGTGGCCGATGAGTACCAGCTGATCATTGGTGGGTACTGGTGGGTCACGGTCGCTCCCGCCGTGGCGATCGCGAGTCTCGTGATCTCTGTCAATCTGATCGCCGATGCCCTGCAGGAGGCGATCGAATCATGAGCGCCATCAACACCGCTGCCCTCAGCGTCGAGAACCTCGAGGTCGCCTACGACGTGCGTGGGATCTTGCGCCCTGTCCTGCGCGGCGTGTCTTTCGAGATCCGTCCCGGTGAGGCATATGGTCTCGTCGGCGAGTCTGGCTGCGGCAAGTCGACGACGGCGTACGCGGCCGTCAACTACCTGCCGTCGAACGGACGCGTCACCGCGGGACGATCGCTGATCGAGGGGGAGGACGTGATCGGGATGAGTGGCGTCCGCCTGCAGGAATTGCGAGCGAGCCGTGTCTCGATGGTGTACCAGGATCCGGGGCAATCCCTCAATCCGACGCTGAAAGTCGGTGGCCAGGTCGCCGAGGCGTTCCGTGTTCTCGGAGCGTCGAAGACCGAGGCGCGCGAACGTGCGATCGAGGCGCTCAGGCGCGTCCGGATCGCCGATGCCGAGCGCGTGATGGACCGCTACCCCTACCAGTTGTCGGGCGGCATGCAGCAGCGCGCCGTGATCGCGATGGCGCTTGCCTGCGATCCTCAACTGCTGATTCTCGACGAGCCCACGACCGGTCTCGACGCCACCGTTGAGGCCGAGGTGCTGGATCTCGTCTCGACACTACGCCAGGAGACGGGTGCGGCAGTGCTCTTGATTGCGCATAACCTCGGCGTTGTGCGACGCATCTGCGACCGCGTCGGTGTCATGTACGCCGGCAGGATCATCGAGGAGGGACTGGCCGCCGAGGTGTTCGACGAGCCGCAGCATCCGTACACCGTCGGCCTGCTGCGCTCCCTCCCGCGTCGTGGTGCCAGCAAGTCGGAGCGCCGCCTCGATACGATTCCTGGCTCGCTGCCGCTGATCGGCTCCGAGCTGCCCGCCTGCGTCTTTCAGGATCGCTGCGCGCTGGCCACTGACGAGTGCCGTACCATCGTGCCGCCCGCGTCGCATCCCCTGCCAAGGCGCACCGTCTACTGTCACCACGTCAGCGAGGTGGGCACGCTCGCTGCTGCACCCATGCAGGCGCCAACCGTCGGTAGTGGTTTAGGCGAGGTCGTGCTCAGTCTCGAGAACGTCTCGAAGACCTTCAAGCAGGGTGGCTACGAGGTGCGGGCTCTGGTCGATGTCGACCTCGATCTGCGGGCCGGCGAGACGCTTGGCCTCGTCGGCGAGTCTGGCTGCGGCAAGACGACGCTGGCCAAGGTGATCCTCGGTATCCACGCCGCCGACCCCGGCTCCGTGATCGAGCTCGACGGTCAGCAACTTGTCGGGCTCACGACAGGGCGCAAGCGGGATGAGCGGCGCGCCATCCAGATCATCTTCCAAAATCCGGATTCTGCGCTGAACCGCTCGAAGACGGTCCGCGCCATCCTCGAGCGAGGTCTGCAGAAGCTGGCGGGCATCCGAGGCGCCGAGGCCGAGCAGCGCCTTGCGACCCTGATCGAGGAGGTGCGACTGTCCCCGCGCCATCTTGATATGCGTCCACGTGCGCTGTCGGGTGGTCTCAAACAGCGCGTCGCGATCGCCAGCGCATTCTCCGGTGGTCCGCGGATTGTCGTCTGTGACGAGCCAACGAGTGCGCTCGACGTCTCGGTGCAGGCTGCGATCCTCAACTTGCTCGGCGATCTGCAGCGCGACGAGCAGGCCAGTTACATCGTCATCTCGCACGATCTCGGCGTGGTGCGCTACCTGTCCGACCGCATCGCGGTGCTCTACCTCGGGCGTCTGATGGAACTCGGCCCTGCTGAGGCCGTCTTCGGTGGCCCGCACCATCCGTACACCGAGGCTCTGCTCTCGGCGGTCCCCAGCGTCGATGGCGATCCGCCGGATCGCATCCGCCTAACGGGCGAGTTGCCGTCTGCGATCAATCTTCCGACTGGCTGCGTGTTCCACACCCGCTGTCCGCGCGCCATCAAGGGCACGTGTGAGGCGTCGGAGCCGCCGCTCGCGGAGGTTGCCGACGGACACATGATGCGTTGTCACATTCCGATCGACGAGCTACGCGTGCTCCAGCGTGTCGACTGATCCGCACTAGACTCGGGGTACGAAGAGCACGATATGAAGATCCGTGCTGCTGTGCTTCCCGCCACGGGCCAAATCCTCGAAATCCATGAGTTCGACCTGGCTGAGCCCGGACCTCAGGAGGCACGCGTGCGCCTCTCTTGGAGTGGCGTCTGCCACTCCGATCAGAACGCGATTGACGGCACCTCGCCGACGCCCTGTCCGGGCGTCCTCGGTCACGAGGGCGCGGGTGTGATCGAGGCGGTCGGGCCGGGCTCGCGATTGGCAATCGGTCAGCATGTGGCGCTATCCTGGGCTCCTAGCTGCGGTGTCTGTGAGGAGTGCGCACGGGGATTGAGGCACCTCTGTGGCACGGCGTGGCCCGCGATGGGCAAAGGTGGGCTGATGGACGGCACGTCGCGCCTCTCACGTGATGGCGAGACGGTCTTCCACAACTCGTTTCTGTCGACGTTTGCGGAGGCCTGTGTGGTTCCGGATGCGTCCTGCGTCGTGATCCCCGACGACGCGCCACTCGACGTGGCGCCGATCGTCGGTTGTGCTGTCACCACAGGTATTGGTGCCGTCTGGAACACCGCCAGGGTGCGGCCGGGTGAGCGGGTAGCCGTGTTCGGCTGTGGCGGGGTGGGACTGTCGGCGATCATGGGCGCGCGGGCGGCATGCGCTGCTCAGGTGATTGCGGTCGATCTCTCAGAGCAGAAGTTGGCCGACGCGATCGATTGCGGTGCGACAGCAGCGGTGCAGTGGCAGGGGTCGGCCGAGGAGACGGGTGAAGCGGTGATGGCGTTGTCGGGCAGCGGCGTCGACTACGCGATCGAGGCAACTGGACGACCCGAGGTCGCAACCGCCTGCTTTCTGAGTACGCGCGCGCGGGGTGCCGCCGTCCTGATCAGCATTCCGCATCCGGACGCGCAGGTGACGTTCCCAGCCCTGTCGTTCCCCCGGATGGAGCGTCGGGTGCTCGGCTCGGAGTATGGATCGTGCTATCCGTTCTACGACTTTCCGATGATTCTCGACCTCCATCGCCAGGGACTGCTGCCGCTTGAGAAGCTGATCAGCCATCGTCTGGGACTCGGCGAGATCAACGCTGCCTTCGCGCTGATGAAGGATCATGCGTCGCGTCGCGTCCTTTTGGATCTGCGCCAGTAGAATCTGCTTGTGAAGATCGCAACGATTGAGGTTCGCCGCTACCGAAACCTGTGGGGTACGCCCGTGACGATGTCGTGGGACCCTACTTCCCGGACCTATCAGGATGCCGAGGTCGTGATCGTGACGGCGGATGATGGCAGCGTCGGCATTGGTGGTGGCGACAACCTGCCCGACCTCAAACTGCTGCAGCGCCATCTCGTCGGGCTCGACCCGCGACGTCTCGATCAGATCCATCGCATCTGCGAGACGGTGGACTTTCACGGCAGCCGACCGTGGGTTGTGGAGGCGGCCTGTGCCGATCTCGCGGCTCGAGCCGCAGGCGAGCCGCTGTGGCGTTTCCTCGGCGGACGCAACGATAGCCTACTGGCGTATGCCTCGACGGCCGAGGCGGTTGCGCCGGAGGAGCGCGCTGAGCGCTCGATGCACCTGCGGGCGGCGGGGTTCAGAGCCGTCAAATTGCGCCTGCCGATTGGCGACTGGCGCCAATCGGCGATCGTGGTGGAGAAGGTGCGTGAGGCGATCGGTGCGGACATGGAGATCATGGTCGACGCCAACTATGGTTGGCGGATGGCCGGCGACGCACGGCTCGGCTGGGACGTCGCCGAGGCCGTGCAGGCGGCCCGCGCCTTCGAACGCATGGGTGTCTACTGGCTCGAGGAGCCTTTGCCGACTGGTGACGTCCAGGGCTACGCCGAGTTGCGCTCGAAGACGGCGCTGCGGATTGCTGCCGGCGAGATGGTGCGACAGGCGCACGAGGCGCGCGACCTGGTCGCCCGGGGTGGCGTGGATGTGATCCAGACCGATGTGGTGTTGTCGGGTGGGGTCACGGGCGCACGGCGGATTGCCGATTTCGCTGCCCTCTCCGGCCGCATGTGGTCGCCGCATACATGGACGAACGGGTTTGGCTTCTTGGTCAACCTGCACGTCGCAATGGCCTATTCGACCTGTGCGTTTGTCGAGGTGCCATTCGATCCGCCCGGCTGGGGGCCGGACCGGCGCGATTGGCTTCTGCCCGAGCCCCTGTTCATCTCGGAGGACGGGACGATTCGCCCGCCTGAGGGACCGGGCTTGGGGATTCCAGCCGATCTGGCCTGGCTCGAACCACGACGCCTCGACTAGTTGGGTTTAGGGTGCCGGCGGTCTGTGGTCGTTCGACCACGCCACAACGGCAATCGTCGGGAGGGCGGCGAGGTGGCCGGCATCCTGGAGGAGCGTGCGCAGCGCCGGGGGGCGGAAGTCGGTGGGCAGGTGGTGACTGTCGATCCAGGCGACGTCTGTGAGGTAGGGGTCGCCTGACGTCGCGCTGAGCGACGGCTCCCCATGGTGGATCGTACCGCGGAGGATCACCTCGATCGCACCCACTTCCGGGCCGTCGACGACGAGGATCACGCCGTCGGTTTCGACCTCGATGCCGACCTCTTCGTGCAGCTCGCGGATTGCTCCCGCATGGAGCGTCTCGCCGTCATCGACATTGCCACCCGGCAGGCACCAAAAGGGCTCCTGGTCGGGCTTGGCGTGGAGGACGCAGAGGAGTTGGCCGTCGCGTTCGATGGCGACGCGGGCTTTGAGGCGTGGTGTGCGAGTGGGAGGCATGGTCACAAAAGCATCGCAGCCCCGCCG
>SHUX01000055.1 GCA_009694475.1 Thermoleophilia bacterium
GACACGGATCAGGCGATCTGGACCGAGGAGGAGATTGAGTCCTTTGAGGGCATCGATACCTCAGACGGTGAATGGTTTGCTATTCGAACGGACCCTTGGCCCTGTCCGGCCTGCCAGACCGTGTTTGACTATGTGACCGGTGCTCACCTGGTGCTCGTTGCGCCATCGCGCGACGACCTGATCGAGATCGCAGCACAATGTCAAAAGATTGGTCGCAACGCGCGAATCGTCGTCTACGACGACAAACTGCCGGCAATCTCGATCTTCCAATGGCGGGCGCTTGGGCGCCCGGTGCATGGCTTCCGCGAGGATTTGCGCGGCGGTAAGCCCTCAGCCTAAGCGGCAGCGACAGCAGCAACCATGCGGCGGCAGAGGTTTGGCACGTCTGCGACATCGTCGGTGTACTGCGAGGGTTTGAAACAGATCGACGTGTAGCCGTCCGCGAGCTTGCCGGGGATTGCCTGCATCGCCTCGTCAAGATCGCCTGGCTGGTGATCGGACGGGAAACTTGGCCGAATACCGCCGATCATTTCAATTGATTTGGGGTCGCGCCCAGCAGCAGTCATCGCGTTACGGATAGCGACGAGGTCGTCGGCAGTTGGAGCTCCGAACGGATGAAAGCCGTGGCCGTACTCGACCAGACGACGTAGGATCGGCCCGTGCACGTGTTGGCCACCAAACCACATGCGTGGTCCCTCAGGACGCCAACATTTTGGCTCAAGGTAGACGTCGTCGAAGCGGTAGAACTCGCCCTGGAATGAGGCGGGGGAGGCGGCCCAGACAGCGCGCATGATTGCCAGTTGCTCGTCAAGGATCTTGCCGCGCTGCTTAAAGGGAACACCGAGTGCGGCATACTCCTCGTCGAGCCACGAGACGGTCGGCTGCACGACGAGTCGGCCCTCACTCAGCAGATCGAGCGTGGCGAGTTGCGTGGCGGTATGGAGGGGGTGTCGAAGCGGGTAGATCAGTGCCGACAGCGCGATACGAATCGTCGATGTGCGCGCTGCGATTGCCGACGCGAGCACGATCGAGTCTGGCCATGGCGTCAGCGGGTCTTGGTTGCCTGGCGCCGCGTAGTCACGTGAGTTAGCCATGCGACCGCCAGCGCCCGCCTTAGGCGTCAGCAGCACGTGATCGCTAATCATCACGGTCTCGACACCGACGGACTCGGCATCAACGGCCATCTGGACGAGCGCACGCAGGTCCCGCTCGGGCGACAGCGTCCACTGCTCGAGCAGCACGAGCACGACGCCGGGAGTGCGGCCACTCATCTCAGTCGCCGACGTGCTTTTCGATGAGTTCGATGCGATAACCGTCCGGGTCACGGACGAAGCAGATCCGAGAGCCTCCGGCACGGATCGAGTACGGCGGCTTTTCGGGATCAATGCCGATGCTGCTGAGGTTCCTGAGCGTACCGTCGAGGTCGTCGACGATGTACGCAATGTGTCCGTAGCCCGTACCGATTTCGTACGGCTCGGTCTGGTCGAAGTTGTACGTCAATTCGAGCGGGCGATCTTCAGAGCCCTCCGGCGCAACGTAGACGTTGACTGCCTCGTCTCGAATCGGGTAGCGCTTGAGTTCTTTGAAGCCGAGCGCGCCGCAGTAGAACTCAACCGAGCGGTCGATATCGAAGACGCGATAACAGACGTGGGCGTATTTCATGGCTGGAGCCTAGCGTCTGTTGGTGTCGCCTAACGCTCCGCGATGCCAAGACCCGACTGGAAGGCGACGAGTTCCGCGTCAGAGATCGCGTACGTGTGGCGCTCGGCCGGGAAGGCACGGGTGCGGACATCGCGTACGTAGTGCTCAATCGCTTCGAGCGACGCCAGATGCAGGTTGGCGTAGCGTTCAACGAAACGCGGTGAGGTGCCGGCGCCGATTCCCAACAGGTCATGCCAGACGAGCACTTGTCCGTCCGTGGCATTGCCAGCGCCGATGCCAATGGTCGGAATCTGAACGCGCTCCGTGATTGCCGCTGCGATCTCGGCTGGCACGCATTCCAAGACGAGCGCGAAGGCGCCAGCGGACTCGACGGCGATCGCCTCGTCTACCAGTTGCAGGGCGGTTTCGGCTGTGCGTCCCTGGGCACGAAAACCACCGAGCGCAGTCGCGCTCTGTGGGGTCAGGCCGAGGTGACCCATCACCGGAATACCAGCGCCGGTAATTGCGCGCATACGCGACAGCGTTGGGCCAGCGCCCTCAACCTTAACTGCATCGGCACCGGCCTCCTTGACAAAACGCCCGGCGGCGAGGATCGCATCACGATCCGAGGGTTGGAAACTCATGAAGGGTAGGTCGGCGACAACCAGCGGTGCGCGTTCGGCCCTGCTCGAGCCGCGGGTTGTGGCCGCCGTCAGCACAATCATCTCGTCGACGGTTATAGGCATTGTGGAGTCGTGACCGAGCACGGTCATCGCCGCGCTATCGCCGACCAAGATCACATCAACACCGGCCTCGGCTGCCACCTGGCCACTGGGTGCATCGTAGGCAGTGATCATCACGATTGGAATCCCCGTCGCCTTCTGCGCAATCAGGTCAGGCAGCGAAACCTTGCCGGGTGCTGGGGTAGCGGGGGCAGGGCGTCGTGGTCGGGTGCTCATGCGAACTCCTTCGTTGCAAATTGGGCAATGGCCTGTGTTGGTGAGGCTGGGTCGAGCACGATGTTGTCGATCAGGCGCGTGTTGCCGACTCGTCCTGCGACCAGCAGCACAGCAGGGCGGTCTGGCTCGTAGTTCGTCAGATCCGAGCAGCGCAGTTCGAGATATTCGAGCGTGAGCCCGTCGAGGACACTGTGGCTGACCTCGGCGAGTAGGACAGCGTCGCGCTCGCCGGCGGCATAGATCTCGGCTGCGCGCTGAAGCGCTCGTGGGATCGCTCGAGCACGGATGCGCTCGGCGGGCGAGAGATACATGTTGCGCGAACTCAACGCCAGCCCGTCTTCGTCACGAATGGTCGGTGCGCCGACAATTTCGATCCCAAGGCCAAGGTCCTGGTTGACGCGACGAAGGATCGTCAGCTGCTGGTAATCCTTGGACCCAAAGATGGCGCGGTGTGGCTGAACGAGTCCAAAGAGGCGGACAACCACGGTCGCGACACCCGCGAAGTGGCCGGGACGATGTAGCCCACACAGTTCGTGCGCTAAGGGACCGGGATCGATAGTGGTGGAGAAGTCTGGAGGGTAGACTTCGGTAACGCTCGGGGCGAAAAGAACGGTTGCACCCGCCTGTTCGGCAAGCTCAGCGTCGGCAGCAAGGTCGCGTGGGTAGTTTTCGAAGTCCTCACCTTTCCCAAACTGCAACGGGTTGACAAAGTCCGACACGACAGTGCACACACCGTCAGCTGCGGCGAGGCGTATCAACGAGGCGTGACCCGCGTGCAGTGCGCCCATCGTCGGTACGAACGAGACGGGACCGGAACTAGCGGCTCGCAATTCGGGCACAGAGCGCGCGATGATCATGCCTCTGGTCCCAGTGCTGGGGCGACGCTTGCCGCGGCGTCATTCGACACCAACGGTAGGAGTGCGGTCGAGAGAAGCACGTAGGCGCGGTCAATTTGGGGATTCAAGAGGCTGAGTCGGCGACGGTGCTGCCGGACCGTAGCGAGGTCGCCACGGGCGACGGGCCCCGTAGCGGGAGCAGTCACGCCGTCCTTCAACGCATTGTCAAGCGCGCGCCGAACCAGCGGAGCAAGGATTGCCTCGCGTTGCGCGTCGATCCCGGCCGCAGCGAGCACCTGCATCGCAGAGACCAGCGCGGGGAGGATCAGGTTCGACGCGAAAATGCTGGCTATGTGCGGCAAAGGCCGCACGTCCTCCGCCACGGGCACCGGGTTCATACCGAGCCGAAGAGCGAGTTCGTTTGCGGTTACTGCTGTTGCGGCATCCGTCGCCGTAATCCCTGCAACACAGTTCGTCAGCTGTAGGTCGGTGCGATCAGCTTGGATCGTCTGCATTGGGTGCAGCACGAAGGCGCGGGGATGCGGCGCTAGCGACGAGAGTGGCACCGATCCGGACAGCATGCCGACGAGTGGTCCGAGCGGGATTGCCTGAGCAACCTCCGCCACGACAGGGTCCGGCACGGCGATCAGAATTACGTCGGAGTCGGCAGCAACCGTACGAGCGAGCGTGCTGGCGAGGCCAGCGTGGCAGGCGTGCTGATGGATTGCCGTCCCGGCGCGTCCGGGACCGATCACGGTCAGTTTCACTGGTACCCCTCGGTGAGGATGGAGTCCTTGCTCCAGATTCTACCGGACGTCCGCCGGAGCAAGGCGCTACCCTATTGGAATGCCCATGTACGAATACGCTTGCACGAAGTGCTCGCACCAGTTTGAAGAGTTGGTTTCGGCCTCTGGCTCCACCGTTGTCGCCTGCCCCGTCTGTAATTCCGGCAAGGTAGACAAGCTGCTGTCAACCTTTCAGCGTGTCCGCGTTGGCGGTGGCGGGCTTGAGTCCGCGCCCGCGCCGACAGCCGGGCGCGCGGGTGGTTGCTGCGGCGGTGGCTGCGGCTGCGGCTGACCGAGGCACGATGATCACCGTTGATGACGGAGGCGATCTCGATCTCGTCGCCACAGCCATCTGCAGGACCGCTCGGCAGGGTAGTTGCATCTACCTTGAGGGCGCGATCGGTGCCGGTAAGACCACTCTCGTCCAGGCCTGTGCTCGGTGGCTTGGTTGCGTGGCGCCGGTGACGAGCCCGACCTTCGCGCTGGCGCATCTTTACGACGGGACGCCGCCGATCGCCCATCTTGATCTCTATCGCCTGGGCGCCGCAAACAACCGCGAAACGGCCGACCTCGCGGCCTACCTGAGTGAGGACGTGATTGGCTTTGTGGAATGGCCGGAGTATGGCCTTGCTTGGCTGCCTGAGGCCACCTGCCACGTCCAGATCGAGCTCGAAGCCGGGGGATCGCGACGCTTTGTAATTTCCACGCCGGCGGGTCGGCCCTAGGATTACGCCGTGGCCACCCTGACCATCGACACCGCTACATCGCTTGCCTCAGTCGGATTGGTGCACGCGGACGGCAGCATCGTCGCGGCCGTGCCGCTCAGGGAGCCGAACGCGGCCCAACACGTGCTGGGTGCCGTGGGGCAAGTGCTGGTCGACGGCGGAATCGACAGCAGTGGCCTGACACTGATTGCGGTCGGGCGTGGGCCGGGGTCGTTTACCGGGCTCCGGATCGGGCTTGCCACGGCGCTCGGGCTGAGCGACGCCATCGGCATTCCGGTTGCCGGCGTTGACACGTTGCGCGCGCTTGTGGCTGGGGCACCTGCCGGCGCTGTAGCCGTCATCGATGCACGCCGAGGTGAGGTCTATGCGCAGAGCGCGACGATCGGCGGCGCATCGTCGACCCCCGAGCAGTTGCTGGCGCATGTCGCTCGGGGAGATGTTCTGGTCGGAGACGGGGCCTTGCGCTATCGCGCGTTGTTTGCCGAGGCAGGTGCTGTCATCCCCGACTCTGACAGCGCCGTACATTGGGTCGATCCCGGAGTGGCGTGGCAATTGGCATCGATTGATCCGCAGCCAGCGACCGCGCTCTACCTGCGGGCGCCCGATGCTGTACCGGCGGCTAGGCGATGACCGCGACCGAGGAATCCGCGACCGCACGTGATGCGGAACAGCCGATCCGTCTGCGCCGACTCGGGTTGGGCGATCTGACCGGCGTCGAGGAACTCGAGCGCCGAGCCTACAAAACGCCCTGGTCGAGAACGATGTTCTCGGGCGAAATTGGCCGCCCTGGCTCGCGCTGCTACGGCGCTTTTATCGAGCGTGCCCTCGCTGGGTATCTGATTGTGGCGCGCTACACCGATGCCTGGCATGTGATGAACGTCGCGGTCGACGAACCTCATCGCCGTCACGGCGTTGCTCGGCTGATGCTTGAGACCATGCTTGGCGAAACCGATGGTGATGGCACGCGCGGCCACACGCTTGAGGTGCGCGTCTCGAACCATGCTGCGATTCGGCTCTACGAAGGCCTCGGCTTTCGTCCTGCCGGTATGCGGCGCGGGTACTACACAGACGACCGCGAGGATGCTCTGGTGATGTGGCGCGGTGACGGTCCCGATACCGATATCGAACAGCTCGTTCGATGATCCTCGCGATCGAGACGTCGTGTGACGAGACCTGTGCGGCAGTCTGTACTGTCGACGGGCGCCTGCTCTCATCGGTCGTCGCCTCGCAGATTGCCGACCACGCTGCGTTTGGGGGCGTCGTCCCAGAGATCGCGTCGCGGCGTCATCTCGAACTGCTCGGGCCGGCGGTGGCCACGGCACTCGCTGAGGCAGGTGTTAGGGATGATCAACTGACACGGGTAGCGGTTACGGTGGGTCCCGGACTGATCGGTGCACTGCTGGTCGGCGTCAGTTACGCCAAGGGTTATGCCTTCGCCCGCGGTCTACCACTCGTCGCCGTGGATCATCTGCAGGGTCACGTCGCCTCGCTGCAGTTGGCAGACGAGCCGCCCGTTGGTGCGCACCTTGTGCTGCTCGCATCGGGTGGCCACACGCTCCTGATCGATGTCGACGACGAGGGTCGACTGACCACGATCGCCCGCAGTTTGGACGACGCAGCGGGCGAGGCCTTCGACAAGGGCGCGCGTCTCTTGGGGCTCGGTTATCCAGGCGGCCCTGCGCTCGCTGCGTTGGCCGGCCGAGCAGACCCAACAGCGCGGGCGTTTACGACGCCACTGCAGGGGCGCGAGGACCTCGCCTTTTCTTTTTCGGGTCTTAAGACAGCGCTTGCACTCGCTGTGCAGCGCCTCGCCGATGGCGATTCGACTGCGCGTTCGGAACTGGCAGCGGCATATCAGGAGGCGATCGTCGACCACTTACTCGAGCGCGCTGCGCTCGGTCTTGTCAGCACAGATCGCACGACTCTGGGCCTCGTCGGGGGGGTGGCGGCAAACGCGCGCCTCCGCGAGCGGTTGGGCGAGGTACAGGCGACGGTCGCGATGGCACCCCTCACGGTCTGTGGCGACAATGCGGCAATGATTGCGATCGCCAGTCGATCACTGCTACCGCTCTCACCACCGCGGATGGCAGCACTCGATGCCCATGCGCGGAGTCCGCTCGGGTGAGGCGCGTCGTGGTGGTCGTGGCCACGGGCTGCCACCTCTGTGCTCCTGCGATCGCAGCAGCGACCGCGGCCTGTGCAGAACGGGATGTCGAGCTGACCGTGCTCGATATCGATGGTGACCTCGAGCTCGAGCAGCGCTACCGTGCGCTGATCCCCGTCGTGCTCGTTGATGGCGTCGAGGTGGGGCACTTCATCGTCGAACAGAGCGCGATCGAACAGGCCCTCGAAATTACAAGATCGTGACACGGTGAACCCCCTAACGGTCGGCTTGGGTAGGATTCCTTGTGACATACAACAATGTTCGAAGGGTTGGTCATGACAGAGCGTTTGGGTGGGGGAGTGGCAGCGCGACTCGCGCATTATCTCCAAGTTCTGACGCAGGCCAAGAAAGCCGGGCGCGGCGCGATTACCTCGCACGAGATCGGTGAGTACACGCACGTCAATGCGACACAGATTCGGCGCGACCTGTCGGGCTTTGGCACCTTTGGTAAGCGTGGTGTTGGCTATAGCGTCGAAGCGTTGATCAGCGAGATCAGTACCATCTTGCGGACCGCAGGGCAGCACAACATCGTCTTGATTGGCTCGGGACGGTTGGGGCTCGCGATCGCCGAGGCGGACGTCTTTGCCGATCATGGCTTCTCAATCGTTGCGATCGTTGATGCAGACCTGGCCAAGGTCGGCACGACCTGCGGCGGCGTGGTCGTGCAGAACCCGTCAGAGTTGCCCCGCATTGTGGCGGAGTTAGGCGTCATTGTTGGTGTCGTCGCGGTACCGGCCGACGCCGCGCAATCTGTCGCTGACGATCTTGTACGGTGCGGAGTGCGGATTGTTTTCAACTATTCCGGCGCCCTGATCGACGTGCCTGCCGACGTCACGGTGCACACGACGAGCCCCGCCGTCGAATTGCTCTACGCACTCTACTTTCACCTCGCCTGAGGTCGGGTTGCTGCTACGGCGCGGACGTGTCGAGCAACTGCCCAGCGCCACCGACGTCGACGACATAGGACTTGCCGTTCGGAGAAGCCGTATCTTCGAGGCGCGCGACAGCGACGTCGACATCATCATCGCTGACGAGCACGATTAGATGTCGGGCGTCGGCCTGATCGACGGTCGTGGTGTGTGTGATGCCAGCGAGCAGAGCGTCGACAACACCGACCGGGTCAGAGTCGGCCGTGGCGACGACGACCTGACGTTGCTCGACGGTTGTCGACGAGTTCTCGAGTCCGCCGATCTCAAACAATCCGACCACACCCGTCGCGGCGGCGAGCAAGACGACAATGGGGAGGATGCGCAGCAGCGAGCGGCGCCGCTGTGTCGAGCGACCATCAAAGGCGCCTCTAATCAGGTCGTGGGGAATCGCGACTAGCGGCAATCGGTCGAGTTCGTCTATCTCCATCGCCAACGACACGA
The DNA here is from genome assembly GCA_009694475.1 of Thermoleophilia bacterium. Classification (GTDB taxonomy): domain Bacteria; phylum Actinomycetota; class Thermoleophilia; order Gaiellales; family F1-60-MAGs149; genus F1-60-MAGs149. Next base: position 8,481 of record SHUX01000055.1, read on the forward strand.
TGCGGTCGCGGCACTCCGGGCAGCCCTCGACGTGGACACGGATGCCATCGGAGCGGTCGGAGCCGAGCTCGCCCACGACGTATTCGAACAACGTCAGTTCTGGGGGGTGTGCCGCGGTTTCGTCGTGCAGGTCCATGCGGGCAGCACAATAGCGGTGCAACGCGACTCGCGACACGGGCCGGCTGCTACCGTTGTCGCTCATGGGCGCGTCGGTTGAGGACTCGTATGCGGCGCTAGACGCTGCGCGGCAGCATTTTGCTGACGCGACCGACTTTACGGTCGGCATTGAAGAGGAGTTTCAGATCCTCGACCGCGACACGCTCGCGATGACGAACCGCTTCGAGGAACTCCGTGATGCCTGTGAGGCAGGACCGCTAAAAGGCAATGTAGCGGGTGAGTTGATTGCCTCGGAGATTGAAGTCAAAACAGGTCGGGGCGAGACGTTTGACGACGCAGCGCGGATGATCATCGATCGTCGCGTTCACCTGGTGGCTGCGGCGGAGCGTTTGGGCGTCTCGATCGGAGCCACAGGGACGCATCCCACCTCGCCCTGGTCGGATCAGCGCATCATCGATACGCCGCACTATCGAATCGTCGAGGGCACGTTGCGGTACATCGCTTGGCGTAACAACACCTTTGGCATGCACGTTCACGTCGGCATTCGTGGAGCCGATCGCGCCATGGCCGTGGCCAACGCGATGCGTTCGCATGTGCCCGAACTGCTCGCCTTGTCATGTACGTCGCCATGGCTGGAGGGCCGCATCACCCACCTGCGCTCGACCCGGACGCAGATTTTTACGCGGATGTTTCCGCGCTGTGGAATCCCCGACATCTTTACTGATTGGGACGATTACGACCGCTACGTGCGTTTTCTGCTCGCCACAGACTCGATCCGCGAGCACACCGAGATCTGGTGGACGGTGCGCCCACACCAGTCGTTTGGGACGGTCGAGGTGCGCGCCTGCGATGCTCTGCCGGACCTCGGCGAGTCGATTGCGTTGGCCGCGTTCCAGACTGCTCTCGCTGCTCGAGCCGCCCGTCTCTACGACGAGGGCTCGCTGCACGCACCCGATCGACCGAGTGATCTCGAGGAAAACCTCTGGCGCGCCCTGCGCTGGGGTATGTCGCGCGAACTGATCGACCTTGAGGCGCGCAAAGCGGTTCCGGCAGCGACGCGCATTGGGGCACTGCTCGAAGCCTGCGAGCCAGAGATTGAGGCACTCGGCTTGCGCGGCTGGCTTGAGCCGCTGGAGGGGCTGATCGTCGAGGGCGATCATGCCACCCGCTGGAAGAAGCGTGTCGAGGCCGGCGAGGACATGGGGGCAATCCATGCCGAGCAGGTAGAAATAACCATGGCGTCCGCCCGGCGCCTCGCAGAGAAGGTTGGTTGAGATGGCCGAAGCACTTCCTCCCAATGCTGGTGCTGAGGGGATGCCCGACGAGATGCCGGAGGTTGACCTGTCGCAGATTCGCGTCGAGTCGCTCTTGCTCAACGTGGCCTCCGAATTGATGTCGATTGGCGCGGGTCAGCTCGGCATGATCCCCGGCATGGTCAACGGCGGCGATGGCGTCCAGGCCCGTCTCGCGATTGGTGGGGCCGATGCTCTAATCGGTGCCTTCCTCGATGGGCTACCAGAGGGCACAGAATTGCCGGAGCCCGTCCAGGAGCTGCGCCGAGCGCTGGCCGAACTGCAGTTGGCTTTTGCCGACGCAGTCGCGCACTCTGATTCGCTGAACGCGGCCGTTGGTAGCGACGGGGCTCGCAGTTCTGCGACGCCCAAGCCGAAAGCCACTCCGCCGCCTCCGACAGTTCCTCCGCAGCCTCCTCGTCCGAAGATCTGGACGCCGGGTGGTGACGTTTGACGCCACGCGCCGACATCGGCGTCTTCGGCGGTAGCGGCTTCGAGGAGTTTCTCGCGGGCGGCGTGGAGGTGCGGCTCGAGACACCCTACGGTGAGACCTCTGGCCCGATCACGATTGCTGAGATCGGTCGACATTCCGTCGCGTTTCTGCCTCGACATGGGCGAGGTCATCGCCTCCCTCCACACGCCATTCCCTACCGAGCAAACGTCTGGGCGATGAAGCAGCTGGGTGTCGAGCGGATCTTCGCGCCCTGCGCTGCGGGCTCGCTCGATCCCGCCGTAGTGCCGGGCGCGATTGTACTGGTCGACCAGTTTGTTGATCGCACGTCTGGTCGCGCACATACCTTCTTTGACGGTCCGGGCGCGACGCACGTCGCAGGCGCGGACCCGTATTGCGGTGCCCTGCGGGCAGCGCTACTCAGCGTCGGCAAGGCACAGGACCTAGACATTCACCCCACGGGGACGATGGTCATTGTCGAAGGGCCGCGTTTTTCGACGCGCGCAGAATCGAATTGGTATCGCACGGCAGGCTGGCAGGTGATCAACATGACGGGCTACCCCGAGGTGATCTTGGCGCGAGAACAAGAGATCTGTTACGCGACGATTGCGCTAATCACGGATTATGACACCGGTGTTGCGGACGATCCTGGTGCGAAGGCAGTGACGGCCGATCAGGTGATTGCGGAGTTCTCTGCCAATCTCCAGCGGCTGCGCGACCTGCTGATGACAACCATTACGCAACTTCCAGAGCGTGCAGCAGAGGACCCCTGTGCACAGGCGCTGAGGGGCGCGATCTTGTAGTGTGAGCTGAGAGTGATGCTCGCCACAACGCTGATCGTTGCCGCCTTGGTCGGGTCGTCGTTTACGCCACGGGCGGTTGTTCCGAGCGTCGCGCCAAACCTGTCGGTCTCGGCTACTCCGACGGCCTTCAACCCCGAGGCATCGCCACGGGCAGCGGCAACCGCAATCGAGATCGTGTCGTCGATTGCCGGAACCCTGAGCGTCGACGTCGTAACGGAGGCGGGACCGGTGTTCGGCAGCCTGTTATCGGCCACAGCGGTTGACGCCGGCTCGACCACGGCAATCAGTTGGGATGCGGCTGGCGCGACGGACGGTGTCTACGGCATCCGGGCAACGCTTGTGGATGGCGCAGGCGTCACGAGCAAATCGCTGGTACCAGTTGTGGTCGATTCGACGGCCCCTACGTTGGTGCTGAAGACGCCGCAGCCAACGCTGACCGCCACTGGTCCCGTTGCGATTTCCGTGACTGCGTACGATCTTTCGGGACTCGTGCGCGCCAGCCTCGTGGTTGAGAACCAGCTTGGTGACAGGCTCGGCACGGTCGTGGTACCCGTCACTGCGGATGCAGCTGGAGCTACGTTGGACTGGGACCTGCGCCTACGCCAGCGGCTGCTGCTGCCAGGCGTCTATCGCCTGCGCGTGACCGGTAGCGACGAGGCCGGTAACGTCGGTCAGAGCACGACT
>SHUX01000056.1 GCA_009694475.1 Thermoleophilia bacterium
CCCTCCTTGTCCGCATCCAGAATCGCGACCAGCGACACCTCGGGCAGATCGAGGCCTTCGCGTAGAAGGTTGACCCCGACCAAGACGTCATACTCGCCGAGTCGGAGGTCGCGGATGATCTGGATGCGCTCCAACGTGTCGATTTCCGAGTGGAGGTAACGCGTCCGCACCCCGCTCTCAATGAGATAGTTGGAGAGATCCTCCGCCATCTTTTTCGTCAGCGTGGTGACGAGTACGCGCTCGCCCTTCGCTTCGCGGTCACGAATCTCACCCAGGAGATTGTCGATCTGCCCCTCGGTGGGGCGCAAATCAATAATCGGGTCGATTAGACCGGTCGGGCGGATGATCTGCTCGACCACACGCCCGCCCTCGCGAGCCTCGAATGCACCAGGCGTGGCCGAAACCAGAATGCCTTGACCCACTTTGGTCAGAAACTCTGGAAACTGCAGTGGACGGTTGTCGAGTGCAGATGGCAGCCGAAAGCCGTGATCGATCAATTGGGTCTTACGCGAACGGTCCCCTTCGTACATGCCGCCGATCTGCGGAATCGTCTGATGCGACTCGTCCACAAACAGCAGATAGTCGCCCGGGAAGTAGTCCATCAGGGTAAATGGCGACGAGCCGGGAGGCCGACCCTCGAAGATGCGTGAGTAGTTTTCGACACCGTTGCAATAGCCGAGCTCGCGCAGCATCTCAATGTCGTACTCCGTCCGCTGACGAATGCGGTGAGCCTCAAGAATCTTGCCATCCGCTTCGAAGCGTCGTACGCAATCCTCCATCTCGCGATACATCTCTTGCGTAGCGCGCTCCACCGTCAGTGGGTCAGTCACGTAGTGCGTCGCCGGATAGACGACCAACTCTTCGAGACGCCCCAAAACCTCTCCCGTCAGGGGGTCGTAGTGCGTAATCGATTCGACCTCGTCGCCGAATAGTGAGATGCGATAGGCCGTCTCCATATAGGCTGGCTGTAATTCGATAACATCGCCGCGAGCGCGAAACTTGCCGCGTCCGAGTGCTGTGTCGTTACGGCGATACTGGATGTCAACGAGGCTCCGCAACAACTGGTCGCGACCCTCTGTGTCTTTGCCTCGTTTGAGGACCACCAGACGCTCTTTGTATTCGTCCGGCGAGCCCAACCCGTAAATGCATGAGACCGAGGCAACGATGATCACGTCCTTGCGCGTCAGCAGTGAGGTCGTGGCGGCGTGTCGCAGGCGATCGATGTCGTCATTGACGACGGCGTCCTTCTCGATATAGGTATCCGTCGTGGCGATGTACGCCTCGGGTTGGTAATAGTCGTAGTACGACACGAAGTACTCGACGGCGTTATCGGGGAAGAACTCGCGAAACTCATTACACAGTTGAGCCGCCAGGGTCTTGTTGTGAGCGATCACGAGTGCTGGCCGCTGCAACTGCTCGATGACGAACGCCATCGTGGCGGTCTTGCCGGTGCCCGTGGCTCCGAGCAGCGTGACGAAACGTTCGCCTGCCTCCATCCCCTCGCAGATCCCCGCGATCGCTCGCGGTTGATCACCCCTCGGCTGAAACGACCCGGCAAAGCGAAACGGCGGCATCAACGAAGGGTGCCACACGACCCGTCTGTACGAATTACACGTCGCGCAGAAACAACTCGTCGGTGGACTCGCGACGCGTGATCAGCGTGGCCACGCCGTTGCCGACGAGCACGGCGGCTGGTCGGCCGAAGAGGTTGTACGTGTTCGCCATCGTCTGGTGGTAGGCGCCGGTGGCGGGGACTGCGATCAGATCACCGACATGAACCTCTGGTAACTCGACGTCGTCCACCAAGACGTCTGTCGATTCGCAGTGGCGTCCGGCAATGCGGACGTGCCCAGCCGCGACGTCGATCGGTCGCGCGGCAAGGACGGGAGCGTACGTGCCGCCGTAGAGCCCGACGCGCAGGTTGTCGCCCATACCACCGTCCACCGAAACCCACGTCGAGCCATCACCAACCGTCTTGATGCCCAACACGGAGTAGAGCGTGAGTCCCGCGGTGCCTACGATCGAGCGTCCGGGCTCGACGATGATCTGCGGGACAGGGATGCCCTCGTCGACGCAGACGTCGGTGACCGCAGCGACGAGAGCCGCCGTGTGCGCCGCTGGATCGGGATTGTCCTGACCGGGAAGATACGCAATGCCCAGACCGCCGCCGACGTCGAGCACCTCAAGCGGAATTCCCTCTGCCTTCGCAAAGCGCGGTAGCCAGCGCGCCGCGTCGACGAGCGGTTCGGGGTCAAGAATCTGCGAACCGAGGTGAACATGCAGGCCGCGACCGTGCAAACCGCCGGGGAGAGTGCGCAGCAGTTCGGCTCCCTCCGTGGGCGTCATCCCAAACTTCGAACCAAGGTGACCGGTAGCGATGTGGCGATGGGTATCGACATCGATGCCGGGCGCAATCCGCACCAACACGTCCTGTCTGCGGCCACTGCGCGTACACAGCGCAGCGAGTCGCTCGGCTTCGTCGCGACCATCCAGCACAACCAGTCCCGCGTCGGCGTCTATCGCCGCCACGAGATCGGCCTCACTCTTGGCGTTGCCGTGCACAACAAGCTGGTCCCCCGAGAAGCCGGCGCGCAGTGCCGCGGCAATCTCGCCACTCGAGGCGCAGTCTGCGCTCATCCCCGCTTGCTGAAGCACGCGGAGTACGGCGAGCGTCGACAGAGACTTGAGGGCAAACGCGGCACGGGAGCCCGCTGGCCCAGCCGCTACCGCCGCCACAACGCTCTCTGCTCGCCTGCGGATCGACGCCTCGTCATAGACGTACAGGGGCGTTCCATAGTGTTTAGCGATCTCAGTCAGTGCAAGCCCGCCGACAACCAGACCAGCTGGTGTCACCTCGGTGGTGTCCGGAAACGGCATCAGTGCGGCTGGTCGCGTTGTCATAGCGATGGAGCGTTGAGCGCACGGGTCGTGGCGATGAGTGCCTCGAGTGCGACCAGTTGCTCGGACACGACACCGGGCATGCCAGGACCCTTACGAGCGGCTATTGCCTCCTCAGGCGTCGGCGAATCGAAGCGCTCCCCGGCTGCGATCCTGTTGGCAACTTCGCTGTGTGCGTCTCGGAACGGCATACCCTCACGCACGAGACCTTCGGCAACATCGGTCGCCACTGTTGTGCCGTCAGCAGCCGCCGCTCGCATGGTTGCGACCTCGAAGGACAGGCCCTGATACGCAAGTGACAGCAGTCGCAAAACCCCGAGCGTGGCATCAACCTGTTCGAAGACACACTGCTTGTCTTCCTGCAAGTCGCGGTTATACGTGAGTGGTAATCCTTTGAGCGTTGCGAGCAGACCCGTCAGGCGCCCGATGGCCGTACCAGCACGACCGCGAGCCAGCTCGGCGACATCAGGATTCTTCTTCTGCGGCATCATGCTCGAACCGGTTGCAACATCGTCAGCCAGGGCTGCCCAGCCAAACTCCTGCGATGTCCAGAGGATCAGTTCCTCACCCATCCGCGAGCAGTGCACCAAGCAGAGTGCGCAGGCATACAGGAGATCAACCGCAAAGTCGCGATCGGACACCGCGTCGAGTGAGTTCGTAAACGCCGACGCCATGCCAAGCTCGGCGGCGACGCCAACAGGGTCGAGTGGCAGACTCGAGCCGGCGAGTGCACCCGCACCGAGCGGCGAGACATCGGCGGCGTGCTGTGCAGCCTGAAAGCGCCCGATATCGCGCTGGAGGCTCCAGACATGCGCGGCCAGATGGTGAGCGAGCGGTACGGGCTGAGCCCGCTGCAGGTGTGTAAAAGCGGGCAAGACCGCGGCGCCGTCTGTCTGCGCCCGCTCAACGAGTATGGCTTGGAGGTCGGCAGTCGCCTGTATCAGTGCGAAGGCGTGAGCGCGACACCAGAGCCGAAAAGCGGTCACTACCTGATCGTTGCGGGAGCGTCCAGCGTGCACGCGGCGCCCGACATCGCCCAGTTGCGCGACCAACTGGCGTTCGATCAACGAGTGCACATCCTCGTCCGTGGCGCCCTCGTCGATCGCAACCAGGGCGAGTGCCTGCACGATCGCTGCGGCATCATCGGTCGAGATGATCCCCTGCCGACCCAGCATCCGCACATGTGCCTTCGACGCCGCGACGTCGTACGGCAAAAGTCGCCGATCGATGTCAAGCGATTGCGTCAGAGCGAGGACATCAGGATGCAGTCCGCCCTCAAGCCGACCCGCCCAGAGCGGACCGCCTGCCTCGTGCTCGCCCATCAGTGCTGCCTCAGTCGTCGAGCTTCAGAAAGCTCGGCACATCCAAGGCGTCGTCAGAGATCTCGAGCGAGCGCGGCGACGGAATCTCAAATTCCAACGTCGACGTCGGATTCGGTACCTCGACCCGGTCGCTCGACGACGCGGACTTGCGTGGCATCGGTGCAGGCTTACGATCGAAGCCCGTGGCGACGACAGTGACGCGGATGTGATCACCCATCGCCTCGTCAATCACGGCACCGAAGATGATGTTGGCGTTCGCGTCCGCGGCACCAGCGATCACCTCGGCGGCGTCGTTGACCTCGAACAGGCCAAGCTCCGAACCACCGGTGATGTTGAGCAGGATGCCGGTGGCACCCTGCACGCTCGACTCCAGAAGCGGCGAGGAGATTGCCGCGCGCGCGGCCTCGCCCGCGCGACGATCGCCGGCAGCCTGGCCGATACCCATCAGGGCGGTGCCAGACTCGCGCATGACGGTGCGGATGTCAGCGAAGTCGAGGTTGATCAGCCCGGGAATGGTGATTAGGTCGGTAATGCCCTGGACGCCTTGGCGCAGCACGTCGTCGGCCATCTGAAAGGCATCGACAATCGACGTGCGTCGCTCGACGAGGTTGAGCAGGCGGTCGTTCGGGATCACGACGATCGTGTCGACGTGGGCTGCGAGCTCTTCGACGCCTCGGTCGGCCTGCTCAGCACGACGACGACCTTCGAAACCAAAGGGTCGCGTGACGATTCCGACGGTCAGTGCGCCAAGCTCACGAGCGACCTCGGCGATCACCGGTGCGGCGCCGGTACCTGTACCGCCACCCTCGCCAGCGGTCACGAATACCATGTCGGCACCACGCAGTGCCTCTTTGATTTCTTCCTTGCTCTCGACAGCGGCCTCGCGGCCGACATCGGGATTCGCGCCGGCACCCAAGCCGCGCGTGATTTTGCTACCAATCTGGATCTTGACGTCGGCCTCGGTCATCAAGAGCGCCTGGGCATCCGTGTTGGCGGCAATGAACTCGACACCACGTAGCCCCGCATCGACCATGCGGTTGACCGCATTTGAACCGCCGCCTCCCACGCCGACAACCTTGATCACTGCCAGATATGCCCCGCTACCGTCTCGCATTGCCATGGTCGTCCTCCGCTCAGTCTCTACGTCTACGTAAGGTAAAGGTTTGCTTCCATAAACACGAAAGGCCCCCGCCGGAAGGCGAGAACCCGATCCAGTGTACTAAATCCGGGTATCCAGCGTCAACCCCACAAGACTCAGGCTTCGATTGATGGCTACCAATATTTCTCAACCTCATCCTGAGCCTAGCCAAACACCGTGCGGATACTCTCGGCCGGTGTGGCGCCTGCCACGAACCCGCCAAGGCCGCTCGCATCGGTACTGAGGGCCGTGATCATCGCAGCAGGAGCGTTTGCCGTCAGTGGATCGGCTACCCCCTGGCGAAGTACTGGTGCGGTCGGGACCGTCACATCGATGTACTGAACTTCGCCTGTGGAGCGCCGCAGGACAGACCGGGCGACCTTGAGTTTAATGGCCAACTGATCTCCATCACCAACGCGGATCTCGGCTCCGTTTGCAGTACGGCCGACGAGACCATCCTGCTCAAATCCGATCGCCGTGAAGCGCATCGTCTTATTGTGCAGAGAAGCAAGTGCCAGTTCGGCGAGCACTGCCGGCGCAACCACCGTGCCACCCTCCCCAGGAATATCACTCGGCGCAGCGGCCACCAACGGGAGTCCCCTCGTCCCGTCCGTGACGGGACCAAGCACCCGACCCGATGCGGCCAAGACGACACGGTCGCCACCTGTGGGCGCAATCGCCACTGCCCGTTCGGGCACCACTCTGATTGTCAGGGTGTTTGGAAACGAGCGATCGACGTAGGCGGCTTTGACGCGCGGCACGCTGGATATCGCCAGCGCTACAGCGGCGGGATTGACGGATAGCAGGCTGGTTGAGCCCGTCGCCGCATAGGCGGCCTTGCGCACCGCTCCCGCAACACCACCCGCCCCAGCGACCTCGACTCGCTCCACAGTGAAGGCACCCGTAGCCTCAATCGCCTTGAATCCACCAAGACCAATGCCGACGACGACGAAGAGCCCAAGCACGCCAATCGGCACCAGTGCGGCGCGGCGCGCCTGCATCTGCGACTCCCGCACGGACGACAACGGCCACTGCATTCCCTGTCATTCTACGCAGAGAGGATATCTCCTCCAAAACCCTGTACTGATGGGCGCTCACGGCGACCTGCAGCAACCTCAACGGCACGCAAAACACGAGAGAGCGGGCGATGGGTCTCGAACCCACGACCTACAGCTTGGGAAGCTGTCGCTCTACCAACTGAGCTACGCCCGCATGGGGCGCAGACTAGCAGCGGCTCGGCACTACACGCATGAGACGGAGGCTCGTTGACGGTCCACCAAGGGAGGGCAAACCGCCAACGACTTCCTAATAGCGGTAGCGGTCTGCCTTATACGGACCCTCGACAGGCACGCCGATGTAGGCGGCCTGATCGGGGCGCAGTTCGGTTAGTTGTCCACCGAGCGCGGTGACATGCAGCCGCGCGACCTTCTCGTCGAGATGCTTCGGCAAGACGTGAACGCCAAGCGGGTAACGCTCGGTGTGTCCGAACAATTCGATCTGCGCGATCACTTGGTTCGTAAACGACGCACTCATTACGAAACTCGGATGCCCCGTGGCATTGCCGAGGTTGAGGAGGCGGCCTTCGCTCAAGACGATGATGGCGTGACCATCCTCGAAGAACCACTGATCGACCTGCGGCTTGACGTTTTCGCGGCGCACGCCGGGATAGTCGGCCAGCGCGGCCATATCGATCTCGTTGTCGAAGTGACCAATGTTGCCAAGCACGGCGTTGTGCTTCATCTTCGCCATATGCTCGACGGTCACGATGTCGCGGTTACCGGTAGCGGTGATGATTACATCGGCCTGTGAGATGACGTCGTCGAGACGCACGACGTCGTAGCCCTCCATCAGGGCCTGCAAGGCGCAGATCGGATCGATCTCGGCGATCGCAACTCGGGCACCCTGCACCCGTAGCGACTCAGCCGAACCCTTGCCGACGTCGCCGAAGCCGCAGACGACTGCCATCTTGCCCGCAAGCATCAGGTCGATACCACGGTTGATGCCGTCAACGAGCGAGTGACGGCAGCCGTAGAGATTGTCGAACTTACTCTTGGTCACCGAATCGTTGACGTTGATGGCGGGGAACAGCAACGCGCCCTCGTCTGCCATCTGGACAAGACGTAGCACGCCCGTCGTGGTCTCCTCGGTGACGCCCTTGATGCCGGCGGCGATCGTAGTCCACTTCTGCCCGTCCGCAGCGACTGAGGCTTGAAGCAGCGTCAGAAAGACCTGAAACTCTTCCGAATCGGCGCTAGCCGGGTCGGGGACCGCGCCCGCCAGTTCGAATTCGCGACCCTTATGCACGAGCATCGTGGCGTCGCCGCCATCGTCGAGAATCATGTTCGGCCCGCCGTCGGGCCACGTCATCGCCTGCTCCGTGCACCACCAATACTCCTCCAGCGTCTCACCTTTCCAGGCGAAAACGGAGATGCCTCGCGGCTCGTCAACCGTACCCTGCGGACCCACGGCAATGGCCGCAGCGGCCTGATCCTGCGTGGAGAAGATGTTGCAACTCGCCCAGCGTACCTCTGCACCAAGGTCAACCAGCGTCTCAATCAGGACAGCCGTCTGAATCGTCATGTGGAGGGATCCCGTGATGCGTGCGCCGGCGAGTGGCTGCGCGACCGCATACTCCTCCCGCAACGCCATTAGTCCGGGCATCTCATGCTCGGCAATCGTGATCTCCTTACGACCCCACTCGGCAAGGGAGAGGTCGGCGACGCGATAGTCGCTGCTGGTCAGTGGCGCTGTAACTGTGCTGCTCAAGTCTTAACTCCTTTTGTGACGCAGATTATACTTCGCGGCCGCGACGACTGCGGCTGATGACCGTTTCTCGAGTCCCAGACCGGCCACAGCGGGCGAACCACTGTGCCAACCCCGGTTACTTCCACCCCGTCTCCCCGCCTCCTGCCCCACGCGGTTCTCGCCACCTCGTTAAAGAACGAGGATGAGATGCTCAAGTGCGACGTCTTGACCATCGACGTGGGCTCCGAACGGGTCCACCTCTCGGCGCACGAAGCCAAGCCGCCCATACAGGCTCCAACTCGGGTCTTCGTTCTCGACGACCTCCAGATAGACGGCACGCACCCCGTGCTCCCGCGCCCAATCGAGTGCGGTCGTGACCAGTTGGCGACCCACCCCACGCCCACGCTGCGACGGATCAAGCCAGACTCCCCAGAGCGTCGCACGATGCCGCCGCCGCTGGCCAAACTCGCGTGCGACACCCGCCATCCCAATCGGTCTGCCCTCATGGAGAGCGAGCATGATCAAGGCGTCGCCTTCGCCCGTGCTCGACGCAGCGCGAGCATGCCAGACGTCGTCCGAGTCGGCCGCGACCTCGTCGAAGGTCTCGAGAAACGCGCCAGGAGCGTTGGCGAGTGCGGCCAGACGAACCTCGCGTAGAAGGTAGCCCTCATCCGCCAAGATGCTGCGAACGTCGATCACATGCGGTCCGGTGCTGCGACGCCGATCAGGCCGAGTGCGCGCGTCAGGGCCTCGCCAGTCGCGCGCACGGTCGACAGTCGAAAGGCGCGCGTGTCGGCATCCTCGTGCAGTACAAAGAGGTCGTGATGGAAGGCATGAAAGTCGGCCGCCAACTCGTGTGCCCAAGTGACGATGCGGTGTGGTGCGCGCAACTCTGCCGCCAGCGCCACAACATCGGGCCACTCAGCAAGGCGCCGCACGAGCGTCATCTCCGGTCCCTCGGGTACGTGCGTGCTACCAACACCGTCGACAGCTAGGCCTTCGTCGCTGGCCTTGCGCAGAATTGACTGGCAGCGCGCATGCGCATACTGAACGTAATAGACGGGATTCTTACTGCTGGTCTCGACAGCCAGGTCGAGATCGATGTCGAGCATCTGATCGTGCGACCGCTCAACAAGGAAGTACCGGGCAGCGTCAACACCGATCGCCTCGGCTAACTCATTGAGGGTGATCACGTTGCCGCGCCGCTTCCCCATACGCTCGCCACTGACCGTAACCAGTTGGTAGATCAACACCTCAACAGCGTCGGCATCAAGCCCGAGACAGGCAGCACCGGCCTTCAGTCGCTGGATGTAACCATGATGGTCGGCGCCGAGCACGTAGATCGCCCGAGTGGCGCCGCGTTTGAACTTGAGATCGATGTAGGCGAGGTCGGCAGCGAAGTAGGTCGTCTCGCCGTCGGCCTTGAGCAGAACGCGATCCTTGTCATCACCAAACGTGGTCGTTCGTAGCCAGGTGGCGCCATCCTGTTCGAAGACATGGTTCTCCGCACGGGCGCGCTCGATGGCGGCCGTGACCGCACCGCTGGAATGGAGCGTCTGCTCGCTCGTCCACAGATCGAAGGTGACGCGCATACGCTCAAGCCCAGACCGAATACGCTCAATCATCAGAGCCACGCCACGCGTCGTCCACTCCTCCAGTGGTGCGTCATCCGGGAGATCGAGCGCGTTTGCTACCTCGAGAATCTCGGCACCGGGATACCCGCCGTCCGGGATTTCCTGTCCAAGTCGCCGTGCCCGCACCGACTGGCCAAACAGCGTGATCTGGTTGCCGGCGTCGTTGAAGTAGTACTCCTTCGTCACGGTCTGACCCATAAAATCGAGCAAACGCGCTACGCAGTCACCGTAGGCGGCGTTGCGGGCCGAGCCGATCGTAAGATCGCCCGTCGGGTTGGCCGAGACGAACTCCACGAGCGTCTCGCCCCCCGCGACCGCGGCATGTCGGCCAAAGTCACTGCCGGCCGCCAGCATTGTCGTCACTGCCTCGCGGTACCAATCCGCCGAGAGTCGAAGGTTCAGAAACCCGGGCCCCGCGATCTCGACCGAGTCGATCGCCGGCAACACCTCAACGATCGCAGCGAGTTCTTGAGCGATCTCGTGCGGCGACCTGGCAAGCACCGGAGCGAGCCGCATCGCGACGCTAGTCGCGTAATCGCCGTGCTCGGGATTCCCTGGCCTCTCGAGCGCGAGTTCGGGGACCTCTCCCCCCGTCAGCTGCGCAACCGCGGACGCGAGGGTTGCGTGCAGGTCGGCGACGGGATCAATCACAAGCGAATCGTGGCAAAGCACTGGTGCAGCGGCGCTGGTGCTATCGGTGATAGGGCAAACCGCGACGAATCGTCAACGCTCGGTACAGTTGCTCCACGGCAACGACGCGTGCCAACTGATGCGGCAACGTGACTCGGCCGAGCGCCAATTGGAACACGCTCCCTTCGAGGATTCGTGGATCGATCCCCTCCGCTCCACCCACAACAAAGGCGGTCTTCTGCGGCGGCCGCTGCTCGAGATCACCAAGTAATTCGGCCAGTCGCTCACTCGTCACCTGCTCGCCCTTACGATCGAAAGAGACGACCGTCCAGCCGGCCGTCGTCGCCTCGATCCGATCGCCCTCGCGTTGACGAATCTCTGCCGCGGTCCCGCGGTCGAGCGGTTCGTCCTTCACGACCACGACATCGAACTTTGCAAGTTTTCTAATACGAGCCTCGTAGTCAGCAGCAGCCTCGGCGAGGCCACCACGAGCACGCCCGACGACCACAAGCCGAAGCGAGGCTATCCCTCCGGATGGTCGTCGCCGACCTCGGGTAGATCACGAATACTCTCGCGCGCCGACCACTTGTCGTAGTTATCGTGCATCGCATCGAGCAGCTCGCCCATGAACTGGGGCGAGAGGTTGAGACGACTGACGACAACGCCCGGAATCTCCGGACCGTCGAACTCGTGATCCACACGCGCAAACGTAATGGTGAACTCGTAATCCGAGTGGGAGACGTTGGCGAAGTTCGCGTAGTGTCCCGCCATCTCCTCCGGTGTGAAGTGGATGTTTAGCTGTCGTTCGGGCTGCTCATTCTGGTCCATCTGCGTAGTCTACTCCGGCTGTGCGGTGCGGCCTCTCGCCTATCGTTTGTTCCGATGCGCGTCGTCGTTCTCTCTGATGTCCATGGCAACCTGCAGGCGCTCGAAGCCGTCCTTGAGGCTGAGGGCGACCGCTTTGACGCTCTCTGGTGTTTGGGTGATACGCTCGGTTACGGTGCGCGCCCGAACGAGTGCGTCGATCTGATCCGTACACGCGCCGACTTGGTGCTGGCAGGCAATCACGATCTCGCCGTGCTCGGCAAGGTCAACGTGGCCCGTTTCGGTGGTGATGCGGGGCGCGCCGCCCGCTGGACCCGCGAGGTCTTGGGCTCCGAGCAGGAGGCCTGGCT
>SHUX01000057.1 GCA_009694475.1 Thermoleophilia bacterium
TCGAGGTTGAGGGCGAGGCCGGTCACACCATGCGGCAACTCCAGCATCTCGAGGGCAATGCAGCGCTCGAGGCCGTAGACGCGGGCAATGCCGTCGCCAACTTGGATGACGGTGCCGATTTCCTCGACATCGGCGGTGTCCTCGAAACCACTGATCTGGTCCTTGAGGATGGATGCGATCTCGTCGGGGCTCAGCTTCACGTTTTTCTCCGTCAGACGGTGGGGATGCGGGCGGCACGCAGGTCGCGGCCGAGAAGGTCAAGGCGACGACGCAGCGAGGCGTCGACAAGGCGGTCGCGGACCCGAAGGACCACGCCACCCAGAATGCTCGGATCGACAGTGCGATCCATGGTCACGGCCAGCCCGGTGGCAGCGGCAAGCTGCTTTTGGACCTTGTCGGCCGTCTTTTGATCAATCGCAACAGCTGTCGTCAATTCGACAGCCAATTCGTTCTGGGCGAGGCGCACGCGCTCGGCGAACGCACTCTGGATTTCGAGCAGGGCGCCGAGTCGGCGATGGTCCTGCAGCACCTCGAGGAAACGAACGACGAGCGGATCTCCGCCCTTGCACAGTGCAGCGAAGACACGGGTCTTGGCATCGCGCGAGATCGCCGGGTTGGCCAACGTGCGCGACAGCGCAGCGTTCTCGCTCACCGCACGCGCTACCTCAGCGAGGTCGGCATCGACCTCACGCAGGCGCTTGGCCTCGGTCGCGGCGCTAAAGAGCGCCGTGGCATACGGGGTTGCGATGCTCACGCCTTGTCGGATCCTCCGTGCAGCGCCGAGAAGTCAACGCCCGCAAGCGCCTCCTCGACCAACCGCTTCTGCTCCTTCTCATCGAGCGCGCGGCCGAGCACCTTCTCGGTTGCGAGCAGGGTGAGATCGGCGATCTCCATCTTGATGCGATCGAGTGACTGCTGCGTCTCCGCCGCAATCGCCTGCTGTGCCGCGGCAATACCGCGCTCGCGCTCGGCTGCGATCTCCTCGACCAGCTGACGCTGCTGCTCGGCCGCCGTCGCCCGGGCTCGATCGAGAATTTCCGAGGCCTCGTGCTTCGATGCGGCAAGCTGTGCCCTGTACTCCTCGAGCAGACGCTCGGCCTCCTCACGGGAGCCCTCCGCTGCTGCCAGGTTGGCACGCACCGCCTCGCGGCGCTCGTCGAGCAGTCCCGCGATCCGTCCGAAAGCGTACTTCTTGAGGATGAACAGCACAATCAGGAAGGTCAGGAGCGTCCATAGGCTGAGGCCGAGCTCAGGCTGGATCAGCCCGGCTCCACCCGCTTCTGCAAGGGTCAACGACTGCATCAAATCAGGCGATGAAGAACGCGACGAAACTCATCAGGAGGGCATAGAACGTGATTGCCTCGGTGAGGGCAAGACCCAGGAACATCATGCCCTGAAGGTCGCTGCGCATCTCGGGCTGGCGCGAAACGCCTTCGATCGTCTTACCGATCAAGTAACCCACGCCCACGCCGGGGCCAATTGCGCCGAAGCCAGTGCCGAGACCGAGTGCGATCGCTTTTGCAGCTCTGACGAGTCCCTGATCGGTAAGTGCCATGAGTCCCTGATCGGTAAGTGCCATGTGACGTGATCCTCCTGGTTAAACGGGCGTTAGTGGTGAGGCTCGATCGCCGAGCCGATGTAGATGCCTGAGAGCATCGCAAAAATATAGGCCTGAAGCGACGCCACCAGGCCCCATTCGAAGATATAGAACACAACAGCGATCGGAATTGCGATCGGTGCGACGAACAGTTTGCCAAGCAGGATCACGAAACCGATGCACATGATGATCAGCAGGTGTCCCGCGAGCATGTTGGCGAAGAGCCGGACGCTAAGCGAGATCACACGCAACAGCTGAGACAGCACCTCGAGAATGATCAGGACGGGCTTCAGCGCGGGCGGGCATGGTGGCACCCAGCTTCGGAAGTAGGCGACGACGCCATTGGCGCGGATCCCCTCGAAATGCGAGATGCCGATCGTCATCACCGTCAGGGTCAGCGTGACTGAGAGGTTCGACGTCGCCGCGTAGATCGTCAGGCCGGGAATGGGTCCCCACAGCGGGTTATGCGTATCCAGCGGTAGCGGAATGAAGCTGATCATATTCAGCGTCCAGATGAAGACAAACAGCGACGCGACATACGGGAACCAGCGCGCGAAGGCGGCCTTCGGCAGCGTCGACTGGCCGATGTTTGTCTCGGAGAAGGTGTAGAGCAACTCGACGACGGTCTGCGTGCGGCCCGGCTGGGTGCGGAGTCCACCGCGCACGATCCACAGCGTCAAGACGACCGAGATCAGCATGCCGAGCCAGAGGTAGACGACGAGCTTCGAGATACCGATCTCGAGCGGCCCAAACATCACCGACGTCCAGTACTGGTTGATGAATTCCTCGACAGGCTGGAAATTTGTCTCGGCCGCCGCAAAGGCCGAGGTCGGCAGCACGAGGATGCCGACCAGTACAGCCAGCAGGAAACCAAGACGGCGGGTCATACCGAAGCCCCCGTCGTCGGAGCAGAATGGATCGCATCGTCGCGCAGAAGTACGTGGCTTACTGAGCGAGCGACTATGTCCACCGTAAAATAAACGAGGAACGCGGCGGCGGCGGCGACACCCACTTGGCGGTCGACTGTCCAGGCGATAATGAAGAGCGCGCCGAAGGTCAACCAGGCGCGGGAAATCAGGCTCACACCGACAATGCCGACAGCCATCACCTGGGACCGGCCGTGCGAGAACCAGTCCGAGCCGAAGGCGATCGTGATGTTTGCAAGCAAGAGCACGGCCGACAATCCCCACGCCCATAGCGACCAGCCGACCAGGTAGAAGATCGGCAGGGCGACGAGGCACGGCACGACTGCGGCGAAGCGGAGACCAAGAGCGACGCGGCGACGGGTTGGGCTGAGAGTCATCGTGGTTTGAAGTATCGGATGTAAAGCAGGTAGAAGCCGAGCACGAGCCCGATCGAACTGCCGACCATAATGCCACCAGCAAGATGATCGGTGAGGTAGCCAACGGCTGCGCCGACGCCTCCTCCCAACAGGATGCCCGCAATGATCGTCATGCCGGCTGCGAGTCCCGAGGCGTCTACTCCCCCGTTGCTTCCCGTGCCGGCGATGATGACCTCCCGGTCCCTGTCGTACCCGTACCCGGGCGAAGGGAAACCTAGCAGGGATGGTTCCGGCATTCGCCTGCCCGACGCCAGTTAGGCCCGTGCGCGTCGACGGAACGACGGCCGCGGCAGCGGCGTCTCGTCCGTTGCCGCAGACCGACGCAACAATCCGAACCGTCGCAGGTGGCCGTACTTGATGATCTCGAGCGCAACGACCACGTAGTACGTCACGAACAACGCAATCAATCCAAACAACGTCAGACCGATCGTCGGCCAGAGATTCCAGGTGCCCTCCGTGCGGTAGGGGAAGAGCCTGATTGCAAGCGCAAATGCCGCGAGCACACCCGACCAGGCATAGAGCAGGCCGACCGCCTGCCGCTGTGTATAGCCGACGCGCAGCAGCCGATGATGGAAGTGGCTCTTGTCGGCACTGGCGATCGAGCGACCCGACTTGAGGCGCTTGAGGATCACGAAGGAGGTGTCGAGAATCGGCACGAGCAGCACCACGAGTGGGAACACGAGGGACAGAGCGGCCGCGGTCTTCATGACTCCCTGAATCGAAACGCAGGCCAGCAGGAAGCCAAGCACGAGCGCACCCGAATCACCCATGAAGACCTTGGCTGGATTAAAGTTCCAGGGCAAAAAGCCGAGGCAGGCACCGGCCACGGCAGCGGCCATCACGCCCGCTGAGATGCGACCGAGCGACAGCGCGAGGATCGCAAACGTCAGTGCGCTAATCCCACAGACGCCCGCCGCCAGGCCGTCCATGCCGTCGGCGAGGTTGACGACATTCGCAACGGCGACGATAAAGATCATTGTCAACGGATAGGCCAGCACGCCAAACGAGACGGTGCTCGGCTCGATAAAGGGAATCGTAATCGAGTCGATCGTCATCCCCGTCGCGACCGGAATCGCCGCGCAGGCAATTTGGCCCAGCAGCTTCGGCAGCGGCGGGATGCCAAAACGGTCATCGACGACGCCGAGCAGGCAGATCAGGCCGGCGCCGATCAGGATGCTGGCGTAGCGCCGATCAACGTCGAGGTTTGGCAGCACTGCGACGACAATGCCAAGCAAGATCGCGATCCCACCCAGCAACGGAATTGGTCGGTCGTGGATGCGGCGCCCACCCGGCCGATCGACAACGCCGAGCCGCCAGGCCGCACGCATCGCGACGGGTGTTAAGGCGAACGTGATGACAGCGGCAATCAGCAGCGCGTAGATCGCTGACGGCGCGACGACCAGTCGGGAGAGCGAGTCGGGAACCACTCCCTCAGGGTACCTGTGGAGTAGGCGGATCAGCCCGCGTGGATCGAACTAAAGCCGCGCATACCAGCGTAGAGCGGGTGGCGAGCAAGGATCGACTCGACCTCGCTGCGGAGCAGGTCGAGATCCGCATCCTCGGCCACGGCCGAACCGATGATCCGGCCGACGTTGACGAAGTCGGCCTCGTCGAGACCGCGCATCGTGGCCGCTGGTGTACCGATGCGCACACCGCTTGTCTGCATCGCGGGGCGCGGGTCGAACGGAATCGAGTTGCGATTGACGGTGACACTGATCGAGTGCAGGCGATCCTCGAGTTCCTTGCCAGAGAACGCCGCCTCCTGCAGATCGAGCAGCACAAGATGCGTGTCGGTGCCTCCCGAGACCAGCCGATTACCCGTGCCGAGCAGGCCGTCGGCGAGCGCTTGGGCGTTGAGGCAAATCTGCTTCTGGTACTGCTTGAAGGCCGGCGTCGCGGCGATGCCGAAGGCGACGGCCTTGCCGGCTACGCCATGGCAGAGCGGTCCGCCCTGCAGTCCCGGGAAGAGACCGGAATCGATCTTCTTCTGCCACTCCTCCTTGCAGAGGATGAATCCCGCCCGGGGACCCGCCAGCGACTTGTGGACCGTCGACGTGACGACGTCGGCATACGGCACCGGGCTCGGATGAACACCGCCAGCGACAAGACCGGAGATGTGCGCCATGTCGACCATAAAGTTTGCGCCAACCTCGTCGGCGATCTCGCGGAAGGCGGCGAAGTCGAGCGTGCGCGGATAGGCGCTGGCGCCCGTCACGATCAGCTTCGGCTTGTGCTCATGGGCGGCCTTGCGGACGTCCTCCATGTCGATCGTGCCGGTCTCCGGCGAGACGCCGTAATGCACGAAGTTGTAGTACTTACTCGACGAATTGACGGGGTGGCCGTGCGTGAGATGGCCACCGTGGTCGAGTCGGAGCGCAAGCACCGTGTCGCCGGGCGACAGCAGCGCCAAGTAGGCGGCCATGTTGGCCTGTGCTCCGGCGTGCGGCTGCACGTTGGCGTGCTCTGCCCCGTAGAGGCTCTTCGCGCGCTCAATCGCTAGCGTCTCGATCTCGTCGACCACGCCGCAGCCGCCGTAGTAGCGCTTGCCCGGGTAGCCCTCGGCGTACTTATTCGTAGCAACGCTGCCGACCGCTTCTATCACCGACGGCCACGTGAAGTTCTCCGAGGCGATCAGCTCGAGCTCGTCGCGCTGGCGGTCCAGCTCGCGGTCGAGGAGGCCCGCAATCGCAGGGTCGACTACTTCGAGCCCAGCAGTGCGGAGGGTGTCGAGAGAGATATCGTTCGTGGACATAACCAGATTCTACGCGGGGCGTACTTGTCGGCAAGCACCAGCAGCACCTGTCAATTAGCTGACGGAGTGTTCAGGCCGCACATGACGCGCCGCCACGACCCGATCGATCCCCGCCAGATCACGATGAAACGTGATCTCCGCATACCCGGCCTCCTCCAACAGTCCGCGCGCAGCGGAAGCCTGCTCGTCAGACACCTCCAACACCAGCAGGCCGCCATCTTCAAGACAGCCCAGCGCGTCGGCCACGACGCGCCGTACGAGATCGAGCCCATCTTTGCCGCCGTAAAGAGCGAGGTGTGGCTCGTGCCTGACAACGCCTGGCTCGGTCCGGGGATCACCATCCGGGATATAGGGCAGGTTGGCCGCGATCACGTGGAAGCGTTGCCCCGCAACGGCTGCAAGCAGATCCGACTCGATGAAGGTGATCTCAACACCGACGAACCTCGCGTTCTCGCGAGCCAGGGCGAGTGCGTCAGGCGAAAGTTCAACCGCCGTCACAAGAACGTCTGGCCGATCGTGCTTGACGGCTACGGCGATGGCACCTGCCCCCGTCCCAACATCGAGCAGCGTGCCGCGGTCTGGCAGATTCGCAAGCGCCACCTCGACCAGCGTCTCCGTCTCGGAGCGAGGCATCAGCGCGCGCGCATCGCACTTGAGCACGACGTGGTGAAACCCGACACTACCGAGGATGTAGGCGACCGGTTCGAGGTCGGCCCGGCGACGCAAAAGCGGGCGAATGCCATCGAGCTCGGCCGGCGTCACCGGGCGATCGTGGTGCAGGTAGAGCTCGAGCCGATCGAGACCGAGCACGCTCCCAATCAGGCGCTCCGCGTCGAGGCGCGCAGTGACAATCCCCTTGGCACTCAGAAACGCTGCCGACAGCGCGAGCACGTCCTTGACCGTGCGCATACCGCCGGGGAGCGCCTCAGTCATCGGCGTGACTCGACGCCGCTTCCTCTAGTTGCTGACGATTCCAGTCAGCCTGCAGCGCACTGGTAAATGGTTCAAGCGCCCCGATCATGATCTGCTCGAAATCGTGCGAGGTGAACTTGATGCGATGGTCCGTGACACGACTCTGCGGATAGTTATAGGTGCGGATTTTCTCCGACCTCGCGCCCGTACCAATCTGCGACTTGCGTGTCGCGGCCTGCTCGGCGGCGAGCCGCTCGCGCTCGGCCTCGTAGATGCGGGCACGCAGGATCTTCATTGCCCGCTCGCGGTTTTGTAACTGCGAGCGCTCGTCCTGACAGGCCACCACCACGCCGGTCGGCAGGTGCGTGATACGCACGGCCGAATCGGTCGTGTTGACGGACTGCCCACCCGGTCCGGTGGCTCGGTAGACGTCGATCTTGAGGTCCTTCTGCTCGACCGAGACCTCGACCTCTTCGGCCTCGGGCAAGACAGCAACCGTCGCCGTCGAGGTGTGGATGCGTCCCTGCGTCTCGGTCGACGGCACGCGCTGCACACGATGCACGCCCGACTCCCACTTGAACGCCGAGTAGGCGCCGTCGCCCGTGATCTCAAACGAGATGTCCTTCAGACCACCCGAGTCGGAGGCATCCGATGTCAGCACCTGATGCTTGAAGCCAAGCCGATCGGCGTAGCCGGTCAGCATCTTGTAGAGATCGGCTGCGAACAGCGCGGCCTCCTCTCCACCCGTGCCGCCGCGCAGCTCGATGATGACGTTGCGATCATCGGCCGGATCGTGCTCGAGCATCGCGATCCGCAGCTCTTCCTCGAGCGCCGGCACCTCAGCCTTCGAGGACTCCAACTCCTCCAGCAGATACGCACGCACCTCGGGGTCCGACTCGCTCTCCAACCCCTGCTCGGCGTCTTGGACGGTCTGGCTGGCAGCACGCCAACGCCGTGCCAACTCGTGCGCCGTCTGCAGACGGCGATGTGTGCGGCCAACCTCGGCGAGGCGCTGATGGTCGTTCAGGACCGCCGGGTCGGCGAGCTCCTGCTCGACATCGGCAAAGGACCGTTCGATCTGAGAGACGAGGCGTTCCATAGCTGCAGGGTACGTGGGTGAGCCGCGGCACGGCTCAGGCCATCACGTCGACGGGCGCCTCGGGGCGCGCCGCACGATTCGTTTCCTCGCGCTGCAAGACCGCATCGAGCGCAGCCACAGCGACCTCAAGATGCTCGGCATCAGCCGGTCGTGTCGTCAGTCGCTGCAAGAGTAGGCCCGGCCAGAGCACGGCGTGCACAATCGGATTTGTGCCGTAACGGCCCGCGAGGCGGATCACCTCGTAGGCGATGCCGGCGATCACGGGCACGAGCAACACGCGCGAGGCGATCAGCCACGGCAGGTCGGGGCGCCCGACAAAGGCGAAGACGATGATCGCGATCACCATCACCCAAAGCAGAAACGCCGTGCCGCAGCGCAGGTGGATGCGGCTGTAGAGCGCGGCGGCCGCAGCCGTGCGCGGCTCGCCGGCCTCGAGTGCATTGATCGCCTGATGCTCGGCCGCATGGAACTGAAAGACGCGCCGCAGATCTGGCAGCAACGAGAGGAAGATGAGGTAGCCGACAAACAGGCTAACACGAATTAGACCCTCGACGACCACGAAGAGGAAGGTATCTTGGATCGGCAGGAAGTTCGCGATCACGCTGGGCACGATCTTGAAGAAGACGACGCTGAAAACGACGGCCGCGACCAATGCGAGCACGATCTCGCGGCGACCAATCTGCTGGTCGCCTTCGCCTTCGCCCTCGCCCTCGTCATCGCTGCTCGAGAGACGTGCCGCCAGAGACAGTGCCTTCATGCCAATCGCGAGCGACTCGCCGAGCGCTACCACGCCACGAATTACCGGCCAGCGCAGAATCGGAAAGCGGAGCGCAACCGAGCGCGCGTCCTCGACCACGGTGGTGATCCGACCATCAGGGCGCCGCACAGCAACAGCCCATGCCGACGGCGTGCGCATCATCACGCCCTCCACCACGGCCTGTCCTCCGACCGCTTGGGTCATCGCCTACCGTCCGACCAGGCTAGGACGAGGCCTGCTTGGCACGGCGCTTGTTAAAGCGCTCGACCCGGCCACCGACGTCGATCAACTTCTGGGTACCCGTATAAAACGGATGACATTCGGAGCAGACCTCGACGGAGTAGTCGCCCTTCGTCGAGCGCGACTCGAACGAATTGCCGCAGGCACACGAGATCGTGACAACGGGGTAGTCGGGATGCGTATCAGCCTTCACGGAAACACAGTACCAACCAGCCAGCCGCCTCGCGTCACTACGGAAGGCCCGCCTGATGCCCCGATAACCGCCGATCGTGATCGACATCAGTGTCGAGGAGATGCGGCCAAATCTCTGATCCTCACTCCGTCTGGTCCCGCCCCGATTGTGGTGTTCTCACGTGCCTGGTCGGTCATCCGAGGAGAAACTACGTTGACGAATGTGTCCCCGAACATATCGGCGTTGCTCGACTCGTGCCTCTACCAAAAACCAAAAGGTTCGGCTAGCCTGCCTTTTTAGGTCCGAAACAAGTTCAGGAGATTCCGGTGGCTGACCCCAAAAACAGAGAAGACGTCCGGCGACGAGCAAAAGCCGACGGAATTGAGTTCTTCTTCGCCCAGTTCGTCGACATGCACGGCAAGCCCAGCGCCAAATTGGTGCCGGCCGAGCGGCTCGACATGTTGTTCGACGACGGTGCTGGCTTCGCTGGCTTCGCGGCCGGTCCGATCGGCCAGTCACCGGCCTCGCCCGACATTGCTGCAATCCCGGATCCGGAGTCGTATACCCCCGTGCCCTTCAAGCCCGGCCTTGCACGCTTTGCCTGTGACATCACAATCGACGGCGACCCGTACAACTTCTGTCCCCGCACGATCCTCAAGAACGCCACGGCGCGCGCCGAGAAGATGGGTTATCGCCTAAAGATGGGCATGGAGCTCGAGTTCTTTCTGCTCAAGGAACGCGACGGCAAGATCGTGCTGGCCGACGATCTCGACACGCTCGACCAGCCCTGTTACGACATGAAGGGCATCACCCGCTCGTACGACTTCATCTCTCAGTTGTCGAAGAACATGAACGGTCTCGGCTGGGGCAACTACGCCAACGACCACGAGGATGCCAACGGGCAATTCGAACTGAACTTCGAGTACGACGACGCACTGCGCACGGCCGACAAGGCGATCTTCTTCCGCTACATGGTCCACGCGATGGCGCAGGAACGCGGCCTTTTGACCACCTTCATGCCGAAGCCCTTCTCAAACCTGACGGGCAACGGTGGACATCTCCATATCTCACTTTGGGATCCGACGGGTAAGAAGAACCTGTTCGAGGACAAGAAGGATCCGCGGGGTCTCGGTCTCTCGAAACTTGCCTACGCGTTCCTCGGCGGCATCATCGACAACTCCGATGGCCTCAGCGCGATCCTGGCTCCGACCGTCAACTCGTACAAGCGCATCGGTGTTGGTGCTCCCACCTCGGGTGCGACGTGGGCTCCGGCCTACGCCACCTACGGGATGAACAACCGCACCCAGTCGATCCGCATCCCGGCTCCGGGCCGCATCGAGATCCGCTCGACCGACGGATCGGCCAACCCGTACCTCGCGGCCGCTGCCATCATCGGTTGTGGCCTTGATGGCGTTGCCAAGAAGACCAGCCCAGGCGAGCCCAACCTCGACAACCTCTACGAGTTGTCGGACGCACAGATCAAGCGTAAGCGCATCAAGACGTTGCCGGCGAACCTGCTCGACGCCGTCCGTGCCGCGGAGAAGAACAAGGCGCTGCGCGACTGGCTCGGCGAGATGGATGGTCGCTCGTATCTGGACTACTTCGCCGAGGTCAAGAAGGCTGAATGGCAGGAGTACCACTCGACCGTCAGCGATTGGGAACTACGCCGCTATCTGACTCTGTTTTAGGGAAATTGGGTGGTGGATGTACGCGGCATGTCCACATCCACCACCTGTTTCTGCGCCGTCATGTTTCTGCACTCCATTACGCGAATAGCAGTGTGCGGTAGCCTTTTGCCATCACGGGTGCGATAAGCACATTGATCTCCGGACTTTGATGCGAGAAAGAGAGCCACGATGGCAGTTGCAGTAGAGGGTGCGAAGGCCGGACTCGATCCGATGTTTAACCCGGATTGGTTTCTGACCGATGAGCAGAAGGCGCTGCGTGAGCAGTTGATCGAGATCTGCGAAAAGGAGATCCGTCCGCGTGCCGCGCAGAACGATCGTGAGCTGATCTTTCCCCGCAAGAGCCTTGAGGCACTCGGCCCCTTCTTGGGCCTGACGCTGCCGAAGGAATGGGGCGGCCTCGGTCAGGGCCACGCCATGCTCGTCGCTACCACCGAGACGATCGCGCGCTACGGCTGCGCCTCAACTGCGATGTGTTACACAATGCACATGGGCGCGGTCGAATCGTTGCGCCTGACGGCCACCGAATGGCAGGTCGAGAACTACCTTAAGCGGATCGTGTCGGAGAAGCTGATCGGCACGCTGTCCTTCTCCGATCCAGAGACCGGCTCGCACTTCTGGTACCCGATCTCGTCGGGTGCCCGCAAGGTTGAGGGCGGCTACGAGGTCCTCAAGAAGTCGTCGTGGACGACGTCCGGTGGCTTCGCCGACTGGTATGTCCTGCAGACGACCTCGCCGGAGTTCAAAGAGTATTCCGACCTGACCTGCTGGCTCGTGACGAACGACGAGGTTGAGTCTGGCCATGCCGAATGGGACGCCATGGGCCTCCGTGGCAACCAGTCCGGCTCGCTGCTCCTCGACTGGAAGTTCGTGCCGGACGAGCGCATGGTTGGCGCGGTCGGCGACGGCGCCTGGGCCAACGATGAGGCTGTCGACCCGTTCTTCCTGATCTCCTCGTCTGCCTGCT
>SHUX01000058.1 GCA_009694475.1 Thermoleophilia bacterium
TTGCCGCTACTCCGTGCGGTAGATGTTGATCCACGGCGTCTTAGTCTCGTAGAGCGTGGGGCTGCTAAGGCCGCCCCAGTTGGGTCCGTAGGCATAGAGCACCTGCTGACGCGCAGTCCAGATATAGGGCTTGTCCTGGTCGAGGATCTGCTGCATCTCCCAGACGATCGCCTTACGCTGCTTCGGGTCGAGGGTGGTGCCCTGTTCCACGTAGAGCTTGTCGTAGGCAGGGTTGCAGTAGCCCGTGTCGTTCCAGCCGCCGTACTGGGCGCAGGTCGGCACCGACAGCATGAACTCCGGATCGGAATAGGCTGTCCAGGTCCACATCACCATGTCGAAATCGAGGTACTTCGAGTCGGGTGCCGTGACCGCGCTCCAGGCTGCACTCTCGTCGAGTGATTTCTGCACGATGCTGACACCGAGCTCGGCCCAGCCAGTCTTGATGATCTCGAACTCGCGATCGATCCCGTTGACGCCCTGGGGCACGATTACCTCGTACTCCATCCGGTCGCCCGCCGGCGTCGTGCGAACGCCATCGTCGCCGCGCGCGTAGCCGGCCTTGTCGAGCAACTCGTTGCCGAGGGCAAGATCGTAGGTCTCGGATGTGATGCTCGGATCGTTGTAGATTCCCGACAGCGGCGTGATGATCGCGGCGCCAGGCTCGGCAAAACCATCGAAGACGATATCGATGATCTTCTGCCGGTCGACACCATGGGCCAGCGCCCCGCGCAGCACAGGATCCAACAACTCGCGACGCTTGGGCTTGTCCGGATTCGAGTTGAAGGCGAGGTAGTAGAGCGTCGATGGCTCGCCAATCACAAGCTGGATATTCGGATCCGACTGATACTTCCTGGCCAGCGTCGCCGGAAGCGTGTCGACCGCGTCGAGCTGGCCGGCATCGAGCGCGGCGAGCATGGCGTCGGCGCTCTGATACACCGTCCAGCCAACGGCATCCAGATGGGGCTTTTGGCCGTAGAAGCCGGGGTTGCGCGTCAGGATCGTCGTGCCCTTGTTGTCGTAGGCGGTGACGTAGAACGAGCCGCCGCCGACGATCGGCAGAGAGCGTCCCGGGTTCCACTGCTTCAGGCCCTTGGCGTTGTTCGCTGCCAGTGGTTCGAGCACGTGCTGTGGCATGACGTAGAACCATTCCAGCGAGTCGAGCGCAGTTGCGAGGGCTGCGTCGTAGGTGATCACGAGCGTCGTGTCGTTGGGGGCATCGAGTCGCACAGCGTGCGCAAGCGACCCAGCGAGCACCGCGGTCGGGCCAGCCGCGTGCTTGATGATCAGGTTGCCGGTATAGGCAGCGTCGGCCGCCGTCAGCGGCGTGCCATCAGACCACGTTCCGCCAGACTTGAGCGTGAAGGTGTAGACCTTGCCGTCGGGCGACAGGGACCACGATTCCGCCCAGTCGCTTGTGATTTGGAGGTTCTCGTCGGATTTGACGAGTGTCGGGTAGATCTGCGGGAAGAGCCCAGCCGTACCTACCACGGAGGTGAAGGGGTTGAGCGTATCGGGGCCGGTTATGGTGCCGAAGCGGAGGATGCCACCCTCGACGACCGGTCGCTGATCGTTGCTACTCGTGGGGACGCCCGTGCTCTGGGTCGTGTCGTTGCCGGGCGTTGTCGAGACGCCGCCGCCACAGCCGGCCAGCAGCAGACCAACGAGCCCGAGCGTGATTGTGAGATATCGACCTGTCCGCATTTTAAAATTCTCCCGATGTGGCACTAGAAATTTGCCGTAAACTAGCAGTGCCGTCAAGTATCGACGGATGCGACGAGGAGTGGGAATGTCGATGCGGATCGAGGTGCAGGGTATTTCGATCGACATTCAGGTGCGTGGGGAGGGCCGTCCGCTCTTGATGCTGCACGGCTGGTCGGCGGACCACGCGTATCTGGTTGCGGATCTTGATGCGCTCGTGGCCGAGCAGGCGGGCTGGCGGCGGCTCTACTTCGACTTGCCTGGCCACGGTGTGACGCCAGCACCTGATTGGTTGCATAACCAGGAACAGATGCTGGAAATTGTGACGGGCATTGCTGACGAGGTAATCGGCGAAGAGCCCTTTGCGGTGGCGGGCAACTCGTACGGTGGGTATCTGACACTCGGTCTGGTTCGTACGATTCCCGAGCGACTGTTGGGCGCTGCGCTGCTCGTGCCCGACCTGCCGGGGGCAGACAACTCGCGCGATCTACCCGCGCCCGTCACGCTCTATCCAGACGTGTCGCTCTTCCACGATCTCGCCGCTGATGAGGCCTGGATTCCCGAGGGACTCGTCATGCATGAGCAGCGCATGCTCGATGAGATCCGCGCCTACGACATGCCAGGCTATCGGGCCTGTGACCGCGACTTCTTGGAGCGACTCGATCAGCACTACGTGTATCAGGGGCGGGCCGGGGAACCGCAGGCGCCGTTTGCGGGGCCGAGCCTTGTGGTGACCGGCCGGCAGGATGCGACGGTCGGTTGGCGCGCGCAGCAATCGTTGCTGCCCGAGTTTCCCCGGGCCACGTTCGCGACGCTCGACCTTGGTGGTCATCACATTGGTCGCATTGAGCGCCCTGCGCTGTTTGGGGCACTCGTCCGTGACTGGCTCGACCGCCTCGAACGATCACTGGTCTAGGCCGCTCGGCCGCCTCAATCGAAGCCGACTACCGGCCTAGCCCGTCTGGTGAATCGTGTCCCAGGGAATCTTCGAGACGTACAGGAGATAGACGGGTGTCAGCCCGCCCCAGTTCTTCTGGAAGGCGCGGACGAATTCGGACTGGGCGATGAAGATGTATGGGTGGTCACGCTGCAGGATTTCTTGCATCTCCCAAACGATCGCCTTGCGCTTCGCCGGGTCCATCTCGGCCCCCTGCTGCTGGTAGAGCCTGTCGTATTCGGGGTTGCAGTAGGCGACGTCGGACCAGTTACCTAACTGGTCGCACATCACCGTCATCAGCATGAAGTCGGGGTCGATGTAGCCGAGCCATGACCACATGTGGATGTCGAAGTCGAGGTACTTGCCGTCAGGTGCCATCATTGCGGCGCCCGCTGCCGAGCCGTCCATCGGGCGAGCCGTGACCTCGATGCCGATCTTCCGCCAGTCCTCCTGCAGGATGTCGAACTTGCGCTGTTGGCCCTGAATATCCATTGGCATGATCACGTCGTAACTCATTGGCGTGCCTGCTGGGGTCTGCCGGATACCGTCGGCGCCCTTGCTGTAGCCAGCCTCGTCGAGGATCTTGTTGGCGAGCGCGAGGTCGTAGACCTCGGGCACCACCTTCGGGTTGAGGTAGTCGCCAGCAATTGGCGTCAGGATGCTCGCGGCGGGTACGGCGTAGCCGTTGTAGACGGTTTCGATGATGCGCTGGCGATCGACGGCGTGAGCCATCGCCTGCTTGACGCGGATGTCAAGGAGTTCGCGCTTGTTCGTCTTTTTCGGGTTCGAGTTGAAGCCGATGTTGATCACGTCGGGCACGGCCTCGGCGCGGATCTGGACGTCGGGGTCCGCCTCGAGTTGCTTGACAAGGGTCACCGGCACCTTGTCCATCGAGTCGATTTCTCCGGCCTTGAAAGCGCTCACCATGGCGTCAGGGTTTTGGAAGACGGTGATCCCAATCGCGTCAAGGTGTGGTTTCGGTCCATAGTAACCAGGGTTGCGTTCGAGCAGGGTTGTGCCCTGCTCGTCGTAGCCCTTAACGAAGAAGGGACCGCCGCCGACGAGCTCGCCCTCGGCCTTCATGTTCCACTGCTTGAGCTCCTTGCCGTTGTTGCCGAGGTGTTGCTCGAAGATGTGTTTGGGCAGGATGTAGAACGGCTGCAGGTTGGCGAGTGCGTTGGAGACCGCAGTGTCGTAGGTGATTTCGAGCGTGCTGTCATCGAGCGCCTTGAAGCTCGTGGCGTGATTGATAAAGCCTGCCATCAGACCGGTCGACACGTCGGCGTACTTCAGCACGGTGTTGCCGGTCCAC
The DNA here is from genome assembly GCA_009694475.1 of Thermoleophilia bacterium. Lineage (GTDB taxonomy): Bacteria > Actinomycetota > Thermoleophilia > Gaiellales > F1-60-MAGs149 > F1-60-MAGs149. The sequence goes on from SHUX01000058.1 coordinate 3,948, forward strand.
TCGGCGTCCGTGGCGGTTAGGGGCGTGCCATCCGACCACTTGCCTGGCTTGACTTTGAAGGTGTAGACCTTGCCGTCGGGCGAGATCGTCCACGACTCGGCCCAGTCGCCGACGAGTTTGAAGTTCTCGTCGTACTGGACGAGCGCGGGGTAGGTCTCTTGGAAGATGATGTAGGAAACCTGGTTTGTGCCAACGAAGGGGTTGATGCCGTCGGGCGGATCGGTGTAGCCGACGCGCAACAGACCGCCCTCTTTGATCGGCGCAGCGGCACCACTCTCGCCACCGCCGCTCGTAGCAGCAACCGGTGTTGTCGAGGCACCGCCGCCACAGGCACTGAGGACTGCGACCAAGATGATGAGGGGGAAGGCGAGGATGATACGGCGCATAAAAGGCTTCTGACTCTTCGTTCAGGGTACAGGGTGTTCGGCACACCATGGGGGCGGAGGGGCAGGCAGCACCGCCTCGTTACACTCTCGACCCTATGGATCGCCGAGCAGAACTAGAAGAGCGCACGCGCTACGAGGCTGCCGAGGTTGAGGGGCGCGTGTTCGCTGGCTGGGCCGAGGCCAACGTCTTTACGGCCGATCCGAACGCTGCGGGTGAGCCGTACTGCATCGCCTTGCCGCCCCCGAATGTGACGGGCTCGCTGCACATGGGCCACGCGCTTAATGGTGCCGTCCAAGACCTGCTGATTCGCTGGCGTCGCATGCAGGGTCGTAATGTCCTCTGGCAGCCGGGCACGGACCATGCGGGTATCGCCACGCAGATGGTTGTCGAGCGTGGGCTCGCCGCGGAAGGCAAGACGCGTCACGACCTTGGGCGCGACGCCTTTATCGAGCGCGTCTGGGCGTGGAAGGAGGCGACGGGCTCTACGATCATCGAGCAGTACAAGCGTCTCGGTGCCTCGATGGACTACTCGCGCGAGCGCTTCACGATGGACGACGACTACGCGCTGGCTGTGCAGGACGTCTTTGTCGAGTTGCACAGCCGGGGCTACATCTATCGCGATAACTACCTCGTCAACTGGAGCGTCCCACTCGCCACGGCGATCTCGGACCTTGAGGTCGAGCACAAGGATGTCAACGACGCGCTTTACGAGGTTGCCTACGAGGTTGAGGGCGGCGGTGAGATCACGATCGCCACTGTGCGGCCGGTCACGATCCTCGCCGATGTGGCGATCGCGGTGCATCCCGACGACCCGCGCTACGCGGCGTTGCTTGGCACGTTCGCGATCGTGCCGATGGTTGGCCGCAAGATCCCGATCATTGCTGACGAGCGTGTCGAGATCGAGTTCGGCACCGGTGCACTCAAAATCACACCGGGGCACGACCCGATCGACTTCGAGATCGGCAAGGATCATGGCCTCGAGGCGCTATCGGCGATCGGTCTCGATGGCAAACTGACCGACCTGATGCCCGAGTGGGAGGGGCTGACGGCGGACGAGGGCCACGAGCGCGTGGTCGAGCACCTGCGCGAGAGTGGTGCGTTGCGTGAGGAGACGCCGTACCGGCACTCGGTGGGCTTCTGTCAGCGCTCTGGCGCCCGCATTGAGCCGCTGATTTCGCTGCAGTGGTTCTGCCGGATGGACGAGTTGGCGAAGCCGGCGATCGACGTCGTCAAGTCGCGCGAGGTGCGGTTCCATCCCGAGCGGATGGAGAAGATCTACCTCGACTGGATGGAGCAGATTCGCCCCTGGTGCGTCTCGCGCCAGCTGTGGTGGGGCCACCGCTTACCGGTCTGGTTTGCCGCCGACGGCACGCATGTCGTACAGGTTGAGCGCCCGGAGGGTGAGGGCTGGGAACAGTCGACCGACGCGCTCGATACGTGGTTCTCGTCGGCGCTGTGGCCGTACGCCACGCTTGGCTGGCCCGAGCAGACGCCCGAATTGGCCAAGTGGTACCCGGGCAACGTGCTCGTCACGGGCCGCGACATCATCAACCTCTGGGTTGCGCGCATGATCATGACCGGCATCGCCTTTGCCGACGGTCTGCCGTTTACCGATGTGTACATCAATTCGACGATCCAAGCGGCTGACGGTCGGCGCATGTCGAAGTCGCTCGGCACCGGTGTCGATCCGCTTGAGCTGATCGACCAGTACGGCGCCGACGCCACCCGCTATGGCCTGCTGAAGATGTGCTCGACGCAGGATGTGCGCTTTGCTGAGGGCATGATCGATGAGGGGCGTGGCCTGGCGAATAAGCTGTGGAATGCGAGCCGTCTGGTGTTGCTCAATGCCGATCCCGAGGCGCTGCCGACACCGAATGGTCTGGAGGCCGTCGACCGGTGGATTCTCGACCGTTTGGCGCAGACGATCGACGACGTCTCGGCGGGCTACGAGGACTTCCAGTTCTCGGCAGCCACGAAGACGCTGTACTCCTTCATCTGGAACGAGTTTTGCGATTGGTACCTCGAGGCGATCAAGGCGCGTCTGTACGGCGACGATGTCGCGTCGAAGCGCGCCGCGTCCGAGACCGCGCTGTTTGTGATCGAACGCACGCTGGGCCTCTTGCATCCGATCTGTCCGTTCGTAACGGAGGAGCTGTGGTCGTTTTTGCCTGCCCGCACGGGGCTCTTGGCGTGGTCGGAGTTTCCGACCACGGAGGGCATTCCGCGCGATGCCTCGGCAGCCACGACTGTCGCGGCCGTGATCGAGGCCGTCACGGGCGTACGACGCCTGCGCCAAGACGCCGAGTTGAGTCCACGCGCCGAAATGGTTGCGACGGTCACGGGCGACGGCGCTGCTATTCGTGCCGAGGCTAGCCTCTTGGCAGCGCTTGGTGCAATTACGCTCGTCGAGACGACGGCCGCTGGACCAGCCGTTCCGCTCCCCGCTGGCACGGCGACTCTCCACATTCAGGGCGATGGCTTGGCGGGCAAGTTGCGCGATCGTATCGCGAAGCGTCGTGAAGAGGCACTTGCCGAGCACAAGAAGGCCGAGGCGAAGTTGGGTAACGCCAAGTTTGTCGAGCGGGCCCCGGTTGAGGTTGTCGAAGAGGAGCGGGAGCGCAGCGAGCGCTTTGCCCGCGATGCCACCGAACTCGAGGCGCAGTTGGCTGCGCTCGACGCGGGCTAGTCGAGATGGGTCGCGCCGACGAGATCTTGCAGACTCGCACCATGTTTGGCATGGAGCTTGGGTTGGAGAGGATCGAGGCGATTCTTGAGTTGCTCGATAATCCACAGCGGTCGTTCGCGGCAGTCCATGTCGTCGGCACCAACGGCAAGTCATCGACGACACGGTTTGCGGCGGCAGCGCTGGCAGCGCAGGGGGCAAAGGTTGGCGCCTACCTGTCGCCGCACATCACCGGCTGGCACGAGCGCGTGCTAATTGCCGAGCCGCGCCGCCTGCCGGCACCGATTGCTGCTGAGGCTTTTGTCGAGGCGATCGCGGCGGCCGAGGCGGCAGCGCAAGAGGTCGATGCGGCACGTGGTGGATCCTGCACACAGTTCGAAGTTCTGACTGCTGGAGCCTTCCTGGCATTGCGGGAGGCTGGTGTCGAGATCGCTGTTGTCGAGGCTGGGCTGGGCGGTCGACTCGACGCGACGAACGTGGTGGCTGCGCCCGTTGTTGTCCTGACGGGCGTGGCACTCGAGCACACCGAGCACCTTGGCGACACACGCGAGTTGATCGCGGCCGAGAAGCTTGCCGTTCTTCGCCCGGGCGCGGTCTTGGTGGCAGGAGGCATGGACGACGAGATTCGTCCGACGATCGAGGCGCTCGCGGCTGAACACAAGGTTGCCCGCGCGATGCTTGTAGCGCCGGGCATGCTCGATGATGAGTTGCCCGATCTTGTGGCTGCGGGCAGTTTTCAGCGTGGGAACGCGATGCTGGCGCTTGGTGCGGCCGCCGCGTTGGTGGGCGACAATTTCAATGTGCGTGCGGCGATGGAGGCGATCGCCAAGGTCGTCGTGCCGGGGCGGCTCGAGGTCGTTGGTCGTTATCCGCTGGTGATTCGCGATGCGGCGCACAACCCTGATGGTGCGCGAGCGCTGGCGGGCGACCTGGCCCGCGCGACGCGTGGCGCCAAGCCAGTTGTGGGTGTGATCGCGCTGCTCGCCGACAAGGACGCTGATGGCTTCGTTGCCGCACTAGCGGGGTCGTTTGACGCAGTCATCGCCACGGCCACCGATTCTGAGCGCGCGTTGCCCGCCAAGGATTTGATGGCGGCCTGCGCGGCACACGGCCTCGAGGTCGAGGTCGTACCCGACCCGGAAGCCGCGCTCACCCGCGCTCGCTTCCGCACAGGCTCCGCGGGCGCCGTCGTGATCGCCGGCACCCTGACGCTGCTCGCCGCGCTCGACACCTAACACGGCGCAATCCAGGTCGGCTCGCAATGCAGGGCGGACATGACAAACCTGGGTTTGTGGTGTCCCCCTAGCAAACTGCGTCGAGTAGATTCGGGATGCCGTTGGAGGGGGACACCACAAACCCCGGTTTGTCATGTCCCCCCAACCCCAGCGAATCGCCCACCCAAGGAGGACACCACATCCGCGCGGTTGTGGTGTCCTCCTTGGTGCTCCGTGACGCAGCTGATTGCGCCTGGCGATCTGGCGCAACCTGCTAGCTAATCAGGCGCCCGGCGACGTAACCGATGGCGTAGGCGGCGCCGATCAACGCAGCGAGGAGGAGCACTGCAAACAGGACGACGCTGGGTTTTCCGATCACGCTGTGGATGCTACAGGGCAGCGCACCTCATCGCCGCTGGCGAAGGAGTTGTAACAATCAGCCGCCTGAGGACTTCGCACACCTGTAGCGAATCTACACTGGAGTCGACTCGATGATCACCTTCGCAGCCAACAATCCGTTGCAACCCGTGCTCGATATCTATAACTCGGGCGCCTTCCGCGCGGGGGTGCGACTTGGCCTTTTGTTGGTCGTGTTGCTCTGGCTCGCGCTCGCGTTATGGGTCTACAAGGATGCACGTCGACGCATGGCCGATCCGATCCTGATTGGTGTAGCCGTCGCCGCAGGGCTGTTGTTTCCCTTTATTGGCCCCTTCATCTACCTATTTCTCCGCCCGCCGGAGTACCTCGCCGACGTCCGTGAGCGCGAGCTCGAGATTCGCCTGATGGAGCGTCGCTTTGGTGGTGCAGACCACTGTCCGTACTGCGATGCCGATGTCGAGGCGGACTATCTTGTCTGTCCGACCTGCTCGGGGCGCCTCAAGAAGGCGTGCTCCACCTGTCAAAAACCGCTCGATCCAACGTGGCGCGTGTGCCCGTACTGCGCCTCGGCACCCCCGCCACCGGCATGATTACCCCGTGGTCGCGACGTCCGCGGCCCGCAGACCGGTAGGGGAACGATGGAGACCACGCTCGTACTACTCAAGCCCGATGCCGTTCGCCGCAACCTGATGGCCGAGATCATTGGTCGCTTCGAGCGTCGCGGCTTCCGCTTCCGCGGCATGCGCCTGATCCAGCTCGATCGTGCCACTGCTGAGACGCATTACGCGGAGCACTCCGAGCGCCCCTTCTTTGGCGAACTCGTCGACTTCATCACGTCCGGCCCGATCGTGGCACTAGCCTTGGAGGGCGAGGGTGCCGTGCTGACGGTGCGCGACATGATGGGCAAGACGAACCCACTCGATTCCGCCCCCGGCACGATTCGTGGCGATCTGGCGCTGTTGCTGGCAGAGAACATCATCCACGGGTCGGATTCGGTCGAATCGGCCGAGCGTGAGCTGGCGATCTACTTCCCTGACGGCCTGCTCTAGGACGCCCAATCAAAGGTGTTGGTGTCTTTGGACCAGCGCTGAATAATGTAGTGGGGTTGTCGACTGCGTCGGGCTGGGCAGGTGCTCAAGCGACGCCGCTTTGGTTTTGCTCAATAAACACTGGTCTCGGAGGGGGTCGTCCTGGGCCGGTTTTATCGCGGGTAGATTGCGACGCAGACGAATTCTTCTGTAATTCGCATAAAGATATGTAATCCTCATTACTGCCATAAGGCATTTAAATTTATCGGGGACCAGAGAATGACAGTCACAGATGAGTTTCTTGAAGCGAACAAGAACTACGCAGCCGCGTTCAGCAAAGGCGATCTGCCGATGCCGCCGGCACGCAAGACGGCGGTGCTCGCGTGCATGGATGCTCGTCTCGACCCCGCTCGCGTGCTCGGGTTGGAGGAGGGCGACGTACACGTGATCCGCAACGCGGGTGGCGTTGCCACAGCCGATGCGATTCGCTCGCTGGCGATCTCGCAGCGCCTGCTCGGTACGAGAGAGATCGTGCTGATCCATCACACCGACTGCGGCATGCTCACGTTCAAGGACGACGATTTTCGGCAGGGCATCGAGCAGGAGACCGGACAGCGTCCTGAGTGGGCCGCTGAGGCCTTCCCCGATGTCGACGCCGACGTGCGCCAGTCGATTGTGCGCATCAAGAACAGCCCGTTCGTGCCGCATCGCGACAAGATTCGCGGCTTTGTCTACCACGTAGAGAACGGTACGCTCCGCGAGATCGACCCAGCCTAATCTGGTCCGCGACCGTGATCTTAGAGGGCTTCTCACGAGGCCATACTGGGATCACGGTCGCGTCCCTCGGATGTACCGGCACGCGCCACGGGCTGCACCGCGCAGCCCGGCAGGGGGAGTAGATAGTGGTCGGATCCGATTTCGTTGAGACGAGCCAAACGCGCGCCGTAACGCCTGCAATGATCCTCGGGTGAGCGCAGTTCCAGTCAGGGTTGACGAGCCCGCGTCGGGGCTGAGGCGTCTCCTGCGCACCGCGATCTGGCTCGTGGCTGTTGGGATTGTCGTGCGCGCACCGAGGTCAGCGAGCAGCGAGCAGCGAGCAACGCGGCAAAGCACGCTGCCGTGAGTGATGCCGCACCACCTAGCGACGGCTGAGCGCAGGACTGATCGCGGCTAGAGTCGTCCGCTCGGCGTGCGTGGCGTGCTGGGTGGTACGCGCTTGCGGAGAAAGCGACGCTGGCTGCCATCTGGATTGGTGCCAGGCGGCTCGCTGGTTGGTTCGCCACCATCCTCGTCATCCGACTCGAACCCACCGCGCATCAGCCAGAGAAACGATGCTGTGCAGAGTCCGGCGACGAGCAGTGCGGCACCGAAGACACCTGTCGATGGCACGATCATGATCGCGGAGAGGGCGACACCAAAGGCCCCGAGTGCCCCGGCGGCGAGCGCCGACAATAGTCGTGGCGAACTGGAGTGCGTCGGCGGTGGCATCCTCACGGCGGCGAGGATCAGCACACATAGCGTCAGGATCTCAAGGATTAACACATCCGAAGGCTAGTCCAGATTCCGCGTCACGCGCCGGCGAGCGTCTAGATCGTGAACCAATGGCCGAACAACTCGATGCCAAGCGAGAACGGATCGGCTGTGAACTCGATGCCAGCCGAGAACGACCCCAAGCTACTCCACGCGGTCCAGCCGCCCTCTGGGATGCAGATCTGCGTACAGTCACGGCCGAACCACCAGCAGACCTTGCAGCAGCACTCCTCGGGGCCGTCGGAGAAGTTCCAGCGATCGCCATTGACGGACAAGGTGGCGGTGTCTGTGGTCGAGAAGTATGGCGCGACGCTCGAAATTGACTTTAAGGCTGAGGT
>SHUX01000059.1 GCA_009694475.1 Thermoleophilia bacterium
TGGTGGTCCTGCAACCTTGACGCGCAGGCGCGACATTGGCGGATCCGTGTAGGCGAGTGAGACCTCGTCGATGCGGATCGTCTCGAGCTGTTCTGGGTCGGCTCCGGCACGGAGCGCCCGCGCCGCGGCGTCCGCACGTACCGCATCAATACCTGCCTCACGATCGTTGCCAAGGTTGAGAACGTGTTCAGCATCACCACTGACCAGACCGACGGCGGCACCGATCGCGTTGGCGACATCGAAATCGGCTGGTCGTAGCAGCTCGCTGGCACCGGCCAAGGTATCCGGCAAAACCGCGCTGCCTCCACCGACGAGAATTACCGGCACATCGCCGCGCGTCAGCTTCATGCGATCGATTGCATCTACCACACGTAAGTCTGCCGCTGCCAGTACGTCAGGCCAGGTGTCGTCGCCGAGCAGGCCTGGCTCGCCCATCGCGGCACGGCCCGCTGCCACAGCACAGTCCGACAGCGTCAGGACCTCACCACCAAACACGCGCGCCTGCTCAAGCAGGCGATAGCCAACGCTCTCTGGCCCCAGCTCGCCCGCAGCACCAATGATCGTGCCCCCACCCAGTGCAAGCGAGACAACATCGGGCATCCGGAAGTTCGTCTGCACGCCGCCAAGCTCGACACCGATGGCCGACTCGCGCGGAAAGCCCTGCGCCAGCGCACCGACATCCGTGCTCGTGCCACCGACGTCGATCACCAGCGCGTCTGCCAGCCCCGTCAGGACGCCCGCGCCGCGAATCGAGTTGGAGGCACCGCCACCGATCGTCAGTACTGGCAAGGCGCGAGCCTGCTCAACGCTCATCAGCGTGCCATCATTCTGCGTCAGGTACGGAGTGCCGACAATGCCGTGCGTCGCGAGCGCGGCGACGAAGGCGTCGATCACGCCACCGACGATGCCGCCCAGCGAGGCGTTGAGGATCGCCGCATTCTCGCGCTCGAGCAACCCGATGCCCCCGACTTGGTGCCCGAGCGAGATGGGCATGTCTGACCCGAGTACCTCGCGCACCAGCGCCGCGGCTTCCAATTCTTGGACGGGATTTTGCAACGAGAACGAGCCGGCAATCGCAATACCGTCAAGATCGCTGCACTGCGCGAGTACGCCGCGTACCTCATCCACGTCGAGCGGATGAAGGCGTCCATCGATCTCGACACCGCCACGCACGATCCAGCCACCGCCGTCGATCGCTGCGCGTAAATCGGCCGGCCAACCGGCGAACGGCTGCACCGACCGCGTGGCCGGACCAGCCAACCGCAGCACCGCAACTCGACCGAGCTCGCGACGACGCAGGATTGCGTTTAGTGCGTGCGTCGTACCAAGCGATAGCGTCGAAATCTCGTTCGCGTGTGTGCCGACAACCGCAGCGAGCGCCTGGGCGATGCCATCGATCGGGTCCTCTGTGGTCGGCGTCTTCGTGCGAGCGAGCAGTTCGCCCGCAGCGCCAAGCAGCACGGCGTCAGTGTTCGTACCACCAACGTCGATGCCAATCCGCAGCGCGCTCACGACACCACGCCCTCGATCGGAAGCCAGGGACCGTCATACCCAAAGCGCTCTGGCCCAGCAATCTCGAGGCCGCGTGGCGTCCGCCAGACATCGGCACACGGCATGCCAATCACCGTGACGCGTTGGCCGTACCGGATGCGCTCGGTCGAGATCGCCTCGCCCGTGCCCGCATCGACGATGGTAATCAGATCCGGCGTGCACGCAATCGTGCGTCCAGCCTCTGAGGCGAGCAGGTTCTCGTTCTGAACCTGGATCGATACGACGCGTTCTGCATCCACGCCAGTCCCCTCAACCGTCACCACCCCACGCGCAAAACCGCCGCTCGTCAGGCGCTCAACATCAACGACCTTGCCGGTCACCAACCGACGACCGCCGGCCACTGCGAGCACGCCATCCACGCCATCGCGCTCCAAGGCCTCGCCAATCGCCAACGCCAACGAAACCGTGTCGGGGATCGTCGCCGAACGCACCGTTAATGCATCCATCGGATGGTCAGCGCCCGCGATCACGCCGCCACTGACGAGCACGAGGTGACGCGCAATGCGCTCGTGCCAAAGCGCGTCGATCGGATGCGTGGTCATCACGTTGCCGCGCTCATCGGCGAAGAAGGCGGGTGCGGGCGAGACACCAGCAATATGCATCGTGCACATGTCTCCCTCAGGGAACGCGCGACCCATACCGTCGGCATCGATCAGCGGCAGTCCCATGCGCGCACACCACGAGACGAGCTGCACACCATTGCCACCACCGATCTCGGAGGCCATCAGCGCCGCGACAGGCCGTTTGAACCAACGCTCAGCGGCCTCGCAGAGCAACCGCCCCTCGTCGCCCGAGTCGAACTTCTCAATACAGACTGTCGGCGCACCCCAGCCACCGACCGGTAAGACCAAGGCATCGCCCGCGAGATCCTCGGCTCGGATCACCGTGACAGGGCCACACTCGGCAATCGCAGCCTGCGCGATCATCAGCGGAATCCGAACATCACCACCCCCACCCGTACCAAGCACAGCGCAGCCGTGGGCGTAGCGCACAATGTTGCTGAGGTCGAGCTGCACCGCCAACGATTCTCGCACACCCGTTTCGCCCGCGCGGATTCGCCTACAAATAGTGACACCGCCTGATCATACGGTTAGACTCTCGCCAACTCCAAGAGGGAGAGCATCATGAGGAAGCTACTCGTAGGAACTATTTTGCTCGTTGCCGTCGCATTTTTGGCGGCCTGTGGCGGTGGCGAATCGACCACGCCCGGTGGTGGTGGCGACACCACAGCAACAGGTGGCGCCGAAACCGCCGCCATCAAGGAGGGCGGCATCTTCCGCATCGGCACGACGTCGAACCCCGACTCGCTCAACCCGTTCGTCGGCTTCTCCGCCCTCTCGTACATCATCTGGACTGAGACCTACCCGACGCTTGTCCAGTACGACGCCGACTACAAGATCACCACCGACTTGGCCGAATCGTGGGAGACCTCGAGCGATGGCAAGGTCTGGACTTTCAAGATCAAGCCCAACGGTAAATGGTCTGACGGCAAGCCAATCACGGCTGCCGATGCGGCCTTTACCGGCAACCTGATCATCAAGTACGGCGAAGGACCCGCGGCCATGATGGCGCCGTTCATCTCGCATTCCACCAAGTTCGAAGCGCCCGACGCGACGACGCTCGTGATCACCTACGACGAGGCCGTCGCAAACGTCCTGCCACAACTGCAGCAGTTCTTCGTCCTGCCGCAACACGTGGTTGAGCCGATCATCGGCGACAAGGGCAAGGGCCTCAAGAAGTGGGATCCAATGACCGGTGGAGCGCAGGTCGGTGGTGGCGCCTTCTACGTCAAGACCTTCGAGAAGAAGGGCACGACGATCCTCGCGAAGAACCCCGGCTACTACACCACGCCACCCTACGTTGACGCGGTCGGCCTGACCGTGTATCAGAACGCCGATGCGATGCTGGCAGCTCTCAAGGGCGGCCAGTTGGACTCGGCGGACATGGTGCCTCCTACGCTCGCCAAACAGTGGTCAGAAGACCCGAACTTCACGCTCCAGGTCGGTGCGTCGAGCTTTACCTACGACATTCCGATCAACTCGAACCAGAAGAAGACGGATCATCGTGAGCTGCTGGATCTGAAGGTCAGGAACGCACTCGATCTGGCGGTCGATCGCACCCAGATCATCGACACCGTCCTCAACGGCTACGGCACACCGATCGCCACGATGTTCACGGAACTTTCCCCTGGCTATAACAACACGGACATCCCCGTACCTGTGTACGACCTGGCCGCAGCGAATAAGATCCTCGACGACGCCGGCTACTCACGCGGCGCCGATGGCCTACGTGTTGGCCCCGACGGCTCGAAGTTCGATTGGGAGGTGATCGTCCCCGAGAACGTCGAGGGCATCGATCGCCTGTTTGAGATCCTCAAGACCTCGTGGGCCGAACTCGGCATCAACATCACTGCCAAGAAGCTCGACTCGACCGCCGCGTTCGAGGCGATCGGTGCGCCCGATTGGAAGTACCTCGACTTCGACCTGGCGATCTGGGATTGGATCGGCTACATCGACCCGGACTTTATGTTGTCGGTCCTGCTCTGCAACCAGCTCGGCGGTTGGAGCGACACGGGCTACTGCAACCCTGCCTACGACACCCTCTACGACGAGCAGGGCGTGACACTCGACCCAGACGAGCGCAAGGCAATCGTCTGGCAGATGCAGGACATTCAGAACCAAGATCACCCGTACCTGTGGGTTGCCCAGAAGCAATCGATCTCGGCCTTTGCGAAAAACTGGGGCGGACTCAGCGACCCGTTCCTGATGGGCATGTCGAAGGTTCCGTGGGACACCATTCACCAAATCGGATGAGGCAGAGCCGGCGCGCATTGAAGGAACGCTAGATGCGCGCCGGCTGGTCCTACATCGGTCGTCGAGCGCTGTTTGCGCTGATCACGGTCTTCATTGCCATCAGCCTCAACTTCGTACTGTTTCGACTCGCGCCGGGTGACCGCACCTCGGCCCTGCGCTGCCAGGGTTGCACGCAGGAATTCAAGCAGCAGCTGCGGGCGGATTTCGGTCTCGACAAGTCCGTTCCCGAGCAGTACGCGATCTACCTCAACCAGACGCTGCATGGAGACTTCGGCCGCTCGTTCGTCACCGAACAACCCGTCATCGCCGAGCTCTGGCAACCAATCAAGAACACGCTGCCGATGCTCCTGCTCGGCACCATCTTCTCGATCATGCTCGGCATTACGACGGGCATGATCGCCGCGTGGCGGCGCAACACGCTCGCCGATAAGGGCACCGTCTGGGCTGCAATTCTGTTTTACAGTCTGCCAACCCAGTGGCTTGCGTTGATGCTGATCCTCTATCTCGCCGGCCCGCTCCACCTCCCGACCAGCGACATCGCCGACCCGTACCTCGCCTACAGCAACGCCGGCGCCTGGGCCGAGTTCGTCGATCGCCTCAAACACATGATCCTGCCTGCCGCCACGATCGGGCTCGTGCTGTTCGGCGATTACACGCTGATCGTGCGCTCGTCGATGCTCGAGGCGCTCGGCGAGGACTACATCCTGACTGCGCGTGCGAAGGGCCTGTCTAATTGGGAGATCATCAACCAGCATGCGCTGCGCAACTCGATGCTGCCGATCGTCACCCTGGTGTTCCTCTCACTCGGTTTTATCTTCGGAGGCACGATCCTGATCGAGTCGGTGTTTAACTATCCGGGGATTGGGCTGCAGATCTATGAGAGCGTCGGCAACCGCGACTACCCGATGCTGCAAGGCGCCTTCCTGCTCCTGACCGTCGTGATTATCCTGATGAACTTCCTGGCCGACCTCCTCTACTTCAAGCTAGATCCACGGGTGACCGAATGAGCTTTGTCGACGCCCCAATGACACCACTCGATGAGGTGCACAAGAGCCCGTCTCGCGTGCGCTCCCTGCTCTCGTTCCTGCGCAAGCACCCGCAGGCCGCGCTTGGCTTCGTGATCTTGATGCTATTCGTATTCGTCGCCATCTTCGGCCCCTACTTTGCTCCGTACGGCGAGCGCGAGCAGGTCGGCCCGATCTTCGGGACACCCTCTGGCGCACACCCACTCGGCCTGGACGATGGAGGCATCGACGTGCTGTCGCTGCTGATCTATGGCGCCCGTGTGACGCTGATCGTCGGCTTTGCCGGCGCCCTCGTCGCGATGCTCGTGGGTGGCTCGATCGGCATCATCTCGGGCTACTTCGGCGGCAAGATCGATAACGCGCTGATGCGCACAACGGACTACTTCCTCGTGCTCCCCGACCTCGTGTTGATGATCGTCGTCGCCTCGATCTGGGGTCGCAGCCTGCGCAACATCATCATCATCATCGGACTGATCTACTGGACCTACATGGCGCGACTGATTCGCTCGCAGGTGAAGGTGGTGCGCGAACGGGCCTACGTCAAGCGCGCACAGGCACTCGGCGCCACGCACGCCCGCATCATCTTCCGGCACGTGATTCCCCAGATCGCACCGCTCTTGCTTGCACAGACGGTGCTGATGGTGGGGTACGCGATCTTCCTCGAGACGGCAATCTCGTTCCTCGGCCTCGGCGATCCGTCCGTGCCGAGCTGGGGCAAGATGATCGAGACCGCGTTCTCGCGTAGCGCGATCTCGTACGGCGCCTGGTGGGCGATTGCGCCGCCCGGCATTGCCGTCGCACTCGTAATCATGGCCTTCAACATGGTCGGCACGGCTGCTGAGGACTCGCTCAACCCGCGCCTGCGCGTCAGCCACCTGGCGCGACGCCACTTCCGCCTCCGCCCGCTGCCCGACAAGGAGCCACCGAAGTGACTCCCGTCCTCGCGATCGAAGACCTCCATGTCTGGTTCGAACTACCGAACCACAAGGATCTGCACGCGGTCCAAGGCATCAGCTTCGAGCTCGAGCCGGGCGAGCGGCTCGGCCTTGTCGGCGAGTCGGGCTGTGGCAAGACGACTGCCATTCTGACGATGATGGGACTATTGCCACCGACAGCAAGCGCGGCCGGCAAGATCATCCTCAACGGCAATGACATTCTCGCGGGCGGCGATGCCACGATGCGCCCGCACCGGTGGAAGGACATCTCGATGGTCTTTCAAGGCGCGATGAACGCCTTCGATCCGGTCAAGACAATTGGTTCGCAGATTCAAGAGCCGATCGTGAAGGCCAAGCTCGCCGAAGGCAAGGCAGCGCGTCTCCGCACGGCCGAATTACTCGAACTAGTTGGTATCTCTGGCTCGCGCCAGGATCGCTTCCCCCACGAGTTTTCGGGTGGCATGCGACAGCGTGCGGCGATCGCAATGGCCCTCTCTTGCGACCCGAAGGTCCTCCTCGCCGACGAACCAACGACCGCACTCGACGTAATGGTGCAGGCGCAGATCCTGGAATTACTCGTGCAACTGACGAAAGACCTCGGCCTCGCGATGATTATGGTCACTCACGATTTGCCGCTTGTCTCGCAGGTCTGCACGCGCGCCGCTGTCATGTACGCAGGCGAGATCGTGGAGATCGGCACGACGCATGATCTCTACCACGAGCCGCTGCACCCGTACACGCGCATGCTGTTCTCGGCCACACCCGACCTGCTCGCAGAGCAGGCTGTTCGTTCGATCCCCGGTGCCCCTCCCCGCCTCGATCAGCCGCTCGTGGGCTGCCCGTTCCAGCCTCGCTGCGACTCTGCGCTCACGGTCTGTGTAAGCGAGGCAGCGCCGTTGCGTACCGGTACGGACGGCCACCGCGCCTACTGCCACCTCAAGGACACCGTATGACCGAGCCGCTGCTTCAAGTTGACGATCTCGTCGTCCACTACCCGGCTGGGCGCAAGCGTGTCGTCCATGCTGTCGATGGCGTATCGCTGACCGTCGCCCCGGGCGAGTTTGTTGCTCTAGTCGGCGAGTCGGGTTGCGGCAAGACGACCGCGGCGCAGGCGATCATGCGGATGGCGAAGGTGACGGCCGGGACGATTACCTACCGTGGCCGCGATATCACGACCTTCTCGCAGCGCCAGATGCGCCCAATTCGCCACGAGATGCAGCTGATCTTCCAAGATCCGTACGAGTCGCTCGATCCGCGCTTCCGGGTCCGCGACACCGTCATCGAACCGTTGAAGATCCATGGCGTGACCGACAATCGCGAAGAACGCGTGCGAGCCGCCCTCGAGCGTGCCGGTCTGACTCCAGCCGAGTTGTACATCGATCGCTACCCACACGAGTTGTCGGGCGGCCAGCGCCAGCGCGTTTCGATCGCCGCCTCGCTGGTGCTTGAACCAACGCTGTTGCTCGCAGACGAGCCCGTCTCGATGCTCGATGTGTCAGTTCGAGCCGGCATCCTCGGCCTGCTCGACGAGCTGCGTAAGAGTGGTCTCGGCATCCTGATGATCACCCACGATCTGTCGACGGCTGCCCACTACGCCGATCGCATCTGCGTGATGTATCTCGGCCGCGTCGTCGAGGAGGGCCCAGCCCTCGAGGTGATTCGCAACCCTCAGCATCCATACACGAAGGCGCTCGTTTCGGTTGTGCCTCAACCTGATCCCGATCGTGCGACGAAGCCGCAGATCCTGCAGGGCGAGACGCCCAACCCCATCAATATTCCGAGTGGCTGCCGGTTTCACCCCCGCTGTCCTGTTGCCGAGGCCCGTTGCCAGAGCGAGGATCCCCAGCTGCGCACAGCCGGTGGCGCTGGCCAGCAGGCCGCCTGCCTACTGATCTGAGCGTGACAGTTCGGCGCGAGACCGGCACACCGGTAGGGGGAGACGCTTCGTAGACTGCCCTCGTGACACCCGATCCCCACAGCCTGCTTAAAGACGTCTTCGGGCACGATGCGTTCCGGCCTGGACAGGAGGCGGCAGTGCAGGCCGCGATTGACGGCCGTGACTCGCTGGTGGTGATGCCGACGGGTTCTGGCAAGTCGCTCTGCTATCAGTTGCCGGCACTCGGCTCGCTGCGCCTGACGATCGTGGTTTCTCCCCTACTCGCCTTGATGCGCGATCAGGTTGAAGCGTTGCGACGGCTCGGCCGGACCGACGTAGCCGCCCTGACGAGCGATACCAGCAGTGACGACGTCAATGCGATCCTCGCCTCGCTTGGTGGCAGCCAAGCAACGCTGCTTGAGGAACCGGCAATTCGCCTGCTCTACGTGGCACCCGAACGCTTTGCGAACGCACGCTTTGCCGAGGCACTGGCCCAGGCACACGTCGACCTGCTCGTCGTCGATGAGGCACATTGTCTGAGCGAATGGGGCCATGACTTCCGGCCCGACTATGGCCGCCTGGCCCAGGTACGCCAGGCGCTCCAGCCCGGCGCTGTGATGGCCCTGACAGCGACAGCCACGACAGCCACCAGCATCGACATCGTTCGCCGTCTCAGCCTGCAGGACCCGGTCGAGATCCACACCGGCTTCGACCGCCCGAACCTGACCTTCGACGCAATCGAGGCGAGTGGTAAGGCGCGGCGTCTCCAGCTGCTCGAACACGGACTCGCGATCGCGGCGACTCGTCCAGCGATCGTCTACGTACGCACCCGTAAGGACAGTGAGATGGTTGCGGAGGCGCTCGTCACAGCCGGGCTGCCCGCCGAGGCATACCACGCGGGTCTCAGCCGCGACGTACGCGAGCAGCGCCAAGACCGCTTCATGCGTTCGGACGACGCGATCATTGTCGCCACCACTGCCTTCGGGATGGGCGTCGACAAGGCCAACATCCGGCAGGTCTGGCACTGGGGCCTCCCCCAGTCAATCGAGGCCTATTCGCAAGAGTCTGGTCGTGCCGGCCGCGACGGCCTGCAATCGCGCTGCGTTCTGTTGCACTCCAGCGGCGACCGCGGCGTCTTGGGGGCACTGATTCGCCGCGCCGAGTTTGGACCCGACGACGTCAACCGCGTGCTCTCTGCGCTCGCCTCCTTCGCCGATGCCGACACGGGTGCCTTTGCCGCCAATCCCAATGAGCTGGCGCGAGCGCTCGGTGGCGAGGACGACAACGTGCGCGCATGGCTAGCCTCGGCCGAGTCGGTCGGCGCCGTCGAACTCGATCCCGGCTCCAGCCAACTCTGGCGTGGTCGGATGCGCTTTCGTGGGCTCGGCGCAGATCGTGCCGATCAGGTCCGTCAGCGTGCTCGGCGGATCACCGGTGGTCGTTGGGACCGCCTCGATGCCGCCCAATCATTTGCTGCCGGAACGGAGTGTCGGCGTCTGACGCTGCTGCGCTACTTCGGTGACCAGCAAGACCCCGAGGCATACGGACGCTGCTGCGATGTCTGCGACCCGGTCGACGTGCTGGCCGAGACGGCTGCGACACGCACGCGCTCGTCGCGCAAGGCCGCCGCGCCCCCGATCCCCGACGATGCACCCGCCGACCTCGTCGCTGCCCTCAAGAGCTGGCGCAGCGCCACAGCAAAGACCGCCGGAGTGCCCGCCTACGTGATCGCCAAAGACGCGACGCTGCACGCGATCGCCTCGACGCAGCCCTCGACGCCCGATGCCCTGAGCGTGCTTCCGGGTGTCGGTCCTGCGTTTCTTGAACGCCATGCAGCCGCCGTGCTTGAGGTGCTCGCCACGTACGACGGTCCCCTCGCGGCCTAACAGTCGTTTGTAGAGATCAGTCGAGCACTGCGCCGAACGAGGCCGGTCCGACCAGCTTGGCGTACTTGTGCAGCGCGCCACGGACGTACTTCGGCTCCGGGCGCACGTAGACCGCACGACGCTTGGCGAGTTCGGCCTCATCGACCTCGAGGTCAAGGCGCAACTCGGCGACATTGATGTTGATGATGTCACCCTCTTGCATCAGACCGATCGGTCCACCCTCAACGCTCTCCGGGCAGACGTGGCCGATGCAGAAACCGCGGGTGGCACCACTAAAGCGACCGTCGGTGATCAGCGCGACTGTCTCGCCCATGCCAGCGCCCATCACAGCACCCGTGACACCGAGCATTTCGCGCATGCCAGGACCACCGATTGGACCCTCGTCGCGGATCACGATCACGTCGCCATCGTTGATCTTGCCGTCGACGACGGCGTCCATTGCAGCCTCTTCGCCACTGAAAACGCGGGCCGGGCCACGGAATTCGCGGATGCCGGTCGAGGCGACCTTGACGACGCCACCACCTGGCGCGGCCGTGCCACGCAAGACGAGCAGGCCACCATCGGCGTGAACGGGATTCGAGAACGGATGCACAATCTTGCCGTCTGCGTGCGGAGCCTCCGCGAGGGCCTCGGCCATCGTCTGACCGGTGATCGTCAGTTCATCACCGTGCAGGAGACCCGCCTCGAGCAGCTCCTTGAGGATTACCGGCACGCCACCAACCTTGTCGAGGTCGGCCATCACGTACTGGCCACCCGGCTTGAGGTCGGCAATGTGTGGCGTCATCTTCGCGAGTCGATTGAAGTCGTCGAGATCAAGGTCAACATCGGCCTCGTGCGCAATCGCGAGCAGGTGGAGAACAGCGTTCGTCGAGCCACCCGAGGCGTTGACCGCCATAATCGCGTTCTCGAAGGCCCGCTTGGTCATGAT
>SHUX01000060.1 GCA_009694475.1 Thermoleophilia bacterium
GGCCGCTGTCGTTGTCGGAAGGCGACTGTAGAACCCGCCGATACCGGGCGTAAGATGATGGCACCGGCAATCCTGCCGGCCGCCTGTCAGGCGGATGATCGAAAAGGAGGCGACCCATGAATGGATCGCCCGCAATGCGGAGGCGGCGACTCGCCGCGATCCGCGAAAAACTGAGTCGGCGCAGCGTCGTCGATTATCGCGAGGCTGACCTCGACGATGGCTCGCGCGTCAACGTCGTGCTGTCCGACGGATCGACCCGACCAGCGACAGCCGATGAGCGTACCGAGTGGGCGACCGGAGCCCCGCGCGTGGCGTGGGATCTCGTCATCGGCTCGGATCGAATCGCCCGACCCGTCAATATCCCGACCGCGTCGCGCATCACCGGCGTGCCACGCACGAGCACGACCCGCACGACCCGTACGACCAGCCGCCGCGCTCGCACGACGAGCGCCCTCTCCGCGGCTGACCCCTCCTCATCACGAGGACGCCTGAGCGCTAACGCGCTCGGCCACCTCCGAATCGAGACAACGCACCTCGGCCTCCGCCTCGCGCTGCTCGGGATCGGAGGCCCGCGATGAGCGCCAATATCAGCATCGAGTCTGCGGCGGTGAAATATGCCGACCGCGGGCTGTACGTCTTTCCCGTGAGTGGCAAGACAAAGCGGCCGATGACCGAGCACGGTAACCTCGATGCCTCGGCCGATCCTTTTGTGGTCGCCGAGATGTTTCGGCAGCGTGTCGAGCGCTCGCCGGGCGCGGTCGGAATCGGCGTGAACATGGGGCCGAGTGGCCTCATCCTGTTCGATCCCGACTCCGGCGCGGCCCAGGCTGCACTCCGAAAGCGCGCCGGAGATGCGGCGCTATCTCGCGGCCGCGTCGTGCTGACCGGCCGCGGTTTGCACTACTACTACAAGGCGCCGGAAGCGGTGCTCCTGAATGGCGTCACGAGACTCTGCGGCATTGAGAACCTCGACGTCCGCTCGGGGTCGTCCTACGGCATCCTGCCGCCGTCGCCGCACCCGAGCGGTGCGGTATATCGGTTCGCTGACTACGGGACAGCGGAGGGCATCGCGCGGTTTCTTGATGACCTAGCGCCCTGCCCGTCCGTCCTCGTGGAGATGCTCCGCGAGCATTCCGAGAGGCACTCCAACCCAGCGGAGGGCCTGCGCGATGAGGATGGCCGTACATGGCTGCCAAGGGGCACGCGGAACGCGGTCATATGGCGAGCCGCCGCTGAGGCGCGGAGATACGGCGCCGACGTGGAAGCCGTGACAGCGCTCGCCGAGGTGATGGGCGAGAGGCAATGCCGTGAGCAGATCCCGGAGCGCGAGGTTGAGGGCATCGTCAAGTCGGTGATGAAAAACGTCGGCATGGACTGCGCTGCCTTCATCCCCGAGGACAGGCTCATAACGTCGGAGCAGCTCGTCGAGATGGCGGCGTCCGAGCCGTGGCTGGACCCGCTGCCCATCGAGGCGGCACGAGAGCGCCCCGCGTTTCCCGTCGACGTCTTTCCGGGTTGGCTCGGCGAGTGGGTCGCCGCGGAGGCTGAGGCTACTCAGACCCCGGCCGACATGGCCGGAGTGATGAGCCTCGCCGCCGTCGCGACGACGATTCAGCGCGCCGTCGAGATTGACGTCGGCGGATGGGTAGAGCCTCTCTGTATCTGGTCGCTCGCGATCATGGAATCCGGGTCGCGTAAGTCGCAAGTGATGAGCGACGTATTCGCGCCGATCATCGCCGCCGAGGGCGTGCTCCGCGATGAGTACGCCCCGGCGGAGCAGGAGCGAGCCGGAGACGCGGCCGCCTACGTCGAGGGGCTGAAGAAGCTCCGGGCCGTCGAGGCGAAGGCAATCCTAACCGGCGACGAGGAGAAGCGAGACGAGGCGCGGCGTAACCGCACCGTGGCTGAGGCTCGCCTCCGCGACCTGGAGTCGGAGCGGCGGCCCTTGCCGCGCCTGTTCGCCGAGGACGTGACGCCCGAGCGGTATCTCCGACTAATGCAAGAACAGCGCGGCGCGATCACTCTCGCAAGCGACGAGGGCGGCGTCTTCGCAACGTTCGGCGGGCGCTACCGGCAGGGCGGTGACGCCTATCTCGAGCCGCTCCTGAAGGCGCACGCGGGGAGTTCCATCCGCGTCGACCGTCAGACGGGCGAGCCGATCAGCATTGACCGGCCCCGAGGGTCCCTCGCGGTCTCACTACAGGAGGAGGCGCTCCGCAAGATCGGCGAGATCCCCGGCGCCGTCGGCCTCGGCCTGATCGCCCGCTGCATGGCCGTCTTCCCGCCCGACCTGATCGGGACGCGGACGGCCACCGCAGCGAGCGTGCCAACCTCGACCGCTAGCGCCTACTCGGAGAGGATGCAGGCGCTCGCGTCCGTCGGTTATCGCGCCGAAGGGTTCTACGTCCTGCGCCTTGACGAGCAGGCCCGCGAATCATTCGATACGTTCCGCGGCCTCGATCATCACGAGGGGCGCCTCATCGGTGACCTCGCGCCGATTCGCGCGTGGGGATCGAAGATGCCCGGCCTCGTCGCCCGCATCTCCGGCCTCCTGCATATGGCCGAGCACGGCGCCGACGGCGTGCGGGCGCCCGTGTCTCACGGGACCGTCGAGCGGGCGATCCGCTTCGCCGAGGACTACCTCATCCCGCACGCTTTCGTGCTGCACGAGGTAGCCGCCGAATCGGCAGAGCGGCGGGCGGCGCGAGATATCCTCGCGTGGATCATCCGACACGGCATCACCGAGATGACCTCGCGAGAGGCAACGCGGGCCGTGCGGTGGCTAGAGACGCAGAACGGTGTCCGAGACAGCGGCCTCGCGCTGCTCGTCGATCCTCACGGCGTCCTGCGGCTCGTCGGCAGGAAGGCGGGCACCCGGGAGGTCCGATGGGTCGTCAATCCGAAAGTCCACGAGCGCGCGGACAAAGCGGACAAAGCGGGGACGCGGTCATCGGGTTTGTCCGCTTTGTCCGGTGTCCCTAAAACACCCTCGGAGGGTCGATGATGACTACCTCCGAGAGAGAGCTGAAGGTGAGAGAGCGCCGGAGGGTGCAGGTAAGTGCGAGCATCCTCCCGACTCTCGCGCTGCCGCCGATCCTCGTGACGCGCGAGCAGGCGGCGACGTGCCTCGGGATGTCCCCCGAGTCATTCGATAGGCACGTCCGCCCGACGCTCGCGCAAGTGCCGGTGAGTCCCGGCCTCGTCCTGTTCCGCCCGGAGACGCTCCAAAAGTGGGTCGAGGATCGGGAGGCCCACCCACCGCGCGACTGACGGACGCTAGGTGCCGGGGCTGCGAGTGTGGCTCCGGCACCGAACCGTCGTGTAGCAATCCGTGTAGCAATCCGAGCGACGAGAGGCGACCCATGACGACCAGCGCCTACGGGGACGCTAGGATTCAAGTGAGGCGGGGTGCCGGAGCGGCCTAACGGATCGGTCTTGAAAACCGCAGCCCGGCAGCAGTGCCAGGGCCCCGGGTTCGAATCCCGGTCCCGCCGTACATAGCGTTTTGTGGCTCCCTTGAGGTGGTCTTACAAGTCGGCGCCCTCAACAATCACAGAGCCACAATCAATCCTCGCCGACGCCGACGACGTTCACGTGCGCGACGCCGCACTCGAGGTGCGGCCTCCACGAGAAAGCCGTGATCGTGCCGATCTCTACACTGTCGCGCTCGACGTGCCCGGCAATCAGCGGCTTTCCAGACCTGCACTTGACGCCGTACACACGCGTGCGGCGATCAACATTGAGTGGTGCTTCCTTGCCAACTTTGCGGTCACGCGTAGTGCCAACGTGGCGCGGGTGTCACGGTGATCGCGGCGCCGAATGGACAATCAGTCCTTGATAGCCACCGAGATCGCGTAACGGCCAAGGGCGTCTTCGTCCCAACTAATGGGCGTGAGCCCGGCGTCGGCATAGAGCGCGGCGACTTCCCCGGACGTGAACTTGCAGGAGATCTCAGTGCGGATGGTCCGCCCCTCTGGAACATGCACGCGGATGTCGAGGCCCAGGAGGTTCCAGTCGACTGCGCGGCTGGCGCGCAGATGCATCTCAATGCGTGATGCCCGAGTGTTCCATCGGGCCACGTGAACGAAAGCATCGGGATCGGCGTCGCCCCCAAACGCCCGGTTGACATGGCGGATGATGTTGCGGTTGAACTCGGCAGTGACGCCCAGGGCATCGTTGTACGCGTTCACCAGTACTGCGGTGTCGTGGGCGAGGTCGGTTCCCATCAGCAGGGCATCCCCCGGACCAAGGAGCCGGGCGAGGCGCCTCACCATCGATCGCCGCTGCGCGGGTTCGAGGTTGCCGAGTGTGCTTCCGAGGAAGGCCACCAGCCGGGTACCGCCTGCCGGTCGCCGGGGGATTTTGCCGAGTTGCCGTGAGAAGTCGCCGGCGACGCCATGCACCCGCAGGCCGGGGTAGCTAACCGCTAGCGCCGATGCACTTTGGGTGATGGCGCCCGGGCTGATGTCGAAGGGGATGTACC
This sequence comes from Thermoleophilia bacterium, assembly GCA_009694475.1. Lineage (GTDB taxonomy): Bacteria > Actinomycetota > Thermoleophilia > Gaiellales > F1-60-MAGs149 > F1-60-MAGs149. The sequence continues at coordinate 4,484 of SHUX01000060.1, forward strand.
GATGAAGGTCACCGGCCCGCGACATGGCGCCGAGGATAGCCCGGGTCTTGGTTGCAGACCCCGAACCGATCTCGACCAGTTCGGTGGGGCGGATGGCTTCAACTACCGCGTCCATTCGGGCGTCGAGAAGCCTCTGCTCAGTGCGGGTCTGGTAGTACTCAGGGAGGTTCGTGATGCGCTCGAACAGCGCACACCCGGCATCGTCATAAAACCACCGGGGCGAGATAGTTGGGGTGCTGGCCGTGAGTGACCGCCGCAGATCGCCCGCGGCAACATCGTGGTCGCCTGCGACCACGTGGCAGTCAAGGCGCCAAGAGCGGACGCCCATCTCGCCGTGGTTGGCCTTCATGTGACATCCCACGCCAGTCTGAGGCCCGTAAATATCTGCCGGTGCTCCGGGATGTCCCATTCGTGGGAAGTGACTTGGGCCGTAACCGGCTTTGTGGCCCATGAACCCCCACACAGCAACTGATGACCGCAGTCGCAGAACGACTCTGAATAATCGCGATTTAGTAACTTACAAAATTTGCACAATACTTTTCTTCAAGGCAACCATAGGATGATTACTTTTTAGGTGCTGCACCGGCACGCAGGCAATCCGACCGAACACGATGGCGACACGCGCCTGCACGGCCGGGTTGTAAACGGTCTGAGCTCGAAAACCTACCTTCAAAGCCATACCGAATAGTCCAGAGTTTCACAGTGACGTTAGTGAATGGGGACCGCCCGTTTCGGTCAGGATGGTTTGTCGATAGCAGTGGTGTTCGTTTTGAACCAGCGCAGGTCAGAATCAACCGTACGAACTGGCTGGGCGAGAGGCGCGTGACTGCGACTATCTCTATATGGAGTTTGAGCAAATGCCAGAGCGACTCGCAGCATTGCCCCTCGTGCTGGATGAGAGCGACATTGAAGCCCTCTCGCAACCCGTTGCAATCGGTGGTGTACGACGTACAACACTGCTTCGTTTAAAAGGCCGCGGCATGGAGGGTTTTGGAGAAGATGTCACCTTTCAGGATGACGACCGCCTGTGCACACAGCCGACAGAGGCACTGTGGCGAGGTGTAACGACACTCGGCGACGTCTGGGATCGACTCGATCAGGCCGACCTCTTCGACCGCCCGCCTCGCTACGAGGTCGTACGCAACTACCGTCGCTGGGCGATTGAGGCAGCAGCTCTCGATCTTGCTCTTCGCCAGGCCAACGTGAGCCTCGCGGAACTCCTCGGTCGTAGCCTTCGTCCGGTTCATTTTGTTGTTTCTCCCCCACGCATCCACCTGCGTCGTTTTCCCGGGTTGCGGCTGAAGGTCGACTCGGATGGTGTCGAGCCGGGATTGCCGATCGACGTGATCGATTTCAAGGCTCAAGGAAGCGTTGCTCTCGTGCGAAGAGCCTTCGATCAGTACCCCGAGGCGCTGTTCGAGGACCCGCCGCAAATCGTTGACGGCCTTCGAGTCAGTTGGGACACTCAAATTCAGACTGTGGAGGATATCCGCCGGTTACCGGAACGACCGGATGCCATCAACATCAAGCCGGCACGGGTCGGTAGCGTCCGTGCGCTGTTCGAGATCTACGAAGAGTGCAGATCGAGCGGGATCGCGATGTACGGTGGTGGCCAGCACGAGCTCGGCCCCGGGCGCGCCCAAATCCAGGTGCTTGCGTCACTCTTTCATTCGGACGCGCCCAACGATGTTGCGCCCGCGGGCTACAACGCGGCAGATCCGCCGGAGCTACTGACACCGAGTCCTCTGGTGCTCAAGGATTCGCCTGGATTCGTCTAAGACGTCCGTTGGGGAGTGGTCACTCTAGATCGGCTGCACAACGTATGCCCGAGAAAATCTGGCGCCGCTGTGGGTAGTCCCAATTACGGAAGGACAACCGCGCGACGACAGGATCCGTAACCCATGAGCCACCTCTGAGGACGCGATATTCGTCGCCGAAGAAGGGCTCGGAATACTCCGGGTACGGGAACGCCCGAAAACCGGGATAGGCGGCGAAGTGCGAGGACGTCCATTGCCAGACCGCACCGTTGAGGTGCTCAAGCATTGGGCCGTAAACAAGCGCCGCTTTTTCCCATTCCTGTTCGCTGGGAAGCCGTTTACCGGCCCAGCGCGCGTAGGCGTCTGCCTCGAACCACGAGACGTGCTGAACCGGCTCGTGCGGTGGCACCACCTCGTGCTGGTCGAAACGCTGCCGGAAGAACTCGTTGTCGGTGCGTTCCCAGGACAGCGGGCCGTCGATGTGCTGTTCTTCTTTCAACCAGCCCCAACCTTCGTCGCTCCAAACGCTGCGGTCCTTGTAGCCTCCGGCATCGATGAATACTTCGTATTCGGCGTTCGTGACCAGCCCACGGTCGATTCGAAACGCGGGAATCACGGCCTCGTGTTGAGGGAGTTCGTTGTCGTAAGCCCAGGGGCTCTCCGCGCCCGCTCCCAGCAAGCAAGGACCACCCTCGACGATGATGTCGCCTTTGGCTGAGACAAGTGGCGGCCGTGATGGTGCCGGGGCAGGAAGCCCTCCGATTTGCAGAGTCTGCGTCATCGTCTCGATGTGCTGCAGTTCGTGTTGAACCACCATTCCGAAGATGAAGCTCTTCTCACCCAGCGGGTCTTTCTCATCGAGCGACAGTTGAGGCAGCAGTTCTAAGACTTTTTGACGGACGCTTTCCAAGAACGCGTCGGCGGCCTCGGGATCGAGTAGCGGTAGTTGATCTCGCACACTGCGTTCGTTGGCGAAGGCGTCGTAAACGTGATCGTGGTCGGCAACTGCTGGTGATTGTCCGCCAAGTTCTCGAAGCAGCCAAAGCTCTTCGAAATGGCCGATGTGGGCGAAGTCCCAGATCAGCGGCGACATTAATGGGGAGACCTGTTTGATCAGGTCCTGTCGGGAGAGCGGCGCCAACAGGTCTGTCGTGCGCATGCGGGCGCTCTCGAGTGCCGCCGTAATCTCATGCGTGAGGTTTACCGGTTGTGTTTTTAGATTTTGCATCGTTACAAACGTGGCTTTCGCTTCGACTACACGGTCAGCCGACAATCACCATCAAGAAAACGCGAAAGTCGGCGCCCCCACAATCACGGAGCCACAGTCAATCCTCGCCGACGCCGACGACGTTGCTGCTCAAGACGAGCACCGCTCGACTTGACACCCCTGAACACAAAACCACACCTGATCACGCGCAGCACACGTCGTCTCAACCGCAGCCCGGCAGCAGTGCCAGGACCCCCAGGGCTTGGAACCAATGCTGCACGCCAACTACGTGGCAGGGCCAGCACCGCGAGTCAGGCAGCAGCCGACCCATCGGAGGAGGCCTGCGCCGCATCGAATGCGCGGCGGTTTTCCTCGATCTCATGGTGATGCGTCTGCGCCCACTGCGCGATGCTGGCGACGGTGTCGATGAACGTGCTCCCCATCGGCGTTAACCCGTAGGTCACGTGGGGCGGCAACTGCGTGTGCACCGTCCGCTGCACGAGTCCGTCGCGCTCCAGCTTGCGCACGGTCAGAGTGAGCATGCGCTGTGAGATACCCGTGACCGACCGCCGCAGTTCGTTGAACCGCAGAGGCCCCTCGCCAAGCACGAGGATGACGAGGACAGACCACTTGTCACCGACACGCTCGAGCGTTTGCCGAACGACCGCGCATTGCCCGGGCGCACTGCGATCGATCTGCACGTCGCCGACCTGATTCGGACAGCTAGGCAACGGACGTTCTCCCGGAAGAGGCTGCGCAGGCACGGTGAACTCGCTGTGCCCGGGCACGTTGAAGTGCCTTCTTGTGCGAAGTAAGAGGGTTATGCATAATGCGTCCGGTTACAGATAATAACTGAATAGTGATGCTTTGGAAAGGCCCCACCAATTATGGACACCCTCACCGGCACATGGCACCTTGAACCCGCCACCGCGACGATCGAGTTCCGCCAGAAGAACTTCTTCGGACTGATGAACGTGAAGGGCGGCTTCGATCGCTTCTCCGGCACGCTCGACTTTTCTGCGACGCCGGCCGCGATACTGACGATCGAGGCCGCGAGCATCAACACCGGCAGCGGCCAGCGCGACAAGCACCTGCGCTCCAAGGACTTCTTCGATGTGGACAATCATCCGGAAATCCGCTTCGAGTCGCACTCGGCCACCCAAGACGACGCCTTCATTCATGTCTTCGGCCAGCTCAAGGGCGCCGGTGGTAGCACTCCGCTTGAATTCGATGCCCACCTGACGACCATTGGCGAAGGAAGTTCCGTCGAGATCGAGACCTCGATCGCACCGCGCGCACTCGGGATCACGTGGAACCCGCTGGGCATGATGCGCGGCCCGAGCACGCTCATCGTGCGTGGTCGCCTGACGCGCGCCCAAGCTACGTGAAGCAAATCGGATGCTCGATGATGGGGCTCTGCCGGTGGCGGTCAGGATTCGCTCATCCGCAGCCGCCTAAACCGCGAAACATTCGACGACCGCGGTTGCCCCCTTCGCTCGACGAGGTCATTCCATGGAACGCCTAACTCGGTGGGTTCTCCGCCATCGCCTGATCGTCGTCGTGTTCTGGTTGCTGTCGCTCGGTGGTGGCATGGCCAGCGCAGCGGGCATCACCGACATGTTGTCGCAGGAGTTCGCGGTGCCCGACAAGCCGGCGTTTGCGGCGAACGAGGCGATTGTCAGGGACTACGGCAACGGCGGCGAGATGCCACCTGTTGTGCTCGTCACAACGGTTCCTGAGGGTGCGAAGATCAGCGACGCTGCAACCACGGCGGAGCTGCAGGGCGTGCTCGATTCGGTGCTGAAGTCGGCACCAAACCTACGCGTGATCGGCTATCCCGACACGCAGGATCCACGGTTTATCAGCGAGGACGGTAGGACCACGTTCGCGTACGTCTATGGACCGGCCGCTGGCGGGTTTAGTGAGGCACCGGTGGCGTTGCCTGCGATCGAGGCAGCTGTTGCGGACGCCACGGTCGCTGGCGCTCCGATTGCGTTGACCGGCATCCCCATGCTGACCGGCGAGAGCGGCGGCGGCGAGGGGCCGAGCCTGCTGATCGAGGTGTTGTTCGGCGGCCTCGGCGCACTCGCAGTGTTGATCTTCGTGTTCGCATCGTTCCTGGCGCTGACGCCGCTGATGGTGGCGCTCGTCGCAATCCCATCCACGTTCCTCGTGCTGGGCATCCTCGCGCGGTTGACTGACGTCTCCATCATCGTGCAGTTCCTCGTTGGCCTGATCGGCCTTGGCGTCGCCATCGACTACGCCCTCCTAATCGTGACGCGGTGGCGGGAGGAGCGTGCTCTCGGAGCCGAGGGTGATGAGGCCCTCGTGCGTGCGATGAAGACTGCCGGGCGAGCCGTCGTCGTCTCTGGCATCACCGTGGCGATCGGACTGCTCGCGCTCGTGATCCTGCCTGTGCCGTTCCTGCGCAGCATCGGCTATGCGGGCATGCTGATTCCGACGATCAGCGTGCTCGTGTCGATCACACTGCTGCCCGTCGTGCTCGCCACCATTGGCCCGCGCCTTGAATGGCCGCGCATCCGACATGAAGACACCGCGAGTCGCGGCTGGACACGCTGGGCCGAACTCGTCGTACGGCGTCGTTGGATCGCTGCGATCGTTGGCATTGCGATCCTCGTGATACTGCTCGTACCTGCCTCGCAGATTGTTATTGGGGAGCCCGCTGCGACCTCGCTGACCTCGTCGGGGCCACCGCGCGATGCCCTCCTTGTGCTCCAAGATTCGGGAATCGGCGATGGTGCGGTGACGCCGATGGAGGTGATCGCCACGACCGCCTCGGCAGCGGCGACCGCGCAATCGCTCGCCGCCGTCGAGGGAGTCAGACTCGCTGTCGCGCCCACTGCGGCCGGCTGGCAGGCAGACGGTACGACGCTGATCGAGGTGATTCCGCAGGATGACGGCGCCACACCAGAGGGGCGAGCCACGATCGATCGTGTGCGCGCTGCCGCTGAGCAGCTCGAACCGGCTCCACAAGTCGGAGGCGCCGGCCCTCAGAATGACGACTTCATTAGCGCCGTCTACGGGTCGTTCCCACTGATGCTGCTGATGATCGGCGTCATCACATTCATCTTCTTGGCCCGCGAATTCCGATCGCTCCTGCTCCCACTAAAGGCCATCATCCTCAATCTCTGCTCCGTCGGTGCGGCCTGGGGCATCATGGTCTGGGCGTGGCAGCAGGGCAACCTGTCGGAGCCAATCTGGGGAATCGAGGCGACCGGCGCCATCACCTCATGGCTCCCGCTGATGGTCTTCGCGTTCCTCTATGGCCTGTCGATGGATTACGAGGTCTTCATTTTGGCGCGAATGCGCGAGGAGTACGACGCCACCGGCTCGAACACGAAGGCGATCGTGACTGGCATTGGTCGAACCGGCAGGCTCGTGACGAGCGCTGCGCTGGTTCTCTTCCTCGCCTTCGTTGCGCTCGGCGCCACGCCCGAGACGGCGGTGCGGATCTTCGCAACCGGCTTAGCGGCCGGCATTCTGCTGGACGCCACG